>SUUF01000069.1 GCA_015062635.1 Coriobacteriaceae bacterium | reverse complement strand
CCCTGTGGCGCAAGCTGAATTCCCTCGTCTTCAAGACGATGTTCCCGTTCATGATGTTCAGCTGCATCTACCGCGTGAACGACGACATCCAGGTGAACTGGTTTTACATCGGCGTTGCGCTTGCGCTGGTGTTTGCGCTGGTGGGCGTGTTGATGGCCGTCGTGCCGCGCCTCGTGCCGGGCAATGAGCAACGCGGCGTGATCGTGCAGGCCATCTACCGCACGAACATGGTGTTCTTCGCCCTTCCCATGGCGGAAAGCGTGTTCGGGGATGCGGCCCTCGTGGCCACCGCGACGATCATCGCCTTCATCGCGCCCACGTACAACATCCTGGCCATCTTGGTGCTCGAATACTACCGCGGCGGCGCGGCCAGCCCGAAGACGCTTGCCCTCTCACTTGCGAAGAATCCGCTCATCCAGGGTTTCATCGCTGGCCTCATCTTCCATTTCGCCGGCTGGAAGCTTCCCGGGCCCATCGAGGCGCCCGTGCTCACGCTGGCCAACATCTCGATTCCGCTCGCGCTCATCGTGCTCGGCGGCACGATGCATTTCTCCCAGGTGCATCAGAACCGCCGCATCATCGTGCCGGTGGTCGCCGTGAAGATGGTCGTCATCCCCGCGATCGTTCTCGCCATCACCCTGTTGCTGCCGCTTTCCGCGCCCGAACGCTTCATGATCTTGCTGACGTTCGCCGCCCCCACGGCCTCGGCGTCGTACCCGATGGCCGAG
Source organism: Coriobacteriaceae bacterium (assembly GCA_015062635.1). GTDB lineage: Bacteria > Actinomycetota > Coriobacteriia > Coriobacteriales > Eggerthellaceae > UMGS1519. The sequence continues at coordinate 9,965 of SUUF01000069.1, read as the reverse complement.
AACATGGGAGGCGACGGTCCGCTTGCCGGCCAGCTCGTCGCTTTCAGCAGCGCCATTTCGGTGGTCACGCTGTTCTTGTGGGTGGCGGGCATGGGAGCGGCCGGCTTGCTCGCGTAAAGTCGCGCGAATAGCGCTATGATGCTTGCAACCATTCTTCCGAAAGGACGTTCATGCATCTTACCGACCGACAGCTCGACCGCTTTTTCGAACTCCTCGACGGCCTCATCGTGTTCGCGAACAGCCGCCTGAACCTCGTCGACGGCTTGCGGCTGCCGATTGTGGGCGAAGACGCCGAGATGAAAGCGGCCTATGTGTGCGACACGATGTGGCGGCATCCCGAGGTCGTGGAAGAATACGTGCGCGTGAATCCCAACGGCCTGCGCAAGGCCGACCTCGATGCAGTGGCGGCGTGGTCTGACGCGCTCGTCGGGCGTTTCACGCTCGTGCGGTTCGAGCGTGGGCGCGCCATCCTCATGAACGAGGCGGGCCTGTTCGCCGTGGCCGGCCTCGACGACGATCCCGAGAAGCGCATGCCGCAATGCCCCGACATGGTGGTGGCCACCCTCTTGCCGTTCGAGGGCCTGGTGGTGAGCGATGGGCTGATGTACGGCGACGGCATCCCCTTCAACGATGCCGAGACCGCCAGCATGCGGGAAAGCCTGGCGGCGCACGAGGGCGAGGGCATCGCATGGACGCCCGAGGAGCTGCTGACACGCGCCCGTGCCTATAACGCGAAGCTTCGCGAGCAGGAATTCGACGACCTGATGACGAGCCTCGAGCTCGAGGCCCGCCAATCGCGCGAGGGCGAGCGCTTGCCCGAGGGGTATCATCGCGGCGCGCTTGCCGGGCTTTCGGCCGAGGAGCGAGAAGAGCGCGTGGCCGAGCATGCGAAGCAGCTGCTCGCGAGCTTGCAGGATCATCTGCGCCGGCACCTGTCGGAGCAGGCGGCGTTCGCGCCGCCGAGCGAGTCGCTGGAAGAGTGCCTTGCCGTGTGCTTGAAGCGCAACGAGCTGGTCGACCTGTGCAAGCGGCTCGACGTGCACCGGTATGGCAACAAGAACAAGCGCGGCATCGCCGCGATGCTGGTCGCGCCCATCTCGCAGGCGGCGCAATCGCTCGGCGACGACTTGATGGTTTGCTCTCCTCAGGCGTTCGACCTGTTCACGCGCGTGGTCGAGGCGGGCGGCCGCTGCGAGGACGACCTCGATGCGCTCGATGCGCATGCGCTTCCGGTGCCGCTGGTGCCCTACGTCTTCCAATTCGCGGACGACGGGAAGCTCACGACCGTGCTGCCCGTCGAGCTGCGCCCGCTTGTCGCGAAGCTCGACCTCGAGACGATCTCGTATGAGCGCGACCGCGAGGATGCGGCCGTGAACTGCGCCGAGGCGATGGGCGAGATCTACGGCCTGCTGACGCTGCGCGAGGCGTACGAGCTGTATCACAATGCGGTGGTCGATGCCTACACGCTCGAGGAGTTCGTCGGCTTGCTGATGCGGGAAGATTCGTTCGACGACCTGGGGTTCGTGTTGCAGCAATGGAACGGCGACAGCTACCTGATGCACTATTCGGCCAGCGATGTCCACCTGAACGAGCTCGTGGCGCGGCGGTATGAGGGCGAGGTCCGCCAAAGCATTCACAAGCTGTTCGTCGAGGGCATGGACGGCCCGACGATGACCGCCCTGCAGAAGCGGATGCAGGCCGATGTCGACGCCGAACGCGTCGAGCTCGACCGGTACCGCGCCCGCGTGATCGAGGTGCGCGCCCGCATGCCGCGCCGTCCGCTCGATGCGGCTGCCGCCGAGGGGACGACGTTCGAGCGCTATGCGGCGCTCCCGGCGATGGTTCAGCTGCGCGATTTCTACGACGAGCACGTGCCCGATGCCGAAGACGATTTCACGTTCGCCGACCGCGCAGTGGAAGATTTGATGACGCATGCCATCGACTTGGGCGATGTGGACGGATACCTGAACGCGCTCGAGGACGCGGGCTGGAACGCATGCTGCGAAGACCCGAACCTCTACCAGCGCCTGGTCGAGAATGCCTATGGCGCGATGCCGTCGTGGGAGTTCAACGGCTGGTCGCCGCAAGAGGTGCTCGAGAACATGTCGGGCCGGAAGGTGTTCTACAACGCGCGTGGCGAGATGCTGCATCCCGCGCCCGGCGACCCGTGCCCGTGCGGGAGCGGCAAGCCCTATTCCTCCTGCCACGGGGCTTCGTAACGCCGGCACGGTGGGGTGCGCTGGCGGCCGAAGCGCGACGCTTTCCCGTGCAAGGACTTCCCGAGGAGGGGCTTTCCCGCGGAGGGATTGATCGTGCGCTATACTCCTTCCGAGACGGCAGGAGGAGGCCCTATGCAATATCGCGAGGACAAGCGCAGCGGGAACCGGCTTTCAGCCTTGGGGTTCGGATGCATGCGATTCCCCAACACGATGGGCGTCATCGACCAGGAGGCGGCAGACCGCCTGGTGAAGCAGGCGTTCGACCGCGGTGTCAACTATTTCGACACCGCCTATTCCTATCCGGGAAGCGAGGAGGCGCTCGGCAAGGCGCTTGCGAACCACGGTTTGCGCGAACGCGTGCACATCGCGACCAAGCTGCCGCATGGCAAATGCCAATCCATCTCCGATGTCGACCGCCTGTTCGCCACCTCGCTTTCGCGCCTGCAGACCGGCTATGTCGATTACTACCTGATGCATAACATCGTCGATGCCGCGCAGTGGGAGCGCCTCGAGGCCCTCGGCATGCGCGAGTGGGTGGCGCGCAAGAAGCGCGAGGGCGCGATTCGCTCCATCGGGTTCTCGTTCCATGGCTCGCTCGTCGAGTTCAAGAAGATGCTCGACGCCTACGATTGGGACTTCGTGCAGATTCAGTACAACTACATGAACGAGACCTACCAGGCCGGGCGCGAGGGCCTGCAGCTGGCTGCGCAGCGGGGGATTCCCGTCGTCGTGATGGAGCCGCTTTTGGGCGGCAAGCTCGCCACCGGCCTGCCGGACGCGGCCCGCAGGGCGTTTTCGCTGGTCGAGCCGGAACGGCACCCGGCCGAATGGGGATTGCGCTGGCTGTGGGACCAGCCCGGGGTGACGGTCGTGCTTTCCGGCATGAACGATCCCGCCCAGATGGACGGCAACTGCGATGCGGCCGAAACCGCAGTGCCGGGGTGCCTGAGCCTCGACGAGCGCGCTGCATATGAGGTCGTGCGCGAGGAATTCGCGAAATCCTACAAGGTGCCGTGCACGGGATGCAACTACTGCATGCCCTGCCCGAAGGGCATCAGCATTCCGGCGTGCTTCGCGGCATACAACACCTCGTATTCCATCGGGTGGTTCACCGGCGTGTTCAACTACTTCACCAGCGTGGGCGCGAGCAGCACGGACGTGCACCTGGCCAGCCACTGCATCGAGTGCGGTGCCTGCAAGAAGAAGTGCCCGCAGCACATCGACATCCCCGAGGAGCTGAAGGCCGTGCGGCGCCGCCTGCAGCCCGGGCCGGTCGAGCCCGCCCTCAAGCTCTATGCCAAGCTGCCGTTCTAGCGGGGTTGGCTTGGCCTGCGGGCTGCATGGCCGCCGTGTGCGGGGTATGCCGATCTGCCGTTTTGCTGCGGCCGCCTTGCCGTCTTCCGCGTGCGCCGTATGCGGTGGGAAAAGTTAGGGAATCATAACTTGAACGCATATGGAGCGGTATGTTGGTCTATGATGGGCGGGAACACATTTCCGAGCGCGAAGGATGCGAACGAACATGAGCTTTGACGGATTGCCCACTCCCGGCCGCAATGACAAATGCTGGTGCGGAAGCGGCCAGAAGTATAAGAAATGCCACCAGAAGAACGACTTGCGCATGGAGGTGCTCGTCGGGCAGGGCTTCGACGTGCTGCCGCGCGACCTGCTGAAGACGGCCGCCGACATCGAGGGTATCAAGCGCTCCGCCGAGGTGAACGTCGGCGTGCTCGATTACGTGGGCGAGCATATCGCCGCCGGCGTGAGCACCGAGGAGATCGACCAGTGGGTCTACAACTACTGCATCGAGCATGATGCCATTCCCGCCGACCTCGATTACGAGGGTTTCCCGAAGAGCGTGTGCACGAGCATCAACGACGTCGTGTGCCATGGCATCCCGTCGCCTGACGAGGTGTTGAAGGACGGCGATATCGTGAACGTGGACATGTCGACCATCAAGGACGGGTACTTCAGCGATTCCTCGCGCATGTACTGCATCGGCGAGGTCGACCCCGAATGGCAGCGCCTGGTCGACGTGACGAAGGCGAGCGTCGAGGCAGGCCTTGCCGCCGTGAAGCCGTGGATTCACCTTGGAGATGTGTGCGCTGCCGTGAACAAGGTGGCCACCGATGCGGGCTTTTCCGTCGTCGCCGAGTTCGGCGGGCACGGCATCGGCCTCGAGTTCCACGAGGATCCGTTCGTGAGCTTCGTCGCCGAGGCGGGCACCGGCCCCATCCTCGTGCCGGGCATGTGCTTCACCATCGAGCCCATGGTGAACATGGGCGATGCCGCCATCGACATGAACGACCCCAACGGATGGACCGTGCGCACCGCCGACGGCAAGCCCACCGCCCAATGGGAGGTGCAGATCGTCGTGACGGAAGACGGCTACGAACTCCTGAGCTGGTAGCGACAACCCCGGCCGCGTGGGGCATGTGGTCGCTTGGGGACATACATGTGGCGACCGGGGACATACATGTGGCGACACATGTATGTCCCCAACGGACCTCCTCCCCAACGGACCTCCCCAACGGACCACGGACCACGCAGCCGGATTGCCGCCACCGGAAATGACCGCGGGCGGCTGTGGGCGCACCGCAACGCCTGCATTGCCTCGAGCTGGAAAAATCGTGCACGATGAGCTGCCGGGGGCTTTCCGACAGCGCTATTCCGTACACTACGGGGCATGGCTGAACTCGCAGGCGCATATACCCAGATCTTCATCATGCTCGTCATCGTGGTGGTGGGCTATGTCGCCACGAAGCTCGGCTACATCACGAAGGCGGGCTTCAGCTCCATCAACAGCCTGCTCATCCACATCGCGCTGCCGTGCATGATAATCGCCTCGGTGGCCTCGCTCGACCCCAGCACGGGCGCACAGCAGGTGCCCTGGTTTTTCGTGATGGCGTTTGCGCAGTTCATGTTGCTTATCGTCGAGGCTTACGCGCTTAACGCCCTGCTTCGCGTGCCCGAGGTGCAACGCCCCATCTACCTGTTCGGCAACATCTGCACGAACACGGGCTTCCTGTGCCTGCCCATCATCGCCGCGGTCTATGGCAGCCAGACCGTGCTCGGCTCGAGCATCTACGTGCTCATGTGCAACCTGTTCTTGGGCACGATGGGCATCGCCGTGCTGCAGGCGGGCGACCCCACGCGCCGCGAGCCCGGGCGGCAGGCGAGCGGCTTGAAACTCCATTTCCATCCGCGGATGCTGTGGAACGCGCCGCTCGTCGCATGCGTGTTCGCTCTGTTCCTGTTCTTCACGGGCCTGCGTTTGCCGGAAATGGTCGACACGACCATCGCGACGATCGGCGGCATCTGCGTGCCGCTCGCGATGATGGTGGTGGGAAGCGCGCTCGCGCAAACCGACATGAAAAGCGTGTTCACCGACGTCCGCCTGTATGCCTACACCTTCATCCGGCAGCTCGTGGTGCCGGCGGCAAGCTATGTCCTGCTGGCGCGATTCATCGCCGACCCGACGCTCATCTGGGTGTTCGTCATCATGTTCGCCGCGCCCGTCGGCGTGATGGCCCCGGCGTGGGTCGACAACCACCATCAAGACGGAACCTTCGCCGCGCGCCTCACCGTCATTTCGACACTGGCGTCGTTCGTGTTCATCCCGTTGCTCGTCACGCTCATGGGGCTTGCATAGCCCCGGGGCCTCTAAGCCGTTTCTCAAGCCCGCTTGCCATACTTTCCCCGAAAGCCGGGGAAAGGAGAATCTCATGAAGGACACGAAAATGGGCAAGAAGGCTATCGCTCCCGTGCTCGTGGCGGCGCTGGCGCTGGCGCTGGGCTCGGGCATCGCCGTGGCCGCGAATGCCGTGTCGTCGGGCGGGGCGTCTGTTGCCACGATGCAGGCGGCGCCCGTGATGGGCGAGGTCGTCGCCGATGTTTCCGGCATGGACGCAAACGGCGGTCGTTGGTCGCCGGAAGACGATACGAAGATCGAGAACGGCAACGTGTACGAATACGATGACGGCGCCTGGCAGCTGGAAGACGATATGAAGGTCGAAGGCGAGACGGTGTACGAGTACGATGACGGCGCGTGGCAGGTTGAAAGCGACAAGCGCGTGCAGGATGGCGCGGTGTACGAGCTCGAAGACGATGCCTTTGACGATGACGATGACGGGGACGATGGCCGGTATGACGACCCGGATGACAACGATGACGACTGGGACGATGATGACGACTCGGACGATGGCTCGGACGATGACGATGACGACGACGATGACGACGATGACGAAGAGGAAGACGACGACTAGCCGCTGACCACGGGCCGCCGACCGAGAGCCGCCGACCTCGAGCCGTTGCCGGCTCGCCGCCTCAAGCATCAACCTTGCGCGCGTGCCTAACGGTGCGCGCGCAGCATCTTGTAGGCCCAGCGGCCGCTTTTCGTGAGGTTCTTATATCCGAACCCGCTTGCCTTCGAGAACCCGGGCTTGAGCAGCGCGGCGCTTTCGGCCTTGTTCGACAGGTTCCAGATGCAGCTGCTCACGTGGTGCTTGTCGAGCAGCTTCATCCACTTGTTCGCCTGCGCGGTGCTGATGCCCCCATTGCCGGAAGCATCGCAGATGCCATATTCGCTCACGAAAACCGGCATGCCCGCCTTGCAGGCCGCATTAAGGCGTTTGCGCAGGTCGGCCTTATGCGTGCCCGCATAGAAGTGGAAGGTGTACATCACGTTCGCCGCGTATTTCGCGGGTAGCGGGCTCGCCGCCGCCTGGTCGATGCGCTGGCACCATTCGGGCGTGCCCACGAGGATGACCGCGCGCTTCGCGTGTTTCCTGATGACGGGAATCACCTTCTTGGCGTAGGACTTCACCTGTTTCCACGTGGTGCTGCCGTTGGGCTCGTTGCAGATCTCGTACAGCACGTTCTTGTGCTTCGCGTACTTCTTCGCCACGGTCGCGAAGAATTTCCTCGCGGCTTTCGCGTGCGTGTTCGGATTCCCGTCGCTCAGCGTGTGCCAGTCGATGATCACGTACATATCGTTCGCGGTGGCATAGCGCACGCCCGCATCGACGAGCTTCATGAGCTCGCGCTTGTCGCCGCCAGCGCAGTAGCCGCCGTACTCTTCGGTATACAACGCGAGCCGGATGCAGTTCGCGCCCCAGTCCGTGCGCAGTTTCTTGAACGCCGCATCGTTCACGTATTGCGGGTACCAGGCCAGACCGTGCGTCGAGACGCCGCGCAGCACCACCGGCTTTCCCGTCTTCGCCGATACGAGCGCGCCGTCTTTCACCGCGAGCGCCCCGCACCGCGCGGGGGAGTCGAGCGCCGCGGCCTGCGGTGCGGGCGCGAGCAGCGCCGCCGCGAGCACGATGAGGACGGCAAGCAGCAGCGCGGGAACCGCGCGGGCGCGGCGCGGGATTTCGAAAGCGGGGGCCATGGGGTGCGCCGTCCTACCAGTCGGGGTCGCCATAGCCCATGGCGTCGAGCTGCTCCTCGTCCATGCCGAAGTAGTGCCCTATCTCGTGCACGACGGTCTTGCGCACCTCGTCGAGCACGACGGCCTTGTCGTCGGAAAGCCGCTCATGCGGGCCCTTGAAGATGGTGATCGCATCGGGATATTCGCCGAACGCCCCGTACGAATCGCCACGGTCGTACATGTTCACGCCGTCGTACAGGCCCAGCAGGTCGCCGGTTTCCGAAACGATGCCCTCGCCGGTTTCGAGCTGCCAGTCTTCGGGTTCGTCCTGCGCCATGATCACGACGTTCTCGAGGTCGTCGAGGAACGCATCGGGCATCGCGTCGAGCGCCGCCTGGATGGCGCCCTCGAATTCTTCATCGGTGAGCAGTGCCATGTATCGTCCTCCAAACATCCAATTGCGCTGCGCTTATTGTACACTGTGGGGTCGAATCGAAAACACGCGGGGCGAGCCGGCCCCTGCTGAAAGGGCATGATATGGCTGAACAGCAATCCACGATGTACCGGGACATGGAGCCCGAGGAGATAACCCGCAAGTACTGGGCGGCCGACTACATCGTCGACCTCGTCTCGATGGTGGGGCTCGGCCTCATCATCATCGCCGCCGCCTGGGCGGCGAACATGGGGCAGACCTGGGCGTTCATCCCCGCCACCATCGTCGCGTTCATCGTGTTCGTCGCGCTCAACGCGCGCCGGTTGCGCAACTTCGCCGGCCTGCAGGGCATCCTCATGGTCGATTGCGATTCGCAGAAGATGGAGCGGGTGTGCGAGCTGTCGGCCAAGCGCACGAAGAAGGGGGCCGAGCGCGTGAGGTTCCGCACGTTGCATGGCATGGCGCAGGCGTTGAACGGCAAGCCCGACGATGCGCTCGAGATGGTGGGCGGCATCCACGACAAGCTCCAAGCGGCCGATGCCCTGAACGTGAAGAGCGTGCGCGCGGCCGCCTACCGCATGAAGGGCGACACCGCAAGCGCCGAGGCCATGGTGAACGAGGTGCAGGCCATCCACGACGGCTTGCCCGACGGCAACCCGCTGAAGGGCGCGGCCGGCTACCTGCTCGCGCAGCTCGATTTCGCAATCGCGCTCGACAAGGGCGATTGGGAACAGGCCGAGCATGCGCTCGAGCACGTGGAGAACCAGGCTGCGGCGCCCGAGCGCCTGGTCGAGGCCGCCTACAGCCATGCGTTGCTGCTCGATGCCCAGGGCAAGCCCGACGAGGCGCGCCCGCATTTCGAGGAAGTGGCCGCCAAGGGCGGCACGTTGGCCATCCGCGATAAGGCGCGCGATTGGCTCGATGCGCATCCGGGGCAGGGGAAACTCGAGGCCTAGGAAGGTGCTCCCTTGCGGCCGGGCGTTCCGGCTGCTACACCCACACGAAGTTCGATGTGCCGGCGATGGTCTCGAAATGGTATTTCGCGATGCCGAAGTCGATATAGTTGAAGTGCCCCTTTTCGGCGGCGATCACGCGCACGTGACGGCGCCCGTCGGGGTTCGCGGTATCCATCAGGTCGATGCGGATGCCCTGCTCATCGAGCACCGTGGGCGCCAAGCGCACGGCCTCGATGCCCTGGCGGAACCATTCGGGCGAATCGGCGTTGAGGTTGCTGATGTCGCTTGCCGCCGGCATCTCCTTCGAGGCCCCCTGGTTACGGCCGTGCCCGATGGCGATGGCGATGGCGGCCCGCTCGCCGTCGCGCTTCTCGAACGAGCCCTTCTTCCGGTTGAAGCCGAGCCCCGCCCAGCAGGTGTTCAGCCCCAGGTGCTGCGCGATAAGAACCAGGTGCTCGCCGAAGTAGCCGCACTGCTCGTCGAGGCGGCCGGTGTTCGGCCCCACCATCACCAGGTAGTTCTTCACGTTCTTGAACTGCTCGTAGGCCGCCATGAAGCCCGAGATGCCCTTCGGGTCGTCTTGCACGAGCTGGATGTGCATCCCGGCAATCTCGTTCGCGGCGTCGATCTCGCGCTGCAGGCGCTCGACCACTTCCGGCGCGATGGGCTCGTCGGAATAGTTGCGCACGTCGTGGCGGTTCTTCATCAGCTGCAGCATGTCGGGCATGGCGGGTTCCTTTCGGGTAGGCCGGAGGCGGCGACCACCCATTATACCGAGGCGGCGGGCCACTGGGACCCGCCGCCTGCGTTTCGCGAATTATCAGCGTAAGGAGCGCCGGTATCGGCCGCTACTCCTCGACGAGCTCGAAGTCGTCCTTCGAGGCCCCGCACACGGGGCATACCCAATCGTCGGGGATGTCCTCGAACGCCGTGCCGGGCTCGATGCCGCCGTCGGGGTCTCCTACTTCGGGGTCGTATTCCCATCCGCA
>SUUF01000068.1 GCA_015062635.1 Coriobacteriaceae bacterium | reverse complement strand
ACCACGCTCGAGATGCGCATGAAGTGCGGCGTGGGCAAATGCGGCCGCTGCAACATCGGCGGGCGCTTCATCTGCCTCGATGGCCCCGTGTTCAGCCAAGCCGAAGTGAACGCGATGCATAGGGACGCGTAATTCAACCAGGGACGGGCGCCCGCGGCGGGATGGGTTTCGCGGACACGGTCCGCTGCTCGCGGTTTGCGCGATGTCGCTTTGCTCATCGCGCAAACGCGCTCGTGTGCTCCCCTGGATGCTCATAAGAGGGCGAAATCGAAGATTTCGCGACGGCGGGCCTATGGCCCGCCTACTCGTTGTCGCATACGTCCGCGAAACTCATCCCGCCGTGGGCGCCACCTCGTGGTAAACCCCTCCTACCGCATTCAACGAAAGGGCCGCAACCCATAGCGGGTCGCGGCCCCAATCCGACATGTCCCGGAGCCACCGCGCTACTTCGTGTAGTCGTAGAATCCCTTGCCGGCATTCACGCCGGTCTCGCCCTTGTCAATCTTCTCCTTCAGCTTCTGGGCCAAGCGGTACTTCACATGGGTCGGATCCTGCGCATCGGGGTTGGTCTTCAGCACCGCGTAAATCGTCGGCAGGCTCACCGTGTCGAGGATCATGAACGGGCCGCTCGGCGCGCCGGTGGCGAGCATCCAGACCTTGTCGATGGTCTGCGGGTCGGAAATATCATCGGCCCACAGGTTCTCGGCGGCGCTGAACCATGGCAGCAGCAGGCTGTTCAGCAGATACCCGAACTGCTCCTTGTACAGGCAGATGGGCTCCATGCGGATGGCGCGCGCGAAGTCGACGACCGTGTTGTAGTTGTCCATGTCGGTGCCGGGGTGCGGCATGATCTCGGCCGTGTTGCCGCGGTATATATCGTTCGCGAAATGCATCGCCAGGTACCGCTCGGGGCAACCCGTGTATTCCGCGAACGTGCTCGGCACGATATACGAGCTGTTCGTCACCATCAGCGTGTGCTCGGGAATGAACGGCGCGATGGCCTGGTAAAACGCGATTTTCTGCGCGGCATCTTCCACGACCGCCTCGATGATGAGGTCGGCGTCCTTGGCCGCCTCCTCGTAGCTCGTGGTGAACTTGATGCTAGCAAGCGCCGGGTCGACCTTCGCGATGAGCGCGTCGAGCTCTTCGGCCGTAGCGCCCTCGTCGGACAGGCCGCGCGCTCGAATCGCGGGGTTCGTCTTGGTTTCCTCAAGCGTTTGCTTATAGATGCCCGCATAGCGCTCGAGCTTCGGCTTCGTGCGCTCATGCGACTCCTCGCTGCGTCCCCAAATGGTCACATTCATGCCGCAGTAGGCGCTTTGCAGGGCAATTTGACTGCCCAGCACGCCACCACCGGCAACGGTAACGTTCTTAATCGCCATGGTATGGCTCCTTTCCTCCACGAACCTTCGAAACGTCCCTTTTCGCCATTGCAGTCGCACGACGCCCCTCCCTCTCTTCTCGTGCGGCTTTCCGCTTTACTTTGCGTTCATCGCGTACTGGTCGTAGCGCGCCGCGAAATTCTTGGCGATGGTGTCCTCCGCCGCCTCACCCTCGATGGGGATGACCTTGGCCACGCCGTTCATCGCGCAGTCGAAGTTAGTCCACCCGCCGCCGAGCGGCTTCAGCACCGGCAAGGCCGCCCACGGGTCGTCCACCGATTCGCCCAGCGCCACCTGCACCGACGCGTTTTCCCAGGTGTGATACGTCATCGTGATGGGGCATGCCAGCAGGCGCACATCGCCGATGCTCACCGCGCCGTCAGAACCCATGTCAACGGCGAACTTGTAGAAATAGTTCAGGCCAGGCGCCACCGCGCCGGGCTCGCGGGCGGCGAACACCTGCGCGCACATCGGGTCGTTGAACTCGCCGACTTCAGCGGTGATGTCGATGACGTCGATGCCCAGGCGCTTCACGTTGGCATGAATCTTGTCGCCGTCACGGGTAAGCGTGATGGAATCGGCCGTCTTCTTCGGAATAGACAGCACATCGCGCCCCATGAACGTGCCGGTATCGCCCTTGTCGAGCAAAAATGCCAGCGGGTACACGCCCGGCTGCCCGCCGAAGTTGCCGATGGTCATCAATGCCGCCTCGTGATAACCGATGCAGAACGACGGATCCTTGATATGGGTGACATAGCCGAACACCACGGGCGACACCATCTCCATGCCCTGGGGCAGCGCCTCGGCAAGGGCCGCAGGGTCGGTCACATACGCGAAGTACAGGCCTTCCTCATCGCCCATGACGATAGGATTGCCCTTGAAATAGGCGATTTCCTCTGGTGATTTCTTCCAATTGACCTGTGCCATGGCACGTCCTTTCTCGAATGGCCGGCGCATCGGGCGCCGGAAACGTCAGGGTATCGGGCAGGCCGCCCGGGGGCGGCCCGTGCCCTATAACGCGCGAACCGCCTTTGCAAGCTGCGGCAGCACCTCGTACAGGTCGCCGATGATCGCGTAGTCGGCCGCGTTGAAAATCGGTGCGTTCGTGTCGGCGTTGATGGCGGCGATGACCTTCGCCCCGCGGATTCCAGCCACATGCTGCACCTGGCCCGAAATGCCCACCGCGATGTACAGGTCGGGGGTGATGCTCAGCCCCGACAACCCGATGTACTGCTCGGGCGCCAGCCAATGGCGCTCTTCCACCAAGGCACGCGAGCACCCGATGCCCGCACCCATGGCTTCGGCCACCTCTTCGGCCAGGGCCAGGTCATCCTTCTGCTTGAAGCCCATGCCCACGCCAAGGACGACCGTCGCCTCCTTCAGGTTGATGCCCGTCTTCTGGATGGGCTGCTCATCGACGAGCTCCACGCGATTGTCCCACTCGACGGCAACGGCCTCGACGGGAGCTTCGCCCGATGCGGGCTCGCCCACGCCGGCCGGCACGGTCAGCACCGCCGGGAACGGCAGTGCGACTTCCTCGACCACCGTGCCGCCATAGAGGTTGCGGGTCACCACGACCCCGTCGCCGGCGATGTCCACCGACGACACATCGCTCGCCATCGCGCAATCGAGGTATGCGGCCACGCGGGCGGCCAAATCGCGCCCTTGGGCAGTCGCGCCCACGAGGAACAGGTCGGCCAAACGCTCCTTCAGAAGCGCCGCGATGCCCACGGCGTTCCCCTCTATCGGGCGCTCGGCGCCCTCGAGCAGCACCACGCTGTTCGCCCCGCAATCATTCAGCGCCTCGGCATCGGCCGGGGTGAACGCAAGGCAATGCGTCTCGGCTGCGAGCATGTTGCCCAAACCCACCAGCTCGATGCTGGCGGCGGGGCTATCGGCGCAGATGAATGCCACGCTCATCACAGCACCCCTTCCTTCCGCAAGGCCCCCGCGAGCTCCCGGGCCGCCAATCCGACATCCTCTTCGGCTATCACGATGTGTTTGCGCTCCATCGAGAAGCCCTTCAATGCCACGCGCTTCGACAAGCCAGCTGCATCCACGCCCAGATCCGCAAGCTCGATATGCTCTTTCGGCTTCTTGTTCGCGGCCATGATGGCCTTCAGGCCGGCGGCGCGGGGCTCGAAGCCCTCTTGCAGCACGCAGATGACCGCTGGGCACTTCACCCGCACCGTTTGCACGGTGTCTTCGAGCTTGCGCGTGGCAACGACGGAATCGCCATCCACCTCGAAGCTCAGAACCGAGGTCACCAGCGGCCACCCCAGTTCAACGCCCAAGCGCGGCCCCACCTGACGGGCATAGGTGTCGCTTGCGCCCTCGGCGCAGAACACGAGGGCCACATCGTCGATTCGGGCTATCGCCGCGGCAAGCGCCTTCGCCGTCGCCCGTCCATCCGATTCGGCCGCATCGGGCGATGTTACCCAATACCCCACTTCCAGCCCACGCGAGAGCGCATCCTTCAGCGACTTCTCGGTATCGTCGGTGCCGTAGGTCAACGCCACCGGCGTGAATTCCGCATGTGACTCGGCAAGCCTCGTCGCCGCCTCGATGGCGCTGCGGTCGAACAGGCTGATCTTGCCGTGCGCCTTCTCGAGGTCGACGGAAAGGTCGTTGCCGATGCGAATCTCATCTTCGTCGAGCACCCATTTGTAGCAGGCCACTGCTATCGGCATCGTTTCCTCCTCTCGAACCATTCCGTCGCTGATGCGGTTATGCCTGGCCGTTCTTCCAGCCGGGCTTCACGCCATAGGTCTCCATCAGGAAATCGCGATGCAGGTCGCCCGGCATCTCGGCAAGCTCGAGCTGCAGCGACGATGCGTACATCGGGCCGATGATGGCCGGCGTGGTGTAGCCGATGCCGCCATGGAGCACCGCCGCATCGTGCGCGGTCTTGTTGGTGCCCTCGGTGACGAAGGCCTTCGCTGCGCAGCCCAGGCGATAGCATTCGAGGCCGCGGCCCTCGTCCCACAGGCGCACGCAGTTGTAGATGAGCGAGCGGTTGATCTCGTTGCGGATGGCCATGTCGGCGAGCTTGTGGCTCACGCTCTGCAGCGCGGTAAGTGGACGGCCATACCGGGTGCGCTGCGATGTGAAGCCGAAGGCCATCTTGAAGCAGCCGAGGCTCATCGCCAGGCCCGAAAGCGCCAGCTGGCTGAAGCTCAGGCCGAACCAGTAATAGCCGGTGCCGTTATCGTCGACGCGGTTCTCGTCGGGCACGAACACGTCGTTCATCACGACCGAGCCCCAATCGGAGCAGTCGGGGACGAGCTTCTTCTCTTGCTGGCCGGTGACCAGGCCCTCGGAGCCCTTCTCGATGAGGTAGACGTGGTCGAACATGCTGTGGCCCTCTTCAGGACGCCCGAAGATGACCTTGAGGTCGGCGATGTCGGCGTTGGTGGAAAGCACCTTCGTGCCGTTGAGCTTCCAGCCGCCCTCGACCTTCTCTTCCTTCAAGCCCCACTCGGGGAAGTTGCCCATGCCGGCCGGGTCGGTGACCGAACCGCACAGCAACAGCTCGCCCGAGGCGATGCGCGGCAGGTACTTCGCCTTGATCTCGTCGGAACCCCAGAACAGGATGGGCAAGATGCCCAGGCAGTGGCCGGTGAGCGTGCCCATCAGCGGGAAGCTGTTCAACGCGAGGTTCTCGGCGATGAGGAACAGCGTGGTGAAGTCGTAGCCCATGCCACCGTATTCCTCGGGAATGGTGGCGCCGACATATCCCTGCTCCGCCATCGCACTCCACAGTTCACGCGATACCTTGCCCGTGGCGCGACACTCAGCCGCCAGCTCCTGGATCTTGGAGTTCTGGCAGAACTCGTTCACCGATTGGACGATGAGCTTCTGGTCTTCAGTAAGGAAATAACTCATGACGTTCCTTCCTTTCTCATGTCGGGGCCACCCTTTGCCCCTTCTTAAGGCCCATCATGAAAGTTCGAGGTCAATCGGCATATTCCTTTCGGGGTTTGATTTTTCGGAACCGGGGTGCAACCAAAAGTTATAGGGAATTTCGATGAGTCTAACCTTGCGGTTGCATTTGACGGAACGACCCTTGTCTCGGACAATTAAACGGTAACGGGGACTTCATTCATCAGGGGGTTGAGAGCGCAAAGGGGGTTCGATATGGCACGCACGATAGAACCGCATTCGCCGATAACGGTTGCCGTCGCCACCATCGGGCTCGCCTCGTTCATGCTCTGGGGCTTCCTGTTCCTCTTCATCGTGAGCGCGCAACAAGGAGCGGCAACGGCGGTGTTCGCCGACCGCCTCGTCTTCTCGGTGGGATACGTAGCCATCCTGCTCTTCGCGGCATTTTTCGCCCATGTCGTGGTTCCCCTGAAGGCCGAGCAGAACCTGCCGTTCCTCGTGCTTGCCATCGTGGGCATCATCGGGGCGGGGTTCGCCAACCTGGCACCCGGCGTCACCCTGCATCTGGAAATCATCGGCGCGCTGGTAGCGGGGTTGGAATACGGTTGGCAACTCGTGTACTGGAGCGAGCTGTTCGGTTACGTGAAATCGCGCTGCGCTGCATTCTGCTTCGCGTGCTCGTTCGTCGTGGTGGCCGTGGGCTGCCCCCTCTTGTTCCAGCTGCCCTATGTCGCCCAGGTGGTCATCACCTGCATCTTAGCGGTGGCCTCCCCCTGCTGCTTTGCCGTGGGGGCGCGCATCATCACCGGCCTCGACACCTATAAGAGCTCGGAGCGACGCATCAAGAAGGTGAAGATGCGCGAGATGCGGCCCCGCCCGCCCTGGGTTGCCTCCGAGGTATTCGCGATCATCAAGCAGCCGCTCCTCACGGCGATGCTCTACAGCTTCATCTTCTCGATGGTCGACATCGAATATGGGCAGCTCGGCTTCTGGGCGCTCGGATTCGGCTTGCTCGGCATCTACCTGCTTGTCGTCATCCACTTCTTCTCGCATCGCGATGTGGTGCGATTCACGTACCGCGTGTCGCTGCTCGGCATGGCGCTCGGGCTCATCGTGCTGCCCTACAACACGCAGATAGGCGACATCTTCGTCGCGTTCGCCTACTGCACGGCGCTCGTCCTCATCATCATCACGCTCTGCGAGATCGCCTATCGCTTCGAGACCTCGGTCGTCGGCCTCTCGGGCTTCACGTTCGGCGGAGCGCTCATGGCTTCCGTCGTAGGCAAGTTAGTCGGCGCGCTCGTCATAGGGCAGCTTGCGCACTACGACCCCATCACCACGCTGCTCGCCTCGATCGCGCTGGCGATGCTCGTGGCCTATATGGTGTTCGGCCGCGCCGACGGCGGTTTCGTCTTCGAATTCACGCTCGACGATACCCCGAGCGGCGACTCGAACGAGGCGGCGCCCTTCGACGACGAGGCGCGCCGTCGAGACCCCCACGACGTCGAGGTGAGCCGCGCCATCTTGCAGGAGGCCGTGAACCGCCGCTGCGAGCTGGTGGCTGCCCAATTCGGCCTGACGAACCGCGAGCGCGAGGTTCTCGAGCACATCATGCATGGCGATTCGATTCAGGAAGCAGCCGAGGCGCTGTACATTTCGCCCGGCACGGTGAAGACCCACATCAACCACATCTACAAGAAAACCGGTGTCGACACCCGCAACGAGCTCAAGAAGCTCGTGAATTCCGCCCGGTAAGCCACCCTCCGCATCGGATTACGGGCGCCTGGGTTGTCAAGCGCCCCGGGCCGTTCGTCAACCCGGGCATTTTCCCGCACAGCCGATTGTTGCCGCACGGGTTGTCAAGCGCCCCGGGCATTCGTCAGCCCGGGCCTTTCGCCCGCAAGCCGATTGTTGCCGTGCGGTTTCCAAGGCGTGAAGTAAACGTTTCCGCGCATCCGATGTAATAGAGACGCAACAAAGCCCCCGCAGAATCGAATTGTCGCAAGCGATTTCGAAAGGCGGTGGTTGCGATGTACGATACGGGTTCGACGGCATTCATGATCGTCTGCACCATGTTGGTGGCGCTCATGACGCCGGGTCTGGCATTTTTCTACGGAGGCCTTTCACGGCGCAAGAACGTCGTCAACACCATGATGATGGTCATGGCCGTCATCGGCGTGGTCGGCGTGATGTGGGTCGTGTGCGGGTGGTCGTTCGCCTATGGCGGCGACGGCTCGATTCCTTTCTTCGGCGGATTCGACCAGCTAGGGTGCCTCGCGGCGACGAGCGGGATGCTCGCCGAAGCCGCGAACGTGCCCGAAGGCGCCACCTATCCCGCCATCGTCGACATCGGGTTCCAGATGGCATTCGCGATGATCACCTGCGCCATCATCACCGGCGCGGTTGCCGGGCGCATGAAGTTCGGGGCCATCGTGCTGTTCATCGGCATCTGGGTGTGCCTTGTCTACGCGCCGCTCGCGCATATGGTATGGGGCGGCGAGGGTAGCTTCATCGGCGACACCATCGGCGCGCTCGACTTCGCGGGTGGCGACGTCGTGCACATCAGCTCGGGCGTGACGGGGCTCGTGCTGTGCATACTGCTGGGCCGCCGGCGCGGATTCGGCATGATGAGCTACCGTGCCCACAACGTGCCCTTCGTCGCACTCGGCGCCACGCTGCTGTGGTTCGGCTGGTTCGGCTTCAACGCCGGGTCGGAATTCGCGGCTGACGGCATCGCGGCCCTCGCGCTGCTGAACACCATCGCGGCTTCAGCGGCGGGCATGATCTCGTGGATGATCGTCGAGCGCATGCGCGTCGGCAAGCCCACGCTCGTCGGCGCCTGCACCGGCCTCGTGGCGGGGCTCGTGGGCATCACCCCGGCGGCCGGCTTCGTCGAACCGTGGGCGGCCATCGCCATCGGCCTTATCACGGCCCCCTGCTGCTTCTTCGCCATCTCGTATGCAAAGCGGAAGATCGGCTACGACGATGCGCTCGACGCCTTCGGCTGCCACTCGGTCGGCGGCGTGGTCGGCGGCATCCTCACCGGCATCTTCTGCGTGCCCGAGCTGTCGTGGACCGACTTCGGCGGGCTCATCTACACCGGCGACCCCGCGCTGCTGGTAAGCCAGGTGATCGGCATCCTCGTCACGCTCGCGTTCGTCATCGTGGGCGGGTTCATCATCGGCCACATCGTGAAAGCGGCCTTCCACGGCAGCCTGCGCGTGAGCGTCGAAGACGAGGCGCGGGGCCTGGACGTCACCAGCCACGGCGAGAGCGCCTACCCCGCCTACCTGGGCATGGACTAGCCAACCGAGTCGGGGACGGGTCGTCTTCCGGCCCGCTCCCCCACACAAGGAAAGGAAGCAACATGAAGCGAATCATCGCGATTGTGCGGCCCGAGAAAATGGAGCCGCTGAAGGATGCCCTGTTCGCCGCCGACGTGTCGGGCATGACCATCGCGCAGGTGATGGGATGCGGCAACCAGCATGGCTGGTCGGAGTATTTCCGCGGAACCGAAGTGCTGCTGAACATGGTGCCGAAGGTGCAGTTCGCGCTCGTCGTGAACGACGATGCGGTCGATGGCCTGATCGACCTGATTTGCGACACCGCCGCCACCGGCGAGGTGGGCGATGGCAAGGTGTTCGTGAGCCCCGTCGAGGAAGTTATCCGCATCCGCACCCGCGAGCGCGGCGAGGACGCCGTCTAGTCGGCGGACCGAATGAGTCGAAGAATGAGTCGAAGGACGTTCCTTTGACTCATTCTCAAAGAGAGGCAACCAGCCCGGGTGCATCCCCGGGGAGCGAGTCGGGGGAACCCTTCGGTTCATGGCATGTGGGAAACGGGCCATGCATTCCGGCTCGTTTCCCTTCGTCGGTTGGAGCATATGATGAGCATTCGTTTCACACTTGCCCGCGCGGCGGGCGCGGTATCCACGGGAGCCTTGCAACGCGTCCTCTATCGGCCGGGCGAGAACTTCCCCGGCAAGCTGGGCCTGTATATCGACCCGACGCTCATTGCGCACCTCGCGCCGCGGGTGCGGGAAGGATCCCTCATCGTCGTCGGCACGAATGGGAAGACGACCGTCACGAACCTGCTTGCCGACGCCTTCGAGGCGGCGGGTTATTCCGTCGCCTGCAACCGGACGGGCGCCAACCTCGATTCCGGCATCGCCACCGCGCTCCTGCATGCGAGGCGCGCCGATTGGGGCGTTTTCGAGAGCGACGAACTCTGGCTCGCGCATGTCGTACCGCATCTGTCACCCCGCTTCGTGCTGCTGCTCAACCTGTTCCGTGACCAGCTCGACCGCATGGGCGAGATCGACCACATCCAGGCAAGCATCGCCGAGGCGCTCGCGCAGTCACCGCACACCACGCTCATCTACAACAGCGACGACCCGTTGTGCCAGGCCATCGCCAATCGCGTGGAAAACGCCTGCATCGCCTTCGGCCTTGGCGAGGACCTCGGCCTTCCTCAAAACGCCGTGGCCGACGCGGGCATGTGCCAACAGTGCGATGGCATGCTCGCCTATGCGTGGCGCCAATACGGGCAGCTCGGCGCATACCGCTGTCCGACCTGCGGATTCTCGCGCGCCGAACCGCAGTATGCGGCCACCGACGTCCACATTGACGACGACGGCATCGCTTTCGCCCTGCAGGGCGCTTCAGGCTTGAAGGAGATCCGCGCGGGCGCCACGGGAACATACATGGCATATAACCTGCTCGCGGTATGCGCCGCCGCCGATTGCTGCGGCATTCCCGCCGACGCCGTCACGACCGCCGCGGAATCGTTCGCGCCGCGAAACGGGCGGCTGCAGCGATATGAAATCGGCGGCAGGCACATCTTGCTGAACCTCGCGAAGAACCCGACCGGCTTCAACCAGAACCTGCGCATCATCCAAAGCGACCCCGGCCCGAAAGCCGTCGCGTTCTTCATCAACGACAAGGAAGCCGACGGGCACGACATATCATGGCTGTGGGATGTCGACTTCCAGGAGCTCGCCGGAAGCGGCAACCTCATCGCATTCGCCGGCGGCATCAGACGCAACGACATGCAAGTGCGCCTGAAGCATGCGGGAATCGACGCCCCGCTGGTCGATGGCGCCGAGGATTTCCTTGCGCAGGCGCAAGCGGCCGCACCCGACGCGAACTACTACGTCATAGCCAACTACACGGCATTGCCGCAGGTGAAAGCCGAGCTCGATGGCCTTCATCGGTTCCCCGATGGCGCGTCCGGCTCCCAGCCGACGCGTGCTGCCGCCTCGCCCCAACCGCTTCGCCGGCGTTTGACCATCGTCCACCTGTACCCCGAGCTGCTGAACCTGTACGGCGATGGCGGCAATGTGACGGTGTTGGCGAACCGCGCGCGGTGGCGCGGCATCGAGGCTCAGGTGGTCCGCGTCGAGCATGGGCAACCTGTCGACTTCTCGCAAGCCGATATCGTGTTTCTTGGCGGCGGCCCCGACCGCGAACAGCGATTGGCTTCCGATGCCCTGATGGAACTCTCGGA
>SUUF01000067.1:7260-10805 GCA_015062635.1 Coriobacteriaceae bacterium | reverse complement strand
ACGAGACCAACGACGAGGAAGAGATCGAGGAGTTTCACGATTTCATCAGCCGCATCGCGCCCGAAGATTTCAATCCGGCGGCCGATGGCGGGGCAAGCGGCACGTTCCGCGACGTAAACACCCTTGCCGACTTGAATATCCACGACCCGAACGAAGATCTGCCGGATACGCCTGACGATTCGCCGCTTGCGTAGCGGAGGGACCAGGGATTCGTCGGCCCATTCCACACTACCGGCATGCCGACGGCATGCGTGCGAGCACAAAAAAGCGGCGGCTGCCGATGCGCAACCGCCGCTTTGTATCTATGGAGCCCCGGGTTTACGCGGCTTCGTTCAGCGGCGTGTTGTCGTGGCCCATCGTGAACTCGCGGCCAGCCTTCGCCCAGTCGCGGTATTCGGCCGTGGCGGTGAATAGCACGTCCGAGGACGAATTCAGGGCCGTCTCGCAAGAGTCTTGGATGACGCCGATGATGAAGCCGACGCCGACGACCTGCATGGCCATGTCGATGGGAATGCCGAACAGCGAGCACGCCATCGGGATGAGCAGCAGCGACCCGCCGGGAACGCCCGATGCGCCGCAGGCCGAGATTGCCGCGAGTCCCGAAAGGATGACCGCAGCGGCGAGGTCGACTTGAATGCCGCCGGTATGCGCCGCAGCCATCGCCATGACGGTGATCGTGACGGCCGCGCCGGCCATGTTGATGGTGGCGCCGAGCGGGATGGAGACCGAGTAGTTGTTGGGGTTCAGGCCGAGCTTCGCGCAAAGGCCCATGTTCACGGGGATGTTCGCGGCGGAGCTGCGGGTGAAGAACGCGGTGATGGCGGAGTCCTTCAGCGTGCGCAGCACCAGCGGGTACGGGTTCTTGCGCGTGACAATGTACGACAGCAGCGGGTTCGTGACGAATGCGATGAAGAGCATGCAGCCGACGAGCAGCAGGATGAGCTGTCCGTACTGCACGAAAATCTGCGGGCCGTTCTTCGCGACGGCGTCGTAGACGAGGCCCATGATGCCGAACGGCGCGCACGAGATGATCCAGCGAACGACCTGGGTGAGCGCCTCGGCCACTTCGGCGACGACCTGTTTCGTGGTGTCGCCCATGCGGCGCATCGCGATGCCGATGAGCGCGGCCCACACGAGCACGCCGATGAAGTTGGCGTTCACGATGGCGTCGATGGGATTGGCCACCATGTTTGCGATGAGCGTGGTGAGAACCTCACCGATTCCCTGCGGCGACGCGAGGTCGGCGGCTTCGACCCCATTGAGCGTGAGCGTGATGGGGAAGATGAAGCTGCCGATGACGGCCACGAGCGCGGCGATGAAGGTCGAGACAAGATAGAGCGCGATGATCGTGCCCATGTTGCCGTGTCCCTGGGCGTTTGCAAGTGCGCCGATGACCAAGAAGAACACGAGCAGCGGGGCGATCGCCTTCAGCGCGTTCACGAACAGTGTGCCGAGCAATGTGATGACACTCGGCAAAAACGTGCCGTCGGATGGCAGCAGCAAACCCAATACGGCGCCGATGACCAAACCGATGACAATACGCGGCACAAGGCCGATGGAATTCCAGGCTTTAACGATCCCCATTACGCTCCCTTTCCCTCGTTTATGTGGGCGTTATGGTACCAGACCCCGCTTCCATGCGGTATTCGTGTGCGGAAGTTTACGTAAGCGGTAGGGGTGTTACCATAACGAGCTGCTGTAAAACCGCATGAAAGAGTAACCATGAAGCAAGAGAATATCCGCAACGTCGCGATTATCGCCCACGTTGACCACGGCAAGACCACGATGGTCGACCGCATGCTGTATGCCGCCGGCGTCTTCCGCGAGAACCAGCAGGTTGACGAGCGTGTGCTCGATTCCAACGACCAAGAGCGCGAGCGCGGCATCACCATCCTCTCGAAGAACTGCTCCATCCAATACAAGGATGTGAAGATCAACATCATCGACACGCCCGGCCATGCCGACTTCGGCGGCGAGGTCGAGCGCGTGCTGAACATGGCCGATGGCGCCCTGCTCATCGTCGATGCGTTCGAGGGCCCCATGCCCCAGACCCGCTTCGTGCTGCAGCATGCCCTAAACCTCGGCCTGCGCATCGTCGTGGTCATCAACAAGATCGACCGTCCGGGCAGTCGCCCCGAGGAAGTGGTCGACGAGGTGTTCGACCTGATGGTCGAGCTCGACGCTTCCGACGAGCAGCTCGATTTCCCGATTATCTACGCGAGCGCGATGGGCGGCTATGCCCGTTACGAGGTGGAAGATGGCAACATGAACATGCTGCCTCTGCTCGATACCATCCTGGAGGAGGTTCCCGCGCCGGACGTCGACCCCGATGGTCCTATCGCCCTGCAGGTGTGCACGGTCGACCATTCGAGCTTCGTCGGCCGCATCGGCGTCGGACGCCTGTCGTCCGGCTCCATCCACAAGGGCGAGCCCGTGCTGGTGCTGAAGAACGACGGCACGCGCTATAACACCGACATCAAGCAGGTGTTCACGTTCGAGAACCTGCAGAAGAAAGAGCAGAAGGTCGTGACCGCCGGCGATATCGTGGCCGTGGTGGGCGTGGAAGACGCCGACATCGGCGACATGGTGACGAGCCGCGAGCATCCGGTGCGCCTCGACCCCATCAAGGTGCAGGAGCCCACGATGGCCGTTATCTTCGAGGCCTCGACGAGCCCGCTCGTGGGACGCGACGGCGAGATCGTCGGTGCGCGCCAGCTGCGCGAGCGCCTGAACCACGAGGCCGAATCGAACATCTCGATGCGCATCACCGAGATTCCCGGCACGCAGGGCATGGAAGTCGCCGGCCGTGGCGTTCTGCATCTGTCGGTGCTGATGGAGACGATGCGCCGCGAGGGCTTCGAGTTCCAGGTGGGACGTCCGCGCGTGCTGGTGAAGGTCGACGAGAACGGCAAGAAGCTCGAGCCGATCGAGGAGGCCACCGTCGACGTGCCGAGCGAATATGCCGGCAAGGTCATCGAGGTCTTCGGCACTGCCGGCGGCGAGATGACCGACATGTTCCAGCGCGGCGAGCAGACGCACCTCGTGTTCCACATCCCGACGCGCGGCACGATGGGCCTGCGCACGCGCGTACTGAACGTCACCCGCGGCGAGGGCATCCTGTTCCACCATTTCTACGAGTACGGCGTGGTGCGCGGCGAGTTCGCCGGCCGTAAAAACGGCAGCATGATCTCGATGAGCACGGGCAAAACCGTGGCCTATGCGCTCGACACGCTGCAGGAGCGCGGCCGCCTGTTCGTGGGCCCGGGCGAAGACTGCTACGAGGGCATGATCGTGGGCGAGAGCGCCAAGGAAGGCGACATGGTGGTGAACGTCGAGAAGTCGAAGCAGCTGGGCAACCAGCGTTCCTCCGGCGCCGACAAGGCCATCAGCCTCACCCCGCCGGTGCGCTTCACGCTGGAAGAGGCGCTCGAGTACATCCAGGACGACGAGCTCGTGGAGATCACCCCGAAGAACATCCGCCTGCGCAAGCGCCTGCTTTCCGCCGTCGACCGCAAGAAGGAAGCGGCTGGCAAGCTGAACAAATA
>SUUF01000067.1:0-7160 GCA_015062635.1 Coriobacteriaceae bacterium | reverse complement strand
CGGCGGTGTGTTTGCATTTTGGGCGTATGGTGGCCGAAGAAGCCGCCTTTTGTTCGGGAAAGGAATTCACATGTGTGCAAATGGCGTTAACACCGAGCAGTACAAGCAGATGATCGACTACATGGACGATACGCTGGCCGTGAACCGCCGTTGGATTCACAAGATGGCGCATACCGTCGAGGACAACGGCTATGCCAAAACCTCCGAGGTGATGCATCAGGTCCAGGCGCTGCTGGACGACGCCCGTGCGCTGCTGGCCGACGCGAAGGATGCCATCGAGGATGACGACGAGAAGCTCGGCGGGGTCACCGTCAGCTTGGTGTAACCGCGTAGGGGTGATTGCGTGAGCAACGACCTTATGAGGTTCTCGGTGGCGATGCCCGAGAACCTGCTGATGCAATTCGACCAGCTGGTGGCGAAGCGCGGGCTGGCGAAGAATCGCAGCGAAGTCATTCGCGACCTGGTGCGCGAGGCGCTGGTGGAAGAGGAATGCACGGTTTTGGGCCGCGAGGTGATGGGCACGCTGACCATCGTGTACAACCATCACACCACCGACCTGCAGAACAAGCTGCACGATATCCAGCATCGGTACCTGGGAAGCATCATCTCGTCGATGCACGTGCATCTTGATGCCGACAATTGCCTGGAGGTCATCGTGCTGCGGGGCGAGTCGGGCGATGTGCGCGATATCGCGAACATCCTGTTGGGCGTGCGCGGCGTGAAGAATGGGAAGCTTGTCACGACTACTACTGGTGGGAACTTGTAACAGGGGCGGGCCGGCATCCGGAAGCGGTTTCCGGGGCCGTATGAGACAAACCACAGGCGCGCTCTAAGCGCGCCGTCGCGAAATCTCCGATTTCGCCCTTATATGAGCATCCAGGGAAGCGCACGAGCGTGTTTTCGGGAAGAGCGAAGCGAATTCCCGCAAACCGCGAGCAGCGGACCGTGGCCCCGGAAACCGCTTCCGGATGCCGGCCCGCACGGAGTTGCTGGCGGTCGCGACAAGCTGGTGCCTGGTTGGAAAATATTTAGGTAGGGACTTTTTGAAATGGATGAGACGGTACTGTTAGGACATGGGTCTGGCGGGACGATGATGAAGCGCATCATCGACCAGGTGTTTTACGAGGCGTATGGGTCCGACGAATTGCTCGAGGGCAATGACGCGGCCAACTTGCCGCTGCCGCAGGATGGCCAGCGGCTCGCCTATTCAACCGACAGCTTCGTCGTGACGCCGCAATTCTTCCCCGGCGGCGACATCGGGCGCCTTGCCATTTGCGGCACGGTGAACGACGTGGCCACCAGCGGTGCCGTTCCGAAGTACCTGAGCTGCGGGTTCATCTTGGAAGAGGGCTTTCCCGTGGCCGACCTGAAGCGCATTTGCGCGTCGATGGCCGCTGCCGCCGCCGAAGCGGGCGTGCGTATCGTCACCGGCGACACCAAGGTCGTGAACCGCGGACATGGCGATGGCGTCTACATCAACACGAGCGGCGTCGGCTTCATCCCCGCAGGCGTGCGCCTGGGAGGCGAGCTGTGCCAGCCGGGCGACAAGGTTCTGCTCACCGGAACGCTCGGCGACCACGGCATCACGATCATGAGCTGCCGCGAGTCGCTGGGATTCACCGCGGCCATCGAGAGCGATGCGGCGCCGCTGAACCATCTGATCGCCGCCGTGCTCGAGGCGGCTCCTGCGACCCGCTGCTTCCGCGACCCCACCCGCGGTGGGTTGTCTTCCACGCTCAATGAGCTGGCCAGCCAGTCGAACGTCGACATCCTCGTCCACGAGGAGGCCGTGCCGGTGAAGCCGGCGGTGCAAGGGGCATGCGAGCTGCTTGGGTACGATGTGTACCAGGTGGCGAACGAGGGCAAGATGGTGTGCGTGGTGGCGGCCGATCAGGCCGATGCCGCCCTCGCCGCGATGCGCGCCTCGAAGTATGGCGCCGATGCCGCGATCATCGGCGAAGTGTCGGCTGCCGTCCCCGAACGTGGCCCGCGCGTTACGCTGCGCACCGCCTTCGGTGGCACGCGCATCCTCGACATGCTCGTCGGCGAGCAGCTGCCCCGCATTTGCTAGGCAAACGCGACCGAGAGTCTGGGCAATGGGCTGGAGCATGCGTCTCCAGCCCATTTCTTTGCATGGCAGGCGCCTCGATTTCCGCCGCAAACCCGAACGCCATTCACCGGTATGCGCAAATTACCGTTTGCTAACTCTGCATTACGTGGTATCTTGCGCACAGACAGGTAATGCAATGTATGCGGCCGGCTGGTTTCTCGGGGCCGTAGGGTAGAAATGGAGGCTCGCTATGTCACGTCCCATTATTGATGAAGACACTTGTATCGGTTGCGGTATCTGCGTCGATTCGTGCCCGCAGGAAGTCATCGAAGTTGTCGATAGCGTCCTCGAGGTCGTGAACGAAGATGCTTGCATCGGATGCGGTGACTGCCTGGAAGAGTGCCCGATGGGCGCCATCACCGAAATCCAGGAAGATTAAGCATCACAGAGCGCATGGTGCGGGACAGGCCCTTCGGGGCCTGTCTTCTTATATATGTAGGGCAATGGGCCGGGGAACCGGATGAGGCAGGAGGGCTGCCCATCCGCCCCGGCCCGTTTCTTTGGCCGAAGCATGCGCGAGGCATGTACGAAACGGTCAATATTGCCTAAATGTGTAGGAATTAGGAAACCTAAGAACTAATGCTCAAGATAACTTGACAATGGTGCACTTAGATTATATATTGCTATCAACGTGGAACGGGACTATGCCCGCCACCGAACATATGTTTATCAGTACCGCATGAAAGCGGATGGAGAAAGGAAGCAAGGCAATGGCAAAGATTATCGGAATCGACCTTGGCACGACGAATTCCGCCATGGCGATTATGGAGGGCTCCGAGCCGGAGATCCTCGTCAACTCCGAGGGCGACCGCACCACGCCTTCTGTGGTTGGCTTCCGCAAGGATGGCGAGCGCGTCGTCGGCAAGGCCGCGAAGAACCAGGCGGTCACGAACCCCGAGAACACCGTCAGCTCGATCAAGCGTTTCATCGGCCGTTCCTATGCCGAGACCGGCGAAGAGCAGAAGACCGTTGCTTATCGCGTCAAGCCGGGCAAGGATGGCCGCGCGGTCGTCGACATCGAGGGCAAGGACTACATGGCCGAGGAGATTTCGGCTGTCGTGCTGCAGAAGCTGAAGGCCGACGCCGAGAAGCAGGTCGGCCAGACCATCACCCAGGCCGTCATCACCGTTCCGGCGTACTTCAACGACGCCCAGCGCCAGGCCACCAAGGACGCCGGCAAGATCGCCGGCCTCGAGGTCATGCGCATCATCAACGAGCCGACCGCCGCTGCTCTGGCGTACGGCCTCGACAAGACCAACAAGGACGAGAAGGTTCTCGTCTTCGACCTCGGCGGCGGCACCTTCGACGTGTCGGTCCTCGAGCTCGGCGACGGCGTCTTCGAGGTGTGCTCCACCGCCGGTGACAACCACCTGGGCGGCGACGACTGGGACCAGCGCGTCATCGATTGGCTTGCTGACAAGTTCAAGAAGGACAACGGCATCGACCTGCGCGGCGACAAGATGGCCCTGCAGCGCCTGAAGGAGGCTGCCGAGAAGGCCAAGATGGAGCTGTCCAACACCTCCCAGGCCAACATCAACCTGCCGTTCATCACCGCCGACGCCACCGGCCCGAAGCACCTGGACTACACCCTGACCCGCGTCGAGTTCGAGCGCATCACGCGCGACCTGCTCGAGCGCTGCAAGGGCCCGGTTCAGCGTGCGCTGCAGGATGCCGGCCTGTCCACCGGTGAGGTCAACGAGGTCATCCTCGTCGGCGGTTCCACCCGTATGCCGGCCGTTCAGGAGCTTGTAAAGCAGATCACCGGCAAGCAGCCGAACATGTCGGTGAACCCGGACGAGGTCGTGGCCATGGGCGCTGCCGTTCAGGGCGGCGTGCTTGCCGGCGACGTCGAGGGCATCCTCCTGCTCGACGTGACCCCGCTTTCGCTGGGCGTCGAGACCATGGGCGGCGTGATGACCAAGATGATCGACCGCAACACCACCATCCCGACCCGCAAGACCGAGATTTACTCCACGGCCGCCGACAACCAGACGAGCGTCGAGATTCACGTCCTGCAGGGCGAGCGTCAGATGGCTGCCGACAACAAGACCCTCGGCCGCTTCCAGCTCTCGGGCATCCCGGCCGCCCGCCGCGGCGTCCCGCAGATCGAGGTGACCTTCGACATCGACGCCAACGGCATCGTCAACGTGTCGGCTAAGGACCTCGGCACTGGCAAGCAGCAGCAGATCACCATCAGCGGCTCCACCGCGCTTTCCGACGACGAAGTCGACCGCATGGTGCGCGACGCCGAGATGCATGCCGAAGAGGACAAGCGCCGCAAGGAGGAGACCGAGGCCCGCAACAACTGCGACAGCCTGATCAACGCCACCGAGCAGACGCTCCAGGAGCTGGGCGACAAGGTTCCGGCCGACACCAAGAAGGCCGCCGAGGACGCCATCTCCCAGGCTCGCACCGCACTGAACGGCACCGACATCGAGGCCATCAAGAACGCGAGCAACGTGCTGCAGCAGGCGGGCTATAAGCTGGCCGAGATCGTCTATGGCAATGCCCAGGGCAACCCGGGCGCTGCTGCCGGCGACCCCTATGCGCAGGCTCAGAATGCCGCCAACGATGACACGATCGAAGCCGATTACGAAGTGGTTGACGACGACAACGAGAGGAAGTAACCATGGCTGACGAGAAGCAGAACCAAGACGGCATCGATGCTGTGAAGGAACAGGCTGCTGCCGCGCGTGACGCGCTGAAGGAAGCCGCGAACGCCATCCATGGGCTCAACCGCTCGATTCAGGAAGAGGCGTATAAGGGCGTGAAGAACATGGCTGCCGCCGCATCTGAGGTTGCCACCGACATGGCCGAGATCGCCGACCCTTTGACGGGCGGCGCGGCGAGCCGCGTGAACGAGGCGGCGCTCAAGGCGGCGGAAGCGGCGGGCGAGGCCATGGACAAGGCCTACGGGCTCGCCTCCGAGGCCTACGACAAAGCTTTCGCAGCGGCGAGCAAGCTGGGCGAGCCGAAGGCGGCGGCTGCGGAGGAGCCGGCCGAGGCCGACGAGGCTCCGAAGAGCGGGGCGCGATAGTCATGACCGAGGAAGAGAAGAACGGGCAAGCGGCCGAGCCGGTTGAGCCCGAGACCGCCGAAGGAGCGGCTGACGTCGATGCCGCGCCGGCGAGCGAGCAGGATATCGAGGACGCCATCGGCGCCGAGGCCGACGAAGCCGTGGCCGGCGTCGAAAGCGAATCGGAAGAGCTCGCGAAGGCAAAGCAGGAAGTTGCCGACTGGCAGAACAAGTACCTGCGCCTGCATGCGGAATGGGATACCTATCGCCGCCGCATGAACGAGCAGCGCGAGCAGGAAAAGGCCCGCGCCACGGAAAAGCTCGTGGGCGACTTGCTGCCGGTTCTCGACGACTTCGAGCGCACCATCGACTATGCCGAGAAGAACGGTACCGACAACCTGCTCGGCGGTGTCGAGGCGGTGTACGCCAAGCTGGTGAACACGCTGACCACCGACGGCGTGGAGGTCATCGACCCGGCAGGCGAGCCGTTCGATGCCCTTCAGCATCAGGCGGTTGCGACGGTGCCCGACACCGAGACATACGACGAAACCGTCGCCGCCGTGTACCAGAAGGGGTACAAGATGGGCGGCAAGGTATTGCGGCCCGCCATGGTCACCGTCACCACGGGCGGCCCGAAACGCCCCGCCGAAGACGAGGGCGCCGAGGAATAGAGTCGACAAAGGCGGGCCTGCGGGCCCGCCTCTGGTAAGGCGGCTTTGAAATGAAAGGAGGTGCGTGATGGCTGGAGCACCGGATTATTACAAGATTCTCGGCGTGTCGCGCACCGCTGACGCAGACGAGATCAAGAAAGCCTATCGCAAGCTGGCGCGCAAGCATCATCCCGACGCCGGTGGCGACGAGGCGAAATTCAAGGAAATCAACGAGGCGTACGAAGTGCTCTCCGACGAGAAGAAGCGCAAGATGTACGACCAGTTCGGCACGGCGAATGCGAATCAGGTTCCCTTCGGGGGCGGATTCTCGGGCAACCCGTTCGGCGGCGCCGGCGGCGCCGGATTCGCGAGCATCAACTGGGCCGACATCCTCGAGAGCATGCGCCGCGGCGAAGGTGCCTTCGGCGGCTTCGATTTCCTGAACATGAACGGAAATGGAACGGGCTCGCCGATGCCGGCGCAAGGCTCCGACGTGAAGGCCGAGATTTCCATTACGTTCGACGAGGCGTTCGAGGGATGCATGAAGACCCTCGTGATGCGCATGCCGAATGGCGAAAAGGAAAACGTGAGCGTGAAGGTGCCCGCCGGCGCCGTCGACGGCGGCCGGCTGCGCATTCGCGGCAAGGGCAACCCGGGGCAAAACGGGGGGCCGAACGGGAACCTGCTCGTCACCACGCGCATCCAGGAGCACCCGTGGTTCAAGCGCGATGGCGCCGACGTCCTGCTCACCGTGCCGGTTTCGCCTTCAGAGGCCGCGCTCGGCGCGGTGGTGACCGTTCCCACCCCCGATGGAAAACGCGCGAACGTGAGGATTCCGGCGGGGACCGCGAACGGGAAGCACCTGGTTATGAGCGGCAAGGGCGCGAAAAAGCTGAAGGGCTCGGGATATGGCGACTTCAAGATGACCATCGAGATCGCCCTGCCCGAGAAGCTGAGCCCCGAACAGCGTCAAGCGCTCGAGGCGTTTGCGTCCGCGCCCGGCGCCGGTGTGCGCGCCTGGTAACGCACACGATTCAGCAAGCACGAGAGATACGGCAAGAGCATATCGAGGACAAGACGAGGAAGCGAAACGATGATGAACGACAGGAACCGACCCCTCTACATGATTTCAATCGCGGCCGAGCTGGCGGGCGTGCACCCGCAGACCCTGCGCATGTACGAGCAGAAAGGCCTGGTGACGCCCCAGCGCACGAGCGGCAATACCCGCATGTACTCCGAGGCCGACATCGAGCGCCTGAACTTGATTTCCGAGCTCACGGGCGAGGGCATCAACCTCGCGGGCGTTATCCGCATCCTCGACTTGCAGGGACGTTTGGCGGACCGCGACAAGGAGATTGACGACCTGCATAAGCGCGTGCGCCGC
>SUUF01000066.1 GCA_015062635.1 Coriobacteriaceae bacterium | reverse complement strand
TCGGCTTCGAGGCGCGCGCCGTCATCGGCGGCGAACACGACGCGGCAGCCGAGGGTTTCGGCCATGCGGCTCACGACGGCTGCTCCGGCAAGCACGCAGTCCTGCCGGGTGAAGTACTCCATGCGTCCCGGTTGCGCGCCGATGCCCAGTGCATGGCCGGTGAGGTCGAGGTAGGGGATATCCTCGGCGATGAAGTAGTCGATGCGGTTTTGCGGGAAACGAACGATGCCCATGCCTGCTCCTTTATGTTTGTTTCAGGATAATCTATGCATTGTCGTGCGCAAATTCAAGCGCGTTTTGCCGACATGCACTAGCAGGCGCTAGCGGGCGAGCAGGTCGTCGACGGCGCGTTCCATGCGTGCGGCCAGGGCGTTGATGTCTTCCAAGGCGGCTTCGCATGCGCGCAAGACCTCGGCCGTCTGCTCCCGTGAGAATCCGGCCGCGTGCATCCACACGCGCGTCATCTGGCCGAAATAGAGCGTGGGGTCGAAATGCACCCCGCGTTTCAGGTGGTCGTAGAACAGCTCGTAGAATCCGCCGATGCTCATGATGAGGTCGTTGCGATAGGCGGGGTCGTCCACCACATCGAGCCGCCCAATCTCGTCGAATGAACGGTACATGACGCTCGAGATGAGCGACTCGGTTTGGTCGCGGTCGCGCAGCAGCTCGCGCAGGAAATCGCGGCGGCTCGCCGCGCGCTGCATGTACTCGAAATACGCCGAGCCCGACAGGAACAAGTGCCCCACCTTTTTTGCCTGCTCATCGGAGATATCGAGCGTTTCGTATGCGGCAAGCGTCACCTGCATCGCGATGTCGTTCAGGGCTTTCGACAGGGCGCCCAGCATGTCGTTCTTGCGGGGGTAATAGTCTTGCACCACCGCGCGGGTGGTGCCGCAGGCGCTTGCGACCGAAGCATAGGACGTTGCCGCGATTCCCCGTGTCAGGAGCTGGTCGAACGCCGTTGCGGTCACGCGGCGATGCAGCTCTTCGTTGCGCGGTCGTGGCATTGCGCCTCCTTGGGTTCGGGTTCGGGAACCGGTTTCCCCACGACTCTACCAGATTGATGGGTGAAATAGGTAGAGATACATGTATTAAAATACGTGTATCAAATATCCCGAAGAGATGGGGGCACTGATGGTCAAGCAGGGCAAACGCGGAATCGCGCGCAAGGTCGGGCTTGCGGCGGGTGCGGGGGCGGCGGCAGCGCTCGGCTATTTCGTCTACTCGGCGCGGGCCTATATCTTCACCACGCCGGGAAACGTCACCGCGCCGTATACCCCGCGGGGAATCGACCGTGTGCGCCTGGAGCGGGAAGGCGTGAGCCCCGAGGTCATCGAATCGCTCGACGTGCGCGACGGCGGCAACATCACCCCGACGGGCGACGTGCTGTTCCTCGATGAGAACCGCTTGAAGATTCGCGAGAAGCCGCAGCGTCCGATGCGTAAGAACCATGCGAACGGCTTGGGCGTGAAGAACAAGATCGTCGAGAAGACGAGCGCGATGATTACCGGCAGCGACGGCGGCGGCGAGGCCTTCGCGGCGCTCACGGAAAACATGGGGGAGCCCATCGGGTCGCCGATGCGGCGTTTCACCAGTGAATTCTTGGGTTTCGAAGACAGCGGCTACACGCATGTGTCGGTGCTGCCGTTGAACGTGGATGTGGCGGAAGGGCACCACAACGTGGTGATGCCGGTCGACCTCATCGTGCAGGAGCTGAAAGAGGCGCACCACATCGCCATCATGGACTACTGCATCTGCCGCAAGAACTTCGACTGCAAAGACCACCCGCACGATTTCGGGTGCATCTTCCTGAATGCGAACGCCGTGCATGCCATCGAGGCGGGAAACGCCCACGAGGCGACGGTCGACGAGGCGATCGAGCACGTACTGAAGGCGGCCGAGATGGGCCTGATGGGTGCGGCCGATTTCGTTGAAGGCGAGCAGTATATCTGGAACATGAAAAACGATGAGATGCACGAGTATCGCATGTTCTGCTTCTGCTGCGAGTGCTGCTGCCTCGCCATGAAGGTGCTGAAGAACTCCACGAAGGACATCTCGATGCGCTGTGCGCCGGTGGGGTGGACCGCCACGGTGAACCATGACGCGTGCGTGGGATGCGGGGCGTGCGCATCGAAGTGCCCGCAGCATTGCATCGAGTACCGCGAAGATGGCAAGTGCGTTATCGACCAGGATAAATGCGTGGGTTGCGGCTTCTGCAAGCTCGCGTGTGAAAACGATGCCGTCAGGATTCGGCAGACGATGCCCATGCGTGCGAACCTGAACGAGTACTACCTGGCCGAGGGCCGTATCGACGACCGCCGCGAGCACGCGCCCGCCGTGCCTACGGGGTTGCTGCGCTAAAGGGGAAATCGAAGGCATGGCCGGTGCGGTACAGGCACCGGTCGTCTTCGGTGATGTGCCGGATGGGGCGGCAGGGGTTGCCCACGGCCAGCGTGTTTGCCGGCACGTCGCGGTTCACGATGCTGCCGGCCCCGATAACCGCGTTGTCGCCGATGGAAACGCCGGGGAGGATGACGCTGTTGCCGCCGATCCAGACGTTGTGCCCGATGGTCACGGGCAACGCGTATTCATACCCCCGGTTGCGCGGGTCGGCGTGCAAGGGGTGGCCCGCCGTGTAGATGGCCACGTTCGGCGCGATGAAGCAGTGGTCTCCGATGCGTACCGGCGCCGCATCCAGGACCACCAGGTTGTAGTTCGCGTAGAAATCGTCGCCCACGTGGATGTTGTAGCCGTAGTCGCACAGGAGCGGGGCGTTCACCTCGGGGTTCGCCCCCACGTGTCCCAAGATGCCCCGCAACAGGGCGGGCCGCTCGCCCCATCGCTCGGGCGGCAGGTGGTTGAAGGCGAAGAGCTTGCGCGCACAGGCTTCCCGCTGCGCCGTGAGCGTTTCATCAGCGGGAAGGTAGGGAAGGCCCTCGAGCATCCGTTTCACGTGGTCCATGTGCTCCTCCGTTTCGTGCGCCAGCTGCCGTCCGGTTTCCCCATGGTAGCGCGTTGCCCGCCGCGTGTGTCCGTCGGGGACATACATGTGGCGACCGGGGACATACATGTGGCGACCGGGGACATACATGTGGCGACCGGGGACACACCCGGAAAGGGCGATGCGGTCAGCGCGCGCTAGGACGTAAACGAAACGACCCGCCGGGTGGCGGGCCGTTTTCATGCCAGTTGGGCGATGCGTTACTTGATGCCGGAAACCTCGCGGACCTCGGCCTCCTGCACGGCCGCGGCCGATTTCGCGGCGATGATGTTGGCCTCGATCTCGAGTTCCTCGGGCGACTTGCGCTTGCCGTTATGGGCCTTGGCGGTCTTCGCGACGAAGCCGGAAAGCGCGATGAGCGCGATGGCGTTCGGCAGCACCATCAGCTGGTTGAACATGTCGGCGAGCTCCCACACCAGGTCGTTCGAGAGGATGGAGCCCAGGAAGATGAACACGAGCGCGATGATGGTGAAGCCGAGCACGCCCTTCTTCCCGAACAGGTACTCCACGTTCAAACGGGCGAACAGGTTCCACGAGATGATGGTCGAGAATGCGAACATCAGCAGGCAGATGGCCACGAAGGCGTTGCCGCCGAATTCGCCGAGCAGGCTGCCGAAGGCGATCTGCGCCATGTTCGTCTTGTCGATGCCGCCATCCACGGCGGCCGCATAGCCCTGGGCGATGGCGCCATCGCCCACGAACAGCACGCTGATGACGACGAGCGCCGTAACGGTGACGACGACGATCGTGTCGATGAACACGCCGATCATGGCGACGACGCCCTGGTCGTGCGGTTCGGCGACGTTGGCCAGCGCGTGCGCATGCGGGGTGGAGCCCATGCCAGCCTCGTTGCTGAACAGGCCGCGCTTCGCGCCCTGCGTGATGGCGGCGATGATGCCGAACGTCATGCCGCCCACCTCGGCGGCCGGGTTGAAGGCGCACTGGAAGATGAGGGCGATGGCCGGGCCGACGTTTTGCCAGTTGGCGATGAGGACGGCGATGCCGCCGAGGATGTAGATGATGGCCATGATGGGCACGACCTTCTCGGTGACGCTCGCGATGCGCGACACGCCGCCGATGAACACGAAGCCGCCGAGCGCGACGATGATGACGCCCATGATCCACGTGGGGATGCCGAAGGCGGTGTTCATCGTCGAGGCGATGGAGTTCGACTGCACCATGCAGCCCATGAAGCCGAGCGCCAGGATGATGGCCACGGCGAAGAAGCCGGCGAGGAACTTGCCGCCAGTGCCGGTGAAGGCGCGGCGGATGTAGTACACCGGGCCGCCGTGGACGTTGCCCTCGCCATCGACCTCGCGCGTCTCCTGCGCGAGCACGGCTTCGGCGTAGTTGGTGGCCATGCCCAGAAGCGCGATGATCCACATCCAGAAGATGGCCCCGGGGCCGCCGAGCAGGATGGCGCCGCATGCGCCGACGATGTTGCCGGTGCCCACCTGGGCGGCGACGGCGGTGGCAAGCGCCTGGAACGAGCTGATGCCGCCTGCCTGCTTGCCGCCCTTCAGGCTGAAACCGCCGAACATGCGGCGGAAGCCCTCGGCGAAGCAGCGGAATTGCACGCCGCGCGTGCGGATGGTGAAGAACAGGCCGGTTCCGACGAGCAGGAACAGCAGCACGTAATTCGACAAGTAGCTGTTGATGGTTACGACGACGTCGTAGAGAGCATCCATCGAGACAACCTTTCCCTCAGGGTAAACCGGTATGCCGGGGAATCTCGCGGATGCGGCGCAGAAGCGTGCGCCGGGCAGGCGCTTGCGTGTTCCTCTGTCCTGGTGCCTGAGAGTTTCGGTCGCGCGGATGGCCCGCATCGCCTTGCCCCTTCGGCATCTCATCCAAGAGATTCTCCAGAGGTTCCTCCGCCGCCGGTCTCTTCCGATTCCAACGGTTTCAACGGAACGCAACCTGGGATTATCGGTACATTGGCGGGAAAATGCAAGAGCCAATCGCGACCTGCGCGCGATTTGCACAACCCGGCGCCCGATGCGGGCCGATGGCCCGTAAATGCAGGTGAGACCGTTCGCCGCCTGTTGACGTATAGTTATCAGCAGTGCAAACCAACCGAAAGGAACCATCATGATAGTGACGACGTGCGACGTGGTGCCCGGCCAGCAGGTGCAGATTCTGGGCTTGGTGCGTGGCAATATCGTGACCTCGAAGAACATCGGCCGCGACATCATGGCCGGATTCAAGAACATCGCCGGCGGCGAGATCAAGAGCTACACCTCGATGATCTCGGACGGCCGCAACCAGGCTGAGCAGCGCATGATCGCCGAGGCCGAGCGCCTGGGCGCCGACGCCATCATCTGCATGCGCTTCGCGGGCGGCTCGGTGATGGATGGCACCGTCGAGATGCTCGCCTACGGCACCGCCGTCAAGTTCGTGTAGGCATCGCGCGGGAAGGCCATGCGGCGATGTTGCGTGAGGGCAAGACCCTGCTGGTCGTGAACCCCGCCGCCAAGCGCGGACACGGGGCAGAGGCGGGGCGCCATGTGCTGCGCTCCCTGCGCGGCGAACTCGGGGTGCATGCCATCGATGTGGCGAACACCTATCGGCCGAAGCACGCCGTGGCGCTCGCGGCCGATGCGGCGGGGTATCGAAACGTCATCGCCCTCGGCGGCGACGGCGTGATCCACGAGGTCGTGAACGGCCTGATGAAGATTCCCGAAGCTGACCGGCCGGCGTTCGGCGTCGTGCCCGTCGGCTCGGGAAACGACTATGCCCGTTCGCTCGGCATGCCGTTTCCCCCGACGCGGCCGTATCCGCGCTGATGGACGCCCCCGAACGCGCGGTCGATGTCGGCTGCTGCAACGGGGAGTACTTCGACGAGACGCTCTCGTTCGGCCTCGATGCGGGCGTGGCGCTGGGCACGGTCGCCTGGCGAAAGCGCCTGCATATCTCGGGTGCGCCGCTGTACCTGGCCTCGGGCATCGACCAGATGCTCTTCCATCTCGACGCCTACCGCTTCACCCTGCAAATCGACGCCGACGAGCCCCGCGAGGGCGACATGGTGATGCTCGCCGTGCAGATCGGGCAAACCTATGGCGGCGGGTTCCGCATCTGCCCCCAGGCGCAGCTCGATGACGGCCTCTTCGACATCTGCTATGCCTCGCCGGTGAAGACGCTGCGTGCGGTGCGGGTGTTCCTTTCCGCGAAGAACGCGCACCATGTGAATGCGCCCGAGGTTCATTTCGCCCGAGCCGGGCACATCCGCCTTTCGTTCGATGCGCCGCCACCGGTGCAGATAGACGGCGAGCCGCTCGTTGCGGAATCGTTCGACATCCGCATGCATCATCGCGCGCTGCGGGTCCTCGCGCCCGGCGCCTAGCCTGCCGGCGCCGCGGGTCCTCGCGCCGGGCCCCGTTCGTTCGCGTTGCGGATCCTCGCGCCCGGCGCCTAGCCTGGCTGGGTTGCGGAGCCTTTTGCCCGACGTCCCGTTCGTCCGCGCTGCGGGCCTTCGCGACCGGCGTCCCGTTCGTCCGCGCGCGTGGGCTCGCCATCGCGGCTTCCCCGTATTCGGGATGACGCCGATTTCCTCGCTGCTTTCGCAAAGAGAGTAATATATATTCGATATAGTGCCGAAATGTCAGGGAACGGGTATGACATGCAGCCTCTGCGCGGTTCCCATGGTCCTGCCTGTGCGGAAGGAGGAGTTCGTGGCTGACGCGACCAGCTCCATTTTCAACAAGAAAGCTGCAGACAAGCTGCGCAGCCCCGATGATTTGGACAAGTACGTCCGTGTGACGAACCCGAGCTTGCTCGCGGCCGTGGCGGCCGTCATCGCGCTCGCCGCCGGACTGCTCGTGTGGGGCTTTTTCGGCGCGAACTCGACGAGCGTCACGTCGACGGGCATCTTGCACGATGGAAACGTCATGTGCCTGCTTGGCGCAGACGATGCCGCGCTCGTCGATATCGGCGACGCCGCCAACGTCGATGGCGTGAAGATGGAGGTCGCCGGCGTGGCGTCGGTGCCGCTTTCCCGCGACGAGGTTGCTGCGGCGCTCGGCGGCGGTTATGCGGCCGATGCCCTGATGAGCGGCGAATGGGCCTATCTCGTGCACTTCAAGGGAGGCGATGTGGGCGAGTTTTCGGAAGGGTCGCCGCTGCCGATAACCATCACGACCCAGCGTGTCGCGCCCATCGAGGCGCTGCTGCGCGGCTAGGTTTTGCAAACAGGCTAACGGCAGGCATGTTGTTCGATAGGGAAGGATTCACGGGAATGCAGATCACGAAGGAAGTTTCAGGCACGTCGGCGACGATTTGCCCGGTGGGGAAGATCACCGTGCAGACGGCACCCGAGCTCGAGGCGGCTATCGGCGCCCTCGGGTCGGGCGTCTCGGATGTCGCCATCGACCTCACCGGCGTCGACTACATCTCGTCCGCCGGCCTGCGCGTGCTCGTGGGCGCTGAGAAGCTCCTGCGTTCGCGCGGCGGCGCCTTGCGCTTGCAGCATCCGGCCGAGGCGGTCAACGAGGTGTTCGAGATGACGGGCTTGAACACGGTCTTGACCATCGAGGCGTAAACGCGGGCTCCCTGCCCGGCGCGCGGCGCTTCAGCGCGGTGGCGCCTTTTTGAGATGGTTCGGCGAAACCCGAATATCATATATGAAAGCATATAAGGAGGAATGACCATGGAAATCAAGCTCAACGAAGAAGGCGCGACGACCGTCGTCTCGCTTGTCGGCCGCCTCGATACCACCACGGCGCCTCAGCTCGAGGAATGCTCGAACGAGTTGAACGCCAAGGGCGTGACGAGCATCGCCGTGAACATGGCCGAATGCGACTTCGTCTCGTCTGCCGGCCTGCGCGTCATCGTCGCGATGCAGAAGCGCGCGGTCTCGACCGGTGGTTCGCTTGAATTCCGTAACGTGCAGCCCGAGGTCATGGATGTCTTCGACATGACGGGCTTCAGCAAGATCCTCACGTTCGCCTAGCGGTTCGAGCGAGGTTTCGCACAGTCTGTTGCATGGCGCCGCAGCAGGGCTTCGTTCGAGGCGGCTGCGGCGTGTCTTTAGCATGCGAAGTACGGAAGGAATGCCATGGCTCGACGAGGAAAGGCCGAGGAGCCCGCGCCGGTGCTCTCTGAACAGGACAAGGCGTTAGCCGATTTCGAGCGCGCGCTCGACGCGGCCGATGCTGCGACGGGCGCCGATAGGGCGAAGATCACCCAGGCCGCGCAGCTTGACGCCGCCGAGGCGGTGGCCATGGCGGGCATCGCGATGGAATCGGATGACGAGGCCGCCGAGGCGAAGCGCCTGGCCGTTCTCGCCGAACGCTCGGGCAATTCCGAGGCCCGCAAGGTGGCCCGCGCCCGCGCCCGCGCCGCGCGCAAGAAGGCGAAGGCCGACCACCGCGCCGCCACCCGTTCGGCCCGCCAGGCCTACGATGCCATCCGCTACAGCGACCCCACGGGCCTGGGCTTCCTGCTCGTCATCGTCATCGTGCTTGCGTGGAACGTCCTGTTCACGACGTTCACGCTCACGACCTACATCAAGGGCAGCTATTCCATCGACCTCAGCCAGGCGCTCAACCTGCTGAACGTCATGCTCGACGGCGTCACCATCTGGCTCATCTGGAAGCGCAAGAAGCTCACGCGCGTCTGGGTCATCGCGGTGAGCCTCTTCAACATCCTCGTCGGCACCGCCATCAACGTCTCGACCGGCGTCTTCAACATCGAGGTGCAGGTCACGATGTCGATTTTCGACATCTTCATGCTCGCGTACTTCGCCACGAGCTCGCGCGTGAAGGCGACCCTCGTCGAGCCCTTCAACAACCGCTCGCTCGGCGAGGACCTCGACGAGGAAGAGAGCTTTTTCAGGCCGAAGACCTGGGAATTCTGGCGTAACCTCATCATCTACTTCATCATCTTCTCGATCGTGGGCCATTGGGTCGAGGCGGCGGTGTGCCTGCTCATCAAGTACGGCATCGTGCCCGGCGTGTACGACCCCACGAGCCAGATCTGGAGCGACTGGCTCTACCCGTTCCCCGTGTATGGCATCGGCTTCTGCGCGTGCGCCATCCTGCTGTACCCGCTGAAGAACTTCCTGGAGCGCAAGACCGGGAAGGTGGGCGTCTCGCTCGCGATAAGCTTCGTCGCGAACGGCCTGGTGTGCACGCTCATCGAGTTCAGCATGGGCATGGTCGTGAACCAAGACCTGCAGCTGTGGGACTACTCCACGATGTTCGGCAACTTCATGGGGCAGGTGTGCTTGCAAAACGGCCTGTTCTTCGCCTTCCTCGCCACGCTCATGACCTGGGTCGTGTACCCGGCGCTCGAGCGCCTGTTCCGCCGCATCCCCAACGAGTCGATGACGGTCGTGTTCGTCGGCGTGGTCGTGGGCTACGCCATCCTGATGGCGCTGTACTACATCAACATCCCGCAGACCGATTACGAGAACGCGATAAACACGGCGACGGGCATGGTGCAGGACGCTGCGGGCGGCTCTTCGAGCTCGGCGGCGAGCTAGTTGGCGCGTGCTGGTGAAAGGAGCCCGATGACCGAGGAAACCCGAGCTGGCGCGCAGGGGCGCTGGAAGGCGCCGGTGACGCCGAAGCGCGCCGTGGCGTTCGAGCGCGACCCCGAGGTCATGCGCACGTATGGCGTGAAGGCGGGCTGGGCGCCGTGGAGCCTGCGCTTCTGGCGGGGCTTGGCCATCGGGTTTTGCATTTTCTCGATTATCGGGCACTGGGTCGAGATTCCCTATTGCCTGTTCAACGATTGGGCGTTTGGCATCGTCGATGACGATTCGCTCGTGTTCGCCGACCCGATGTACCCGTTCTGCGTGTATGGGATCGCATCGGTGCTGTGCGCGTTGCTGCTGGTGCCGCAGCGCGATTGGCTGATATACCGCTATCAACCCAAGTGGCGGGCGGTGTTGCGCTTCTGGCTGTTCGCAGTGCTCGCGAGCATGATCGGCGAGCTGTCGATGGGGCTGCTGCTGAACCAGCCCGACCCCGTCACCGGCGTGTATCCGCTGTGGGACAACTCGTATCTGCCCTTCAACGTGCTGCAGCAGGCATGGCTCGTGAACGACGTGCTGCTCGGCACGCTGGTGACGCTCTACATTTGGGTCCTGTACCCCCTGTTGGTGAAGTCCCTGAGCTCGGTGCCCGAACGCTGGGGATGGCCGATCACGATCGCCGTCGTCGTTTCGTTCATCATTCTGTGCGTCGTGAAATTCAGCTAGGGTCCCCATCGCCGTCGCCCATGCCGTGCAGGCGCACGGTGTAGAGCGGCTTGTACGACGCGCCTTCGTGCGAGAGCTCGCTTTTGAAAAGCGTGACATCGGTTGCGATGTCGTCGCGCGGGAACGCGAGCGCGGGAAGCGGAGAGCGGGGGATGCGCGCCCGCCGTGCAAGCGTGATGTGGGGCTTGAAGGGCTTGGAATCGTAGCCGATGCCCCGGACGTCGAGCTCCTCGCGCATACGGCGTGCAAGCTGTTCCAGATTGCCCGAGCGTTGAATGCCCAGCCAGAGCGTGGCGTCTTGCGCGCGGCCGAACTTTCCGAGGCCATCGCATGCCAGGGGGATGGCCGCGAGTCCCGCGCAGGCGGCGTCGATCGCGTCGACGGCTCGCTGCTTGCCGGCATCGTCGATATCGCCGAGAAACGCCAAGGTCAGATGGTAGGTCTGCGCTTTCAGGAAACGCCCGGTCACCTGGGTGCCGAGCTCGCGGGCGAGGGCGGCCGTGTCCCGCCAGAACGCCTCGGGCAACTCCAACGCGATGAACGCCCTCATGGCGGCTCCTTTCCGTTGGCTTCGCCTATCATGGTACCCCATATCGCGGGGCGCGGATGAGTCGGAGGTCGGTTTCTGGCCATTCGCATGAAGGATAAAACAGCCCGTGCAAACTTTTTCAACTTATGGGACATCACGATGCGAAAACCG
>SUUF01000006.1:43625-45904 GCA_015062635.1 Coriobacteriaceae bacterium | reverse complement strand
GGTTGATGCTTAAACGCGCACGGGCGACTCTAATTCTGTGGTGATAGTGACTGTTAAACCAAAATGGGTTTCTGCCCCTATATTTCATCCTCCTATAACGTACAATTCATGCAATATGTATTGATTGCTATCAAGGAGGGTTCGATGGTCGATAGCCTGCGTTCCGCAATTGAGCTGCTGAAGACAATCGATGGGCAGATTGCCTATACCGATACCGAGGTCGATGCGCACGCCGAGATTTCCGGCGTGTACCGCCATGTCGGCGCTGGCGGAACCGTCATGCGCCCGACGAAGGCCGGTCCGGCGCTCATTTTCAACAACATCAAGGGCTTCCCGGGCAAGCGCGTGGCCATCGGCCTGCTTGCGACCCGCGAGCGCGTCGGCTATCTGCTCGACTGCGAACCGCGCAAACTCGGTTATCTGCTGAAAGATGCCGTGAACAACCCGATTCCGCCGGTCGTGGTCGAGGGCGAGGTTCCGTGCCAGGAGGTTGTGAAGTACGCGAGCGACCCCGATTTCGATATCCGCACGATCCTTCCCGCGCCGCAGAACACCGAGGAAGACGCCGGCCCGTACATCACGCTTGGCATGGCATATGCCGCCGACCCCGAGACGGGCGTGCAGGACGTCACCATCCACCGCATGTGCCTGCAGGGCAAAGACGAGATCTCCATCTACATGGTGCCGGGCGGCCGCCACATCGGCGCGATGTTCGAGAAGGCCGAGGCCATGGGGCAGAACCTGCCGATTTCCGTGAGCATCGGCGTCGATCCGGCCATCGAGATCGCCTCGTGCTTCGAGGCGCCGACGACCCCGTATGGCTTCGATGAGCTGCAGGTTGCCGGTTCGCTGCGTGGCAAGCCGGTCGAGCTGTGCAACTGCATCTCCATCCCGGGCAAGGCCATCGCGAATGCCGAGTTCGTCATCGAGGGCGAGCTGCTGTGCGGCAAGCGCGTCGAGGAGGACCAGAACACGCACACGGGCAAGGCCATGCCCGAATTCCCGGGGTATACCGGCGCTGCGAATCCTTCCGTGCCCATCATCAAGGTGAAAGCGGTCACCTATCGCCAGGATCCCATCATCCAGACATGCATCGGCCCGTCCGAGGAGCATGTCTCGATGGCCGGCATCCCCACCGAGGCCTCGATCCTTCGCATGG
The DNA here is from genome assembly GCA_015062635.1 of Coriobacteriaceae bacterium. Taxonomy (GTDB): domain Bacteria; phylum Actinomycetota; class Coriobacteriia; order Coriobacteriales; family Eggerthellaceae; genus UMGS1519. The sequence goes on along the minus strand of SUUF01000006.1, from coordinate 44,745 downwards.
TCGATGCGGCGCTTCCCGGCCGCGTGACCGGCGTGTATTGCCATTCTTCGGGTGGCGGCAAGTATCTCGCCATCATCCAGTTCAAGAAGGGCATGCCTTCCGACGAGGGTCGCCAGCGCCAGGCCGCGCTCATCGCGTTCTCTGCGTTTAGCGAGCTCAAGCATGTGATCCTCGTTGACGACGATGTCGACATCTTCGATACCAACGACGTGCTGTGGGCGATGAACACGCGATTCCAGGGCGACCGCGACATCATCACGATTCCCGGTGTGCGCTGCCATCCGCTCGATCCGTCCGAGCGCACCTATTACAACCCGCTGCTGCCCGACGACGGCATTTCGTGCAAGACGATCTTCGACTGCACGGTTCCATATAAGCTGAAGGATAAGTTCCAGCGCTCGAAGTTCAAGGATGTCGACATGAGCAAGTACGACATCCAGCCGCTCAAGTAAGCGACTTCGCGTCGTGTGAATGCGAACGGGCCCGGGGAAGCGATTCCCCGGGCTTTTTAATGTCCGCGAGCGGCGTGTATTCCGAGGTTAATGGTTGGAGTTAAGAAATCCTAACTTTTTTGCGATTAGGGCTTGCAACTGAGCGCAGGTCTGGTATTCTTCTCGGTGTTAGGAAAACCTAACTAATTCGTTGAACCCTGAGAGGTTCAAAGTAGCCGCGCAGGCTCCTACCGTCCTCGCAGCTGCGCTTGAGCACCACCCGGTACCAGCCATCGGGACGTCTCCTTGGTGCGATGCAGTGCGGGACCTATCTCCTGTCTCCTCCTGCGCGGCTCAATTTTTACCCAAATCCAAACGCCGGTCTCTTGGGGACATACATGTGGCGCCCGGGGACTGTCCCCGGGCGACCGGGGACACACATGTGGCGACCGGGGACATACATGTGGCGACCAGGGACACACTTGAGCGCCCGGGAAACGCGCCGGTGGCGCGTTTCCAGCGAGGGCAGCGCGCGTTGAGCGCGCCATGCGGATCGCGGGGGTTGGAATCGGGGGGAATGGTCTGGCGCGCCCAGTAGGACTCGAACCGCCCGAGCGCCCGGGAAACGCGCCGGTGGCGCGTTTCCAGCGAGGGCAGCGCGCGTTGAGCGCGCCATGCGGATCGCGGGG
>SUUF01000006.1:30088-43525 GCA_015062635.1 Coriobacteriaceae bacterium | reverse complement strand
GAGCGCCCGGGAAACGCGCCGGTGGCGCGTTTCCAGCGAGGGCAGCGCGCGTTGAGCGCGCCATGCGGATCGCGGGGGTTGGAATCGGGGGGAATGGTCTGGCGCGCCCAGTAGGACTCGAACCTACAACCGTCGGATTAGAAGTCCGGTGCTCTATCCAATTGAGCTATGGGCGCGCGAAGCAGCCTCGCAGAGGTGCGACTGTAGATTCTAACGCAAAGCTCCCAGATGGGAAACCCGGCGAATGCGAAGGCGCTGTCCAACGCATCATCGGGCATACGGCATGTACAGCAGCTTGTCATGCATAGACGATGGGCGTGCCGGCAACCTGCGTGGAGTCTCCATGCCTATCGGGCGCTTTCTGTTGCCATATCAGATGATGCGACTACAATTACGTGCCCGGAGATACCTAAATGGAGGAGAGCATGCCATATAGTCCGGAAGGCGCCACAATCGCCGTCCTCATACCCTGCTACAACGAAGCAGCCACCATCGCGAAAGTGGTCGACGATTTCAGGCGTGAGCTGCCTTCCGCCGACATCTATGTGTACGACAACAACTCGAGCGACGATACCGCCAGCATCGCGCGCGCCCATGGCGCCATCGTGCGGCGCGAGACGCGCCAAGGCAAGGGCAACGTCGTCCGCCAGATGATTCGCGACATAAACGCCGACGCCTACCTCATGGTAGATGGCGACGATACGTACCCTGCCGAGGCCGCTGCCGATCTCGTGCGTCCGCTCCTGGAGGGAACCGCCGATATGACCATCGGCGACCGCCTCTCGAACGGCAGCTACGGCCGTGAAAACGACCGCGCGTTCCACGGGTTCGGCAACAACCTCGTGCGATTCCTCATCAAACGCATCTACGGCTTCAGCTTCAACGATGTCATGACGGGCTATCGCGGATTCTCGCAGGTGTTCGCGAAGACCATGCCCGTGGAATCGGCTGGTTTCGAAATCGAGACCGAGCTGTCGATCCACGCCGTCGACAAGCGCTGGCGCGTGCACGAGGTTCCCATCGATTACCGCGACCGTCCGGAAGGGAGCGAATCGAAGCTCGACACGTTCTCGGATGGCCTCGCGGTGCTGCGCATGATCGGCTCCCTGTTCAAGGATTACCGCCCGCTCGCGCTGTTCACGCTGTTCGCCGCGCTATTCGTGTTGCTCGGCCTCATCATCGGCATTCCCGTCGTCGTCGAATACCATCAGACCGGCCTGGTCGAGCGCTTCCCGTCGGCAATGCTCGCGCTCGGGCTCGTGAGCACCGGCCTGCTCTGCGTCGCCTGCGGACTCGTGCTCGACACCACGGCGAAGAGCTCGCGCAAAGATTACGAGCTTCGGGTGATAGAGGCGTACGAGAAGTACCCCCTTCCCGAACTGCACGATTCGGAATAACGAATACGAATGGAAAAATGAGCCGGGGGAACGTCCTCCGGCTCATTTCATTTTGCGGCATGGCCGCGCGGGTGGGCGAGACGCTTACCAGGTGCGCCATCGGGCGTTTCGCCTGCTTGCATGTCGAAGCGCGAGGCCTCCTGCCACGGCGGCCATTGCCATGGCCGCAAGCCACGCCACGCCCTCGCCGCCGGTGACGGGCAGGGGAATGCTGCGCGTGGTCTCATCGACGCACCAGTCGGCTTTTCCGGCCGTGAAGTCAGCCACCTGCCCCTCGCGCTCGATCTTGAACGTGCGTGACCACCCCTCGTTCAGGAAGTAGCCATCGGGCGCCTCGATCTCGCGCACGGTATAGGTGCCCAGGGGCAGCCGTTCGGCATCGGTTTGGGCGATGCCATCCTCGCCCGATGCGAAGCGGGTCGTGAACGGCGCGTTGCTTCCGGCGGGCGTGCCGGTCACCTCGAACGTGGCCCCGGCGACGCCGTGCCCGTCCTCGTCGACCTTCTTCACGCGTACGCCGCCCTTGCCGTTGCCGACGTCGTCGTTCTCGAAACGGTTTCCAGCGCCGTTGCCGGAGTAGTCAACGTCGACCACGAGGCCGTCTTCGGTGCCGATGCTCACCGTCACGCCGCATACGTGCGGATCGTAGACGATGTCGCCCAACTGCCAGCTGATGTCCGACTCGGCGGCGGCGATGCGCCCGTTCGCTGCGACGTAATCGCCGAATGTCCACCGCTTCCCGGCGGAATCGGTGCCCGTCGCCTCGGCGGGGATGTCCTCGACGATGCGGTACCGATACGTCTTCGAATAGCCCTGGCCTGCTGCCGTATCCACCGTGGCCCCGGCGGCGTCTTGCAACGCGTAGGTGCCGCCGCCTTCCTGCGAAAACGCGAAGCATCCGAGCGAAACGAGCCCTTGCGCGTCGTTCGTGGCATGGAGCAGGGGTTTCGCGAACGCGTCGTCATCGGCGGCGTAGAGCTTGAACGCGAACTGGCCGGCAGCGGGTTGCGCTCCCTCGAGGAGCTTGACCGCCTCGATCTCGGCCATGGCGGAATCGGGGTTGTATTCGTTTTCGATGGGGTGCGCCACATAGGATATGGCGTTCGGGGCGACCGTAACGATGGCATTGCCCGAATCTCCGCCATCGGCGGCATCGAAATCGTATTCGGGCTCGTCGTAGGCGGGCGGCGCCTCCATCTCGACCACACGGTAACGGCCGGGCGCAAGCTCGCGTGCCGAGGTGGCCGCAAAGCCGTAGGAATCGGTGGGGTCGAGCTTGACCGCCGGCTCGACGTCAGGGGAATCGCCTGCCGAATCGTCCGTACCGCCCTCGGCGAGGGATTCCAGGAATTCCCGGGCGTCGTACCCCGCGCCCGCTTCCGCCCGGTAGGCGGCGAGGGCTTCTTCGAATGCGGTTTCATCCCACGCCCAGAACACGGCGCCTGCGACGGGCTCGCCGGTCGCGCCGTCGACCTTCTTCACGCCCAGCCCCCCGAGCGGGTCTTCCGTGCGCGGATTCGAGAACTCGTGTTTCACATCGGGCGCGGCGGTCGATGCCGGCGACCCGATTTCCAGCCGGTATCCGAGCCAGGCCTCGGTGACGGGCCCGGCATACGTGCTCTCGTTCACCGCGGCGCCGTGCGAGTCCTTGTTCGTGTACGTCAGCGCCTGGGCGCCGTCGCCGGTGGGCCAGGCTGCATGCGCGGGCGAACCGTCGGGCGCGTAGTCGTCGATGATGTAGCAGTACGGGGCGGACGAAACCGGTGCGCGCCGGTCGTTCAGGAAGTAGCCGGTGGGTGCCTTCACCTCGACGAGGGCGTAGGCATGGCCTGCATCGAGGGCGCCATCCGATGTGCGGGCGTAGCCGTCGGCGCCGCTCGTCATCGATGCGGCGTATTTCAACCCGAATTCCGATTCGAGCGCCGCCTTATCATAGAGGTAGGCGTTCGATTTGGCATCCAGCGTGAAGGCGCGCTCGAATGCCGAAGCGTCGGTCAGCGCCGTCGGCAGCGCCGGCGCCGCCTTGTCGCCAAGCGCGGGTATCTCGAATAAATCGAAGGTCGCCCCCGCAAGCGGCGCGTCGAGGCCGTCGGCGTTTTTCCCGTGCTTGTAGGCGAGCGCGTCGAAAGCCGGATGGTAGATGTTCTGGAACACCGGGTTTTCGCCCGACGAGATGCGTGCCGAAAGCGTGCTCGTTGAAACGCCCCCGATCACGCGCTTTTCAAGCGCGACCGTCACGACTATCTTCCTCGTTTCGGTGTCGTAGTCGATGTTGGCGTCGGCTCCCGGCTGTTCCACCAGGTAATAGACGTGCTCGCCAACGTCGTCGGCAGTGAAGGACAGCGTGCCGAACGAGACCGCCGCCTCGCCCGTGGCCGCGGCCGGCACCGCCTTGCGCGCGATGAGCTCGCCGGTGGGGGAGCCCTTGCGCAGCTCGAGGGCGAATTGCCCGTCGGCGATGGGCATCGCCGCGCCATCTGCGCGCTTGAACGCCTTCTTCGCGGTTACCGGCACGCTCGCCTGCAAGGACTTGCGCGTGTTCGCGAAGCTGGCATAGGCCGTCGCGTTCCGCTCGGGAATGTCGCCGTAGGTCTCGTTGGAATACCACACCGCGCTGGAATCGGCCGGCACCCATTCGGCGTAGAGGTCGACCGAGCTTTTCTCTGCGGGCGTGAGGCCGCAGGCGAGTATGACGTCGCGCTCGACGTCGAAGAGCTGCGCCTCGTGGATGCGCCAGGTGCCGGTCGGGCTGCCGACGATCCAGAATCCCGTGGGCAGGTAGCCGTCGTATTTCAGCTTGAAGCTGGCACCGGGGTGGTTGTAGTCTCCCAGGCCCCAGGTGGAGTTGGCGGTGTCGTTCTGCTTGCGCGTGGTGGTCGTCAGGGGGTCGAGCACCTTCCCATCCTCGCGCGCCTCGTTGACCGTCGCCCCATTGGCGTGGTAGATGGTGGCAAACGTCCAATCGCCGTTCGGCGCGGCGCTCGACGTCGCCGGGCAATAGCAATCGCTTTTCGCGGCGCCGGGCTTTGCGTCCGCTTCGCCGTGCTTGCGGTAGACGGCCGAGGCCGTCAGCAGGTTGAGGTGGTCGCGCACGATGGTCACGTCGACCGACCACCAGCTGGTATCGTAGCCCACCTCGGGATCGTCGCCCGGCGTCTCGCAGATCCAATAATGGTAGGTCTTGCCGATATCGTCGGCGCTGTACGTCTGCGCGCTGAATGCGACCATGCCGTCGGCGTCGTTCCGCTTCGCCTGCAACAGCTTCCCATCGCCGCCGCGATGCAGCTCGAAGGCGAATTCATCGGCATGCAGCGTGCCGCCCGCGAGCGTCTTGCGTGCTTTGGGGACGAACGACACGGTTCCCGGAACCGACTCGCGGGAATTGGCGAACGTCGGGATGCTCACGGCGGCCTTCGTGGTCATGTTCGTGTAGGAAACCGAGACCGTCGGCTTGAACGATGCATCGTACGAGACCTTCACCTCGGCTTTGTACCAGGTGTTGTCGTAGCGGATGTCGGGGTCCGACCCGGCGATCTCGTGCAGGTAGTACACGTGCGTCTTCGGGTTGGGGTCGGCATCGGAATAGACCAGCGAAATCGGGTCGAACGTGAAGCCGCCCGAGGCGTCGTTCGCCTTCGTCTGCAGCGGTTTCGCGCGCGCATCCATGGCCTGATACAGGCCGACGCTGAACTGGCCGGCCGAAAGCGTGCCGCCCGTGAGCGTCTTCTTTGCCGTGATGCGCGCCACGCCCGGCGGCACGGCGGCCGTCGAGACGATGATGTCGTAGTCGCGCACCGTCTTGTTGGCGCCGGTTGGCGCGAATGCAAGCGATTCGAGCTGCTTGCCCGAGGTGTAGACGGTTGCGGCCTGGGCGCTCGCGCCGATGTAGGGGATGAGCTTCACCTGGCTCACGCGGTAGCCCGGTTTTGCCGAAAAGCGGTATGTCGCCGCTCCCTTCCAGGCGACGTCGGTCGTTCGGAAGGAGGTCTTGCAGCGCGTGCCGCGGAAGTCGTCGGCATTGTCCGACCAGCGCAGGCCGTCGTCATCCACGGTCTTCTCGATGATGGCGCGGTCGGTGCGGTTAGTTCCGCTCGTGCGCTTGGCGTCGTTCTTGTCGCGGATGCGGATGCCCTCGTATTCGACGAGCAGCGCGGTGGTGCAGTTGCTGCCCCACCATCTGAACGAGAATCCCTTCCCGCCGGACGTGCGCACGATGGCGCCGGCGCGGTAGTAACGCGAATAATCGAGGATCGATTTATGGAACACCTGCTTGGTCGGGCGTAGAAGGCCGCTGGCACGTTGCGCCGACGACGAGGCCGCGCCGATGACGCTCGGCCCCCAGATGCCCTTGCCGTCGACCGTCGGGTTCGTCCAGCTGTCCGAGCCCGCCTTCTCCTTCTTCGGGAAGTCGTCTTGCAGCCATACCGTTTTCTCGAAACCCGAGATCAGCTTCATTCCCTCGACGTATTCATCGCCGTCGCCATAGCGCGCGGCCTCGTAGGGATGCAGCGTCTTGTCGGGCTGGTCGAGGTCTTGTATGCCCATGACGAACTGCGATTTCGTGTCTTTGGCGCTGCCGTGCTTGTACAGGTGGCAGGCCACGTTCGCCGTCAGGCCGCACATCGGGTCGCGGCCGCTCTTGAACGACAGGCGCGAGCACAGCTTCAGGTAGTTCGCGGTGCCCGTGGCATTGCCGTAGGAGCTCGCGAAGATGGCGATGTACTCGCTCTTCTTCGCGTCGGCGCGGTTGGACTTCACGTAGATGTCGGTCGCCGAAACCGAGAGGTCGAGCTTGTCGCCATCGGCGTCAGTCGCCACGTTTTCCCATGTGAGCGTTATCTTTCCGGGAATCTTCACGTTCTTGCCGGTCACGTACGACGCATTGAAGGGAATCCACACGGCATAGGTCTTCAAGCCGTCGCCGCTCGACATTTCCATGCGCTTCGCGCCCTTCACCGGCTTCTTCTTGAATCCCGAAACCGTCATCTTCGCCGAGGCGAGCGAGAGCTTCGATCCGTTCGCGAAACGCACCTCGTTCGCGGGCACGGCGCTCGAGCGGCGGTCGACCACGTGGTTTCCCCAGAACAAGTCGCTGCGCAACTCGGTCTTCTTCGTCGTTATCGCCATGCCCGATTCGAGGTTCGCGGTCGAGGCGGCGGCTTTCACCGGCGTCTTCGCCGGCTGCTTCGCTTTGTCGTGGACTTTCGGGGCATCCGCGTGCGATTCGGGGGCCTTCGCGTCGGAAGGGGTTGCGCGGTTCCCGCCGGAATCGCCTCCGCTTTCGGGAGCGCCGGCAGGCCTGTCTGGGGTTTCTCCCGCCGTCGGGTCATCGGCGTCGGCGCTCGCTGCGGGCGGGCCGGCCGATGGGTCGTCCGCGGTCGCGAAGAAGGTTCCCGCGCCGAATTGGCTCGCGAGGTCGGCAAGCGGGTCGTCGAGGGTCGAGTTCGCGGCGAGCCATCCGGTCGTGAGCGCGCATGCGATGCTCGTGGCGTCCGACACGGCATACACGTCCACCGACTCGCCGTAGTTCGAGGAGGCGATGCGCATGCCATCGGCATCGCACGAGCCGGCCGTGATGGCCTCGTCGGCGTTGGCCGGCACATAGCCGCCGCCGTCGGCGCCGTCGTTGCCGGCGGCGGCGACCACCGTGATGCCGGCTTCGCGGGCCTCGTCGATGGCGGCGGCGATCGCGGCCGACTCCTCGGTCGCGGGAGCGTAGAGCGACAGATTGATGATGTCGGCACCGGCGGCGATGGCGGCCTGTATGCCCGCGTACGTAGCGGCGATGGTGCCCTGGTCGTTTGCGTCGAGCACGCGGACCGCGATGACGCGGGCGTCGGGCGCTTGCCGCAGCATGGCGTCGAGCACGTGCGCGGCATGCCCGCTCTCGTCATCGGCCGGGGCGTCGACGAGCGAGACGGCGTCGACGATGGCGGGGGAGTCGGGCGCCCCGGAATCGACGAGCGCGATGAGCGGGCGGGGGTCGTCGGAATCGGGCGTTTCGGCGGCGGCGTCATCTCCCGCTTCGGCCGGCCCGCCTTCACCCGCGTCCTGCGTCCCATCGTCATCCGGCTCCTGCTCGTCACCGTCGCCGGCATCGGCGCCGGCCACGAGCGAGGCGAGGCCGTCGAGGATGCCCGCATCATCGCCTGCGTCCTCCCCGGCGTCCATCGCCTGGGTGGCCAACGTGAACGGGTCGGCGTCCGCGGCATAGGCCGGGGCATCGCCCGACTCTTCCCGTTGCGCATCGGCGGCGCGGAGCGTGCCGTCCATCTCGGCGAATTTGCAGGCGGGCGCGAGCCTCTCGATCGCATCCCGGGCGTCTTCTGCCGATTCGTAGGCCAGCAGGTACGTGCCGTCGAGCTCGCCTATCACGGGTTCCGCCGAGAATGCCGCGGCGTTGTTGGCGCGCGCGATGACGCAGGTGCTTGCCCGCACGGTTTCGCCTGGCGCAGGCTCGTCTGCGCGCGCGGGGAACGACGCGGGGGCCAAGCCCGCGACGAGCGCGAGCGTCAGGAGGGCCGAGCCCATCTGCAGCGCGCGGGGCGGTCCTTGCTTTCGTTTACGCATATCCATCACTCCTCATATCCCATGGCCGCATGCGATGCGCGCGCACCTCGCGCACGACGCACGTGGCCAGGCCTGCCGCCGCGCAGGCCGCCACCAGCGCGAGCGCTGCCATGAACGGCAGGTTGCGGTCGTTCACATATGCCTCCATGCCCACGTCGTGCATACGCTCGCCGTCGTACGGACAACGCTCGGCGCGCACGAGCAGGCGGTGCGAGTTCACGCCGTAGGGCGTGCAGGTGACGAGCGTTACCAGGTCGCGGCCGTCCTCGATGCTCAAGAGCGCGGGCGCCGCGTCGGGTTCGACGGTCTTCGCATCGAGCACCTCGTAGCAGTACGGGTCGTTCAGCGTCCAGATGGTGAAGCGGTCTCCCGCCTCGAGCTTGCGCAGGTCGTCGAACATCCGGGCGTTTCGCATGCCCGAATGCGCCATCAGCACGCAATGCGCGCTTCGGCCGCCCACGGGCAGCGACGATTCCTCCCAATGCCCGACGCCGGCCATCAGCTCCTCGTCGCCCGTTCCGTGGTAGATGGGCAGCTTCACGGCGATCTTCGGTATCTCGAGGTAGCTCATCATCGGTTCGTGCCGGTAGAAGAGCTGCCGTGCATAGGGCGCGACCCCATCGTGCACGCCGCTGCCGGCGAGCTGCTCGTTGTAGAGCTGGGCCTGCCGCAGGCATTCCAGGCGCGCGGGGTCGGCGGAATCGTCGAACACGGCGCTGAATTGGCTGATGTGCGATTCTGCCTGCCATTGCGCGTAGAGGTCGGAGCCGTCGATGAAGGCGAGCAGCGCGATGCCACCGGCGATGAGCATCAGCGAGATCGCTCGGATGATGCGCACCCCGATGCCGCGCGGCGCATTCCCCTCCTGCGCAAAGGGGCGTCCATGCGGGCGGTTCATGCCATGCCGCTTCCATCATTCGGCCCCGCCGTTGCGCTTGCGGCGCGTCGCATACCATCCGGCCAGGCCGAGCACCACCGCGCCCGTGCCGAAGACGATGCCCGCCGTCACGCCGTCCATGCCGGTTATGGGCATCGCGATTCTCTTGTCGTCCGAGGTCACCACCTTTGCCGCCCCGGTGGCCGCTTCCGCCGTTGCATTGGTGACGATGTCGGTGGCGAGCGTCTTCGTTCCCTCGCCGCCGGTGGACGTGGCGGAAAGCGACGCGAGCTTCTGCCCGTCGAACGTGCGCGAAACGGTGAGCGTGATGTCGGCGTCTTCGAGCTCGTAGCCGGCGGGCGGCTCGGTCTCGTGGATGGTGTAGACGCCCTCGTCGATGCGCGGGATGCTGAAGGAGCCCTTCGCGTCGGTGACGAAGGCGTGGGCGTCCGTGCCAAGAGAGCCGTCTGCCTGCACGTAGGCGCCCTTCGAGGCGTCATCCGAGTTCGATTTCGCCACCTGCACGGTGAACTTCGCGCCGGCGAGGTTCTCGTGCGTCTGCTTGTCGACCTTCGTCAGGTCGATGCGGTACGTGAAGAGCGTCGAGGTCGAGGGGGTGGTCTCGCCGGTGCCGCCGCCGTCGGGCCCCGACCCGTCGGAGTGGGTCACCGGGTTGTTCGTGTACTTCAAGATGGCGCCGTTCTGGTTGCCGCCGGCGCCGATGGCGGCCTTCCCGTTCGGGTGCGCGCGGTACTCGACGGTCACCGTCGAATCCTTGCCGACCTGCAGGTTCTTGTGCACGGTCTTGATGTCGTCGATGCGCACGACGAGCTTGTTGCCGGAATACGAGATGGACCCGGCCTTGCCCGTGAGGTCGCCGGTGATCGTCGTCGCGCCATCGACCTTCACGACCACCGATGAGGTGCCGTCGCCGGAAAGCGAGAGCCCGGCGGGCAGCGTGTCCTCGAATTGCAGCAGGTACGTGTCGAAGGCGCCGATGTTGTCGGGAAGGGTCGCGGTGAGCTTGAACGCGAGGTCCTGGGCGGCGTTCGCGTCGGCCGCCTTGCCCCAGGTGCTTCCCGCGGAATCGTCCATCACCTGCTTGTCGAACGTGGGGGCCGCCGTCTTCTCTTGGATGACGGACGTGGAACCGCCCAGCGGCACCCAGATGGGGGAGGTGCCGGCCTCGTCTGGGCCGAGCGAGGCGTCATCGGTGACGAACAGGTAGTAGCCCTCGGTTCCCGTGAACGACGCCTTGGTGCCGTCCGCCGCCGTCGTCTCGGCGTGGTAGATGGTCGCCCCGCCGGCGCGGAAGGCGGCGTCGAGCGCCTTCGCGAGCTCGAGCGCGAACGACCGCGCGGCCTTCGTCTGCGGTTTGGTGGCCGCCTGCGCATCGTTGGGCGAGGCGCCGATCTGCTTGGCGATGAACTCGGCGGCGTTTTGCGGCCGGTCGTGCTGCGTTGCGAGCGCCGCCTCGTCGTATGCGGGGAAGCGCGTCTTCAGCCACGCGCCGTACCCGTTCGCGTCGAGGAAGGCGAGCGTGGCGGCCTTGGCGTCGTTGTTCCAGCTCACATGGGTCGCGATGCCGGGATGCGTTTCAGATGCGGCATTCGGCTCGATGTCGGCGTCGAAGAGCTTGTAGATGTTGTATTTCGCCGCGGGGGCGTTGTCCTTGACGGTGATCGCGATGGTCGCGGTGTCGGCGGCCCAGGCGGGGGCGGGCATGCCGAGCGTGCCGGCTCCCATCGTGGCCGCGAGCAGCCCGGATGCGAAGAGCGCGCCCAATCGTTCGCGCATGGTGGTGGTTGCGATTTCAGGCATATGATGTTCCTTTCTTCCGGTGTTTCCAATGCGCCGACGCCGCCCGGCGTATGGCGCCCGATGCCGTGAGCGCCAGGGCGAACGCGGCGGCCACGGCAAGCGGCAGGGTGCGGTCGTTCACGTAGGCGCCGATGCCGACGCCCGGGCGCGTTTCCTCGTCGTAGGCGCAGCGCTGGGCATCCACGACGAGCCGATGCGAATTCACCCCGGCCGGCGTGCACGTGACGAGCGTGAGGAGGTCGCGTCCGGGCACGGGCGCGATGGCTTTCTCGAGCTCGTCCGGCTTCACCACCTGCGCGGCGAGGACCTCGTAGCAATAGGGGTCGTTCAACGTGTGCAAGACGATGCGGTCGCCCGGCACGAGCTTGTGCAGGTCATCGAGCATCCGCGTGTCGCGCATGCCGGAATGGCCCATCAGCACGCAGCGCGTGCCCACGCCGCCGACGGGCAGCGACGATCCCTCCCAATGGCCGACGCCCGCCATCAAGGCGTTTTCGGCGGTGCCGTGATAGACGGGCAGCCGCACCGATATGGCGGGTATCTCGATGAACGACATCATCGGTTCCTCCTGGTAGAAGAGCTGCTTGCGATAGGGAAGGAGCGTTGCGTCGACGTGTTCGCCGGCAAGCGCGCGGTTGTAGAGCCGCGCCTGGCGCAGGCATTCTCCGCGGACGCCCTCGTCCGCATCGGCATAGGCCTGCTGCATCCGCTCGATGTCCCGCTGCGCCTCCCACTGCGAGCTCAGGTCGGCCGCGTTCAGGTACAGCAGCACGCCGAGCGAGGCGGCGAGCCCCAACAGGCAGGCGGCCGTGCGCACCCGCGGCGCCGCCCGGGCGATGGCGCCGGTTCCGAGGCGGCGCATCTAGCGCCCCCTCGTCCCGGCAGGCGCTCGCATGCGCGTGCGATCCTCCCGGCGGCGGCCTCGGTGCAGGCCGGCTATCGAGGCGAGCAGCACCCCGCCCGCGACGGCCAGGGCGACGCCGGTGCCCTCGCGGCCGGTGAGGGGCATGGGCGCCTTCTTGTCGTCTGGGGTCTGCACGCTCACCACGCCGGTTTCGATGCTCGTCGATTCGCCGACGACGTGCGTGGCGATGTCGGTGTCGGACGATGTCGCCGCCTCGCCGCCCGAGGTCGTGGCGTCCCACGATTCAAGCTGGCCCGTCTCGCCGATGCGCGCCTCGATGCGCATGGTGATGTCGGCGTCTTGCAACTCGTATCCCTCGGGGGCGGCGGTCTCGTGCAGCACGTAGGAACCCGAATCGATGCGCGGGATGCTGAAGCGACCGTCATCGCCGGTTGTGAATTCATGCGGCTCTAGGGCGAGCGATCCGTCTGCCTGGACGTAGCGCCGGGCTGCGGTGCCGCCGGAATCTCCCGCGTTGCCGGAACGCGTGCGCGCTGCGTCTGCGCCGGGTTGCCGGCCGGTGCTTGCGTACGGACCCTCATCCCGTTTCCCGGCTTGCCCTTCGGCCGGGTCGCCGACCGGTTCCTCGGCCGGTTCTTCGACCCGGCCTTCCGCGTGCCCCGCATCGGGCACATCGATGCGCTCAACCGTGAACCGCGCTCCCGCGAGGTTCTCGTGCGTCTGCTTGTCGACCTTGTTCACGTCGAGCCGGTACGTGTAGGTGCGCGTCTTGTGCCCGTCGGGAATCGTGGTCCCGTCGGCGCCCGTCACCGGGTCGGCCGTGTATGCGAGCTGCGCGGAATTCTCGTTTCCCGGCTGCCCGATGACGGCATCCGGGGTGAGATGCGCGCGGTAGCCCACCTCGACGGTCGAGCCGGCATTGACGGAAACGCCCGCGTGCACGGTCTTGATGTCGGCGATGTCCACGTGGAGGACCCCATCGGAATAATCGATGCTGCCGGCGTCTTCCACGAGGTCGGCGGTGATGTCGATCGATTTGCCTATCGTCACGCGCACCGACCGCGCGTCGCCGCCGGAAAGCGCGAGCCCCGCGGGCAGCGTGTCGGTGAATTTCAGGTGGTAGGAATCGTAGGCGCCGATGTTCGAGGGCAGCGTGGCGACGAGCCGGTATTCGAGGTCCTGGCCGTTGCCCGCGTCTGCGCCCGCGCCCCACATGCCGGTCGAGTCCTCGCGCACCTGCTTGTCGAGCGTGGGAATGGCCGCCTTGAGCGCGATGCGCGTGGTCGAGCCGCCGAGCGGAACCCAGATGGGCGCCGTTGCCGCCTCGTCGTGCCCGATCGCCGCGTCGTCGCTCACGAACAGGTAGTAGCCCTGCGCGCCGGTGAACTCGGCGATGCCGTCATCGTCGGCCTCGGCGCGGTACACGGCCGCGTCTCCTGCCGTGAAGGCGGCATCGAGCGCCTTCGCGAGCTCGAGCGCGAACGATCTCGCCGCCTTCGTGACGGGTGCGGTCGCGGCATCGGGATCGTCATCCGAGCCCCCGATGCGCTCGGCGATGTATTCGGCTGCGTTTTGCGCGCGGCCATGCTGCTGCGCGATGTCCTCGTCGTCGGCGTCCGGGTATTTGCCGGCGAGCCATTCGCCGAAGCCGTTCTCGTCGAGGAACGAGAGCGTCGCCTCTTCCGAGACCTTCGACGACCAGCTGATGCGCGCCCCGATGCCGGGGTAGGCGTCGGGGGCGGCCGTCTCGGCGGGAAACTGCGCATCGGTGCCGTCGTTGGGTGCTATATCGGCGTCGAAGAGCTGGTAGATGCGCAGCGCCGCCGTGGGCCCGTTCGTCTCGACGGCGATGCTCGCGTCCTCGGCCTGCGCCGCATCGGGCGGCGCCGCCGCAAGCGCGCAGAGCG
>SUUF01000006.1:26228-29988 GCA_015062635.1 Coriobacteriaceae bacterium | reverse complement strand
GGCGAGGGTGCCGTTCAGTGGGGTCGTGTTGTTGGTCATGGTGCGTGGTCCCTGCGGGCTGCTGCATGGCTGCAGGCGGATGCAAGACCTTCTCCCGTTTCTCCCGAAGCCCGAAATCCGCTGGTTTCGCTGCTCATTCACGGCTTGCCTCCTCGCGGTTGCGGCGCCGTTGCGCGCCGGCGAGGGCGAGCCCCGACACGATGGCCGCGATGAGGGCGGCCCAGGGCAGCGCATCCGACGTCTTCGGAAGGCGCGAGGCGGCCGGCGTCCCCTTCGCCGGCGTGATGGGCACCTTCACCTTCGCCGTCACCTCGACGGTCTCCTCCTTGCCGTTCCCCCGGTCGAAGACGAGCTTCGCGGTGTTCGGGTACCTGCCGGGCTTCGCCTTCGCCGAAAGCGCCGCGATGTAATCGATTTGCACGGTGTCGCCGAACGAGAGCCCGGGGCAGGCGCGCTTCAGGTCGCCGAGGGCGATGTAGAACCTGCCGCCGGTCTTCTTCGCGACGGGATCCAGCGTGCATTTCGCCTTCCCCGAGGCATCGAGGATGACGGCGTGGACCGAATCGGCGATGGGGCCGATGGCCGCATCGGGCTTGTCCTTCACGGTGTAGAGCAGCGATTTCAGGCCTTGCACGTCTTCGGGCATCGTCAGCACGATGCGGTATTGGAAGCGGTGGCCGGCCGGCCCCGCGGCTTCCTTGCCGTAATCGACGCCATCGGCGCTCACGCTCTTCTGTATCGTCGGAAGGGCGGCCTTGGTTTCGCCGGCGGCTCCCGCTTCCGCCGCGAACGCCGGCGCCGTTGCGGCCATTGCGGCCAATGCGGCCAGAACCGCTCCGGCGATGCGGACGTAACGCCAGCTCAGGTGACGCGTTCTGTTAATGCGCATGGAATGTCCTCCTTTCCCCGTGGGTTACTTGACGGCCTTGCCGGCCTTGTGGTCGATGTCGGCGGGCCTCACGCAGCGGTAGATGCGCACGGTGTTGCCGTAGGAATTCGCATAGGCGTAGCTCGCGCTGCCGATGCACATCGCCGCCGAGCGCGTGTCGCGGTGGTCGCGCCCGAAGTGGCTGCTCGCCCACGAGCCGTTGGGCTGGCCGAGGTCGGCGTCGGTGCCCTTCAGGTACTTCGCATAGATTTCCTTGGGGATCTTCGAGCCCACGTACATCCAGATGTGGCGTTGCGACACGAGCACGTCGCCAGGCTGCAGATTGCTGCCCTTCACGTTCCCGGGCTTGTACGATCCCACGCACACCCAGCGGTCGGTCTTCGGGCCATCGCCCTCGTATCCCAGGTAGGGGCGTTGTTGGCTCAGCCACCGGGGGAAGGCCTTGTCGTATCCCGACCATCGCACGGCCACGAGCACGCCGATGTTGCATGAGCGGCCGGCCGTGTGCTTCAGCGCTTTTCCGGCATAATCGAGGTACATGCCCAGGTACTTGCGGGTGCCCGGGTATTTGCCGCGGTCGTAGAACACGCCGCGGGAATACGAGATGCGGCAGGCGGCGCGCGCGAGGTCGTCGCCGAGGTTCACGAGTGTGAACTTCACCGTCTTCTTCCCGGAAAGGTTCCCCTTGCCCTTGAGCGTGACGCTTGCCGTCCCGGGCGCGCGGTTGTCGCTGTAGGAAAGCGTGTAGTCGACGCCTTCCTTGAGCTTCTTCGATCCGAGTTTCGCCGACACGGACGGCGTCACGTCCGAAAGCCCGGTCGTGTAGCGGTCTTTGATGTCCTTCACCGTGGCCTTCGCGATGTCGGCCTTGGCGATCTTGAACTTCACCGTCTGCGTTCCGGTGTACCCGCCGATTCCGCGGATGGTGGCATGCGCCTTGCCGGCATCGGTGTTGTCGGCATACGACACCGTGTAGTCACGCCCCTCGACGAGCTTCTTGTCGCCCACCTTCACGACGATGCCGGGTTTGCGGGCGCCGCCGCTGTACACGGCGTCTTTCACGCGCACCGTCGCGTCGGCGACCGAGATGGCCTTCGGCTTGCCGACAACCGTGAACGAGACCGTCTTGCTGCCCTGGAGGTTGCGCGTGCCGGTTATCGTGACGCTGCCCGTGCCGGCATCGGCGTCCAGGTTGTAGGCGAGCTCGTAATCGCGTCCGGGCTTCAGCGTCTTCGGCCCGAAGCTCACCGTCGGCTCGGGCTCGATGGGCTTTCCCGTGTATGCGTAGCTCTTCAGCACGCCCGATACCTGGGCCTGCGCCATCGGCGCCCGCGCTATCGTGAACGTCGCGGTCGCCTTCAGGCCGGTGTAGTCGCCGCGGCCCTTCACGTAGACGGTTCCGGTGCCGGCGTTCACGTTCGAGCGCCACGAGGTCGCGTAGTCCAGCCCGCGCGCGAGCGTCTTGCCCTCGCAGGTCACGACGAGGTCGGGGCGTTGCGCGACGCCGGTGTACACGGCATCGGCGGCTTCGGCATGAAGCTCGGCGGCCAGGGCGGCGCCGGGGCAGGCCAGGGCCGCCATCGCAAGCGCGGCGGCGATGCCGAACGCCACGGCGGGCGCGGTTTTCAGGAAGGCGGTCATGGGAATCCTTTCTCTTCGCGGTTCGGTTTCGCAGGTGCCGTCATGCGTGCGTCACCAGGGGCGATAGGCGCTCTGCCGGCGGCGGTACGCCGCATAGGCCCACAGGCTGGCCGCCGCCAGGCACACGGTTGCGGCAAGCACGGCGAGGGTGCCCGCGTCGTCGGCGGTCTTCAGGAGCTGCTTTCCGCCCGACGTGCCCCCGGCGGCTTCAGGCGATGCCGAAGGCGCCGGCGAAGGCGCTGACGAAGGTGCCGCCTGGCCCGCGTCGACGATCGTGTCGCCGGCTGTCCGGGCGGTTTTCGCGGCATCTTTGGAAGCGCCGTCGGTTTCGTCCTCGGCGGGGCTTTCGGCCGTGTCGGGGTCGTCGGTGCTTGCCGCGTGTTCGTCGGCGTCCCCGGCCGCGTCTGCCGGGGCATCCGCCTTTCCGTCGGATCCGGGAACGTCGGCGTCCTTCGATTCGCGTGGCGGATCGACCTCATCCTCGGTCGGCTCGTCTGGCGCCTCGGCCGTCGAAACCGCCTGGCTCGCCGGCAGTGCATCCGCGGGCGCCTCGGCGCTCGCGGGGCGCGCGGCTGCCGTGTCGACCCACGAGCGCACGCCGCCGGCTTCATCGAGGTCGGCCTCGAGGATGGTCACGTCCTCATCGCTTTCCGCATCGCGTATGACGATCGAGTCGTCTTCTTGCGGGGTGGCGATGAACACGCGCGATTCCGCCCGGTCGGCGGTTTTCACCACGGCCTCGAAGGCGATCTCGTCGTTCGCGTTCGCCGTGGCGATGCCCGCGGCAAGCTCATCGGCGTCTTCCGCTTCGGCGGAATCGGCGCCGAGCGCCGTGGCGATGGCATGCGATATGACGCCCGCATCGGGGGAGGCCCGCCCCGCACGCGTCTCGGCGGCGGGTTCGCCTGCTTCCGCGGTTTTCCCCGCCGTGGTTTCGCTGCCCTGCGTCTCGCCTGCCGGCGCCGCGTCGGTGCCCGACCAGGCCGCGAACGGCAGCGCGGCCGCCAGGGCGATCGCGATTCCGATGGCGCATGCCATGGCCCGCAACCAGGTGCTTCCCCGCTGTTCGCACGTTTGACCAGCCGCCGCAAGCGGCGTGTTCCCGCAAGGTGTTTCCATGCGTGCATCCATGCTCATAAGCCGCCTTCCTCTCGCATGCCCGCTTTTCGAAAGCGTAGGAAGGCGACCTCAAGAAAAGTTCCGAAGAATCTCAGGAAAAGCTCAGGTAAA
>SUUF01000006.1:0-26128 GCA_015062635.1 Coriobacteriaceae bacterium | reverse complement strand
CACGGTTGGCGCGCGATTGGCGCGCGGTGGTTCGACCGGGTATACTGGGCGCCATGATGAACACGCGTATAACGACTATTTCACAGGCGGCCCGCAAAGCGCTTTGCGTGGCGGCCGCCATCCTGCTCGCCTTCGCCTTGTGCCTGGTCGCCGGGTGCAACGGGAACGCCGGCAACGCCGACACCCGATCGGCTGCAAGCCCGGCCGCTTCCGCATCTGCGGCGTCGTCGGCTTCGGAAGCGGCGCTTTCGGTGCAAGAGGACGGCTCGTACACCTCGAAGGACGAGGTCGCGGCCTATATCCATGAATTCGGCCACCTTCCGGGCAACTTCATCACGAAAACCGCGGCGCGCAAGGCCGGCTGGGTGCCGTCGAAGGGCAATCTCGACGAGGTGTGCCCGGGCAAGAGCATCGGCGGGAGCGTCTTCGAGAATTACGACGGCACGCTGCCCGATGCACGCGGACGCATCTGGAAGGAATGCGACATCGGCTACACCGGCGGGCGGCGCGGTGCCGAGCGCATCGTGTTTTCCAACGACGGGCTGGTGTTCTACACCGCCGACCATTACGAGACCTTCGAGCAGCTGTACTAGGGGATGATGACATGGCGATGACGACGGCAGACGGCACGCGTGTGGTCGAGATCGACGAGCAGGAATGGGAAGCTCCCGGCGAGCTTCACGCCTCGCTTGCCCGCGACCTGGCATTCCCCGAATACTATGGCGAAAACCTCGCGGCGCTTTCAGACTGCCTGGAAGACGTGGATGCGCCCACGCAGCTGGTCGTGCGCCGTGCGCCCGCGGGTCATCGCCGTTCCTGGTTCGACGGATTCTGCCGCGTGTTCGCCGATGCGGCACGGTTCAACCCGAGCCTCGGCCTCGAGCTCGTCGAATCGGCGCTTCCCACGGCCACGATTGACGACGTGATGGCCGCGCTCGAGCGGCTCGACGCGCGCATCGACGCGCTGCAGGAACAGGGAACGGTTGCGGGGGCCGTTTTGCCGGAAGCGACCGCCGTACCTGCTTCCGCCCCCGTGCGCGACACCTGCCGCAACCTCGCCTCTGGTTCTGACGGCGACCGGTTCAAGTGCAGCGTGTGCGGGTGCCGCGTTTCCGACTACCTCGAGGAGACCCGGCAGCTCATCGATGGCTTGAACTACTGCCCGCAATGCGGTTGCGAGGTTGCGAACCCCGCTGGCTCCAACGCGCTCGGCTGGGTGGGGGAGCTCATCTAGCAAACCCGCGAGTGCCTATTTTGCGGCCGCCGTGCGGCGGCCCGACACGAAAGGATTCCCATGGAAACCCTGAAGCTCACGCTGAACGTCGACGCCACCCGTCAAGGCATCCGCGACAGCCTGTTCGCGCAGCTCGACGATGCGCAGGTCGCCAGTATCACGCAGGGAGTTTCGACGCTCGCGTCATCCGACGGCCAATGCCACGATGTGGGCGAGGTGTACGAGGTTATCGATGGCCAGGCGCTCGATGCCCGCGTGAAGGAAGACGCGAAGGCCGTTTACGGCATCCTCGCGCAGGCCGAAGCGCAGGTGCACGGCTGCCCTGTCGAGCACACGCATTTCCACGAGGTGGGGAACCACGAGGCCATCGCGAACGTGCTTGCCGTATGCCTGGCGGTGCGCGCGCTCGATCCTTCCCGCATCGAGGCCACGCCCGTTCAGACCGGTGCCGGCAAGGTGCAGTGCGCCCATGGCCTGCTCGACATTCCCGCGCCGGCTACGGCCGCCATCATCGCCCGCGGCATTCCGGTTGTTCCCGAAACCCGCGAAGGCGAGTGGTGCACCCCGACCTCGGCCGCCCTCATCCTCCATTTCGTCGACGCGTTCGTGGAATAACGCTGCGCCCCGGCCCTTGCATGGCCGCGGAATTCCCATAGGCCCCGATGCACCTGACAAAGTCACCGGAGGGGTTTGTCAGGTCGATAGGCCCCGATGCACCTGACACAGTCACCGGAGGGGTTTGTCAGGTCGATAGGCGCCGATGTTGCGAAGGTTATGAGGCGGCGTTGCATCGCATGCGGGCTCAACGGCCCGGGAACCAGGTTCCTGCGTGGTCCTTGCCTCGCTTGGTCCACTTGGGGCTCCATGTGGCAACCATCCAGCACTCTAGAGCGCAACAGAGGTATGTCCCCGGTCGCCCGGGGACATACACCGGACGCCACATGTATGTCCCCGGTCGCCACATGTATGTCCCCGGACGCCACATGTATGTCCCCAAGCGGTTCACCGGGCGGTGGCGGCGCTGCCATTCGCTGCCGGCTGCGCATGAAACGTGGTATTCATCTGCGCTCTCGCGTGTTTCCGGTGGAATAGGCGTACAATGTGCCTTTCTGAAAACGAGAAAGGATGCCCACCATGTCCATCGGTCTTTCCGGTTGCGATTTCCTGAAGATGCTCGACCTCACGCCGCGGCAAATCCGCGGGCTCGTGAAGCTTTCGGCCCGCTTGAAGGCGATGAAGAAGGCGGGCGAGCCGCATCGCTTCCTCGAGGGCAAGAACATCGTCCTGCTGTTCGAGAAGACCTCGACCCGCACGCGCAGCTCGTTCGAGGTTGCCGGACGCGACCTGGGCATGGGCGTCGTGTGCATGGACGAGGGCAGCTCGCAGATGGGCACGAAGGAGAGCATCGCCGACACCGCGCGCGTGCTGTGCCGCATGTACGACGGCATCGAGTACCGCGGCTACGGCCAGGAGCTCGTCGAGGAACTCGCCGAGTATTCCAGCGTGCCGGTGTGGAACGGCCTGACCACCGAGTCGCACCCCACCCAGATGATCGCCGACCTGCTGACCATCCAAGAGAACTTCCCGGGCGGCTTCGAGGGGCTCAAGCTCGTGTTCATGGGCGACGCGCAGAACAACGTGGCGAATTCCCTGATGGTGACCTGCGCGAAGATGGGCATGCACTTCGTGGCCTGCGGCCCGGCCGAGCAGATGCCCATGCCGTCGCTCGTCGAGAAGGCGCGCATGATCGCCGTCGAGACCGGCGGTTCGGTCACGCTCACCCCGAGCGTCGAGGAAGCCTGCACCGGCGCCGACATCATCTACACCGACATCTGGGTGTCGATGGGCGAGCCGTTCGAGATCTGGGGCGAGCGCATCCGCCTGCTCTCGCCGTACCAGGTGAACGCCCAGGCCATGGCCTATGCGAAGCCCGAGGCCATCTTCCTGCACTGCCTGCCGAGCTACCACGACGCGAAGACGAAGGTGGGCGCGCAGATCCTCGAGCAGTTCGGCATCGCCGAGATGGAGGTCACCGACGCCGTGTTCGAGTCGGCGCAGTCGAAGGTGTTCGACCAGGCCGAGAACCGCATGCACTCCATCAAGGCCATCATGTATGCCACGTTGGCCTCCGATAAGTAGAAGGCCCCACGCCACCGCGTCATGCCACCGCGTCATTAAAGAGTTAGAAGAAGGAACCGCGACATGCAAATTCGTATCGAACTGGAACAGCTGGTGACGGCCGCCCTGAAGGCGGCGGTCGAGGACGGGACGCTCGCGCTCGAGACGCTGCCCGAACCGGCCCTCGAACGCCCGAAGGACGAGTCGAACGGCGATTGGGCCTCGACCGTCGCCCTGCGCAGCGCGAAGCTCGCCCGCCGCGCCCCGCGCGACATCGCCCAGGCCATCGTCGACCATCTGCCCGAAAACGACATCGTCGCCTCCGTCGATATCGCCGGTCCCGGCTTCATCAACTTCATGCTCGCCCCGTCGGCGCTGCAGGCCGTGGTGGCCCAGGTGCGCGCGCAGAAGGCCGACTTCGGCCGCACCGATACCGTCGGCCGCGGGCAGAAGGTGAACCTCGAGTACGTTTCCGCGAACCCCACCGGCCCGATGCACGTGGGGCATGGCCGCTGGGCGGCGCTCGGCAACGCGATGGCGCGCGTGATGCGCTTCGCCGGCTACGAGGTGTCCGAGGAATTCTACGTGAACGACCATGGCGTGCAGATGGACGTGTTCGCGAACTCGATCGTCGTGCGTTACCTGCAGCTGTGCGGGCAGGATGTCGAGATGCCCGAGAAATGCTACGGCGGCGCCTACATCCGCGACATTGCCCAGGCCATCCTCGACGAGGACGGAACGGTGTGGGTGGACGCCGACCCGGCTGAGCGCGAGCTCAACTTCCGCGAGCGCGGCTATGCCGCGATGCTCGCGAGCGTGCAGGACACGCTTTCCGGTTTCGGGAACAGCTTCGACACCTACTTCTCGGAGCGCTCGCTGTATGTGCCCGACGCGGAGGGGAAGAGCGCCGTCGACCGCGCGCTCGAGGCCTTCGACGCCGCCGGCTACGTGTACCAGAAGGATGGCGCCACGTGGTTCCGCTCGTCGGCGTTCGGCGACGAGAAAGACCGCGTGCTCATCAAGGGCAACGGTGAGATGTCGTATTTCATGAGCGACTGCGCCTACCACTTCGACAAGCTCGGCCGCGGGTACGACCTGCTCATCGACATCTGGGGCGCCGACCACCACGGGTACGTGCCGCGCTGCGAGGCCATGATGGCCGCCTGGAATCGCCCCGGCGACCTCGAGGTCGTGCTCGGCCAGCTGGTGAACCTGCTGCGCGACGGCGTTCCCGTGCGCATGTCGAAGCGCACCGGCGAGATGGTGACGTTCAACGAGCTCATCGACGAGGTGGGCCCCGATGCGACGAAGTACCTGATGCTCTCGCGCTCGAGCGACCAGGCCATCGACTTCGACATCGAGGTGGCCAAGAAGCGCGACGCCACCAACCCCGTATATTATGTTCAGTACGCCCATGCGCGCATCTGCTCGATCCTGCGCAAGGCCGCGGGCGTGGAAGACCCCGCCGCCGACATCGACGCGCTCGTGGCGCAGGTGGTGCCGGAAGATGCCGACCTCTCGTTGCTCGTGCACGAAAGCGAGCTTGCGCTCATGCGCAAGATGGACGATTTCGCCGACCTCGTGGCCGGCGCCGCGCGCGACCGCGCCCCGTTCCGACTCACGCATTACGCGCAGGAGCTCGCGTCGCTGTTCCATTCCTTCTACACGAACTGCCATGTGCTGGGAGTGGAAGAGGAGCTCAGCCACGCACGCCTCGCGCTGGCCGACGCCGCCCGCATCAACCTTGCCCAGGCCCTCGACCTCCTCGGCGTGACCGCTCCCACGAGCATGTAGGAAGAACCCGGCGAATCCCCCCGGTGCCATTCCAACGTTATTTCGAACGAAAGCGAGAGATCTCTCCTGTCCCAACCATGGTGGCGACGGGGGAGATCTCTCGCTGCGCTCGAGACGTGTTGGGGCGCCCGCGCCGATGACGTGGGCGGGCCGCTCGTCGAGATGGGGGCGCTCATGCCGATGACGTTTGAGGGCGCTTGTCGAGAAGGGAAGTGGCGACGGATCGGCTGCCTGGCGCCACGCGCGAGCGGGTCGGCCCGGGTGCGCCAGGCGTGCGCCACGCAGCCGGATCGCAACCGGCGGAAGTGGCGGCGGATCGGCCCGACGACGCGCGAACCCGATGCGTCGATGCAGTCCTCCAGCACGGCCGCGGCTGCGGCGCGCATCTTCTTACGCAAAAGAGGCTTATTGTGGCAAGCGGGCGTGGGGAAGGGGCGTCGCTGTTCAGGCCTTGTTGCCGTTTACGGATTCCAATGATGGGCAATATTAAAAATATGTGGGGTATATTTTCATTATTCTTAAAAAACTTCCCGCTGAAACCTGGGCGAAACACTCGATGCTTTCCCTAAATCTTCGATAGTGTCCGTTTTCGATAGTTTAACGTCGAATCTATAGGAATTCTTGAAAACTACCAGGTCAGGGACGATTTACCCTAGAATTCACGGCCCGGCATCCCGTCCGTGCAACCGCTTCGCGCCCCATCCGCGCCGCCCGCGCAAACCCTCTTTTCCGCCCGGAAACCCGCGGTCCCGGCCGGCGCGCCCCTCATATTTCGCGGTCACGGCTTGCATGTGAACCTGTTATAATCACCACGTTGTGAAACTGCGCTCGGCACTGTGCGAGGGCGCGCGATGACAGAAGGAGTTACTATGGACTTCAGCTTGACCGACGAGCAGGAGCTTTTGCTTGAGAGCATCGACGAGTTCGCCGAGCGTTACTTCGACGAGGACACCATCAAGGCCATGTATGCGAATCATGGCTGCCCTGACGAGATCGGCGAGGCTTACCGCGACGCCGGCTTCGGCTACATGGGTCTCCCCGAGTCCGTTGGTGGCATCGACACCGACTACCTCACCCTCGCTCTCATGACTGAGCGTCTGTATCACAAGACCGGCTGCATGACCCCGTTCATGACCGCCATGCTCGCCATGAAGGACATCGCCGACTTCGGCACCGAGGAGCAGGCCCAGATGATCATCGAGGCCTACAACCAGTCCGGTCAGTGCGCTGCCGCTCTGGGCATCTCCGAGCCCGCCGCCGGCTCCGACAACAACGGCATGACCACCGTTGTCAAGAAGCAGGAGGACGGCACCTACATCATGAACGGCCAGAAGACCTGGGTCACCAATGGTGCTGTCGCCCAGTTCTTCCTGATCATCGCCAAGGATGAGGACCCCTCCTACGAGAACAAGTCCTACTCCATGTGGCTCGTCCCGGCCAAGTCCGAGGGCATCTCCGTCGGTCTGCTCGAGAAGGTTGGCCAGCAGGCCATCGCCTTCACCGACCTCTTCCTCGACAACGTCAAGCTCACCGAGGCCAACCGCGTCGGCGAGGCTGGCAAGGGCTTCTACCTGCTGATGAAGAACTTCGAGTTCGAGCGCTGCCTTGTCGTGGCCCAGGGCCTCGGCCAGGCTCAGGCCGCCATGGACGACGCCGCCAACTACGTCTCCGAGCGTAACGTCTTCGGTCGCCCGCTGGCCACCAACCCGCTGGTCCGCGACCTCCTCGTCGAGGCCGAGACCATCCTCGAGAACGTCCGCACCTACCTCTACAAGTGCTGCTGGATGCTCGACAACGGCCAGTCCATCCGCTCTGAGGTTGCCATGCTCAAGCGTTACGCCACCAAGGGCTGCACCCGCGTTGCCGACATCGCGATGAGCCTGTACGGCGGCCTCGGCTACACCGAGGAAGTCCGCATCGGCCGCATTTGGCGCGACCTTCGCGGCAACGAGTTCGCTGGCGGTGCCGTCGAGGTCATGAGCTACATCGCCGGCCGCGAGATTGTCAAGAAGTACAAGAAGAACTAAACTAATTTGGCATCAATTCGGAACCGCCCTCGGGCGGTTCCGGTATATGCAAGTGTCCGCAAGTTTTGGATAGAAAACGAGGAACAGTATGAAGATTGTTGCTGCAATCAAGGTTGTCCCGGACGACGAGGCAATCAAAGTCGCCGGCGATCGCTCTCTCGACGCCTCCAAGGCTAAGGAGAAGATCAGCACCTACGACCTGAACGCCATCGAGGCTGGCGCTCAGCTCGCCGCTGCCACTGGTGGCAACCTGGTGGCCATCTCCGCTTCTTATGAGGGCGCCACCTCCAAGAAGGTCCAGAAGGACATCCTGGCCCGTGGTCCCGAAGAGCTCTTCGCCTATGGCGATGCCAAGCTCGCTACCGCCGACTCCCTGGCTACCGCCAAGGCCCTGCAGACCCTGCTGGCCCAGGTCGGCGACTATGACCTCGTCCTCTGCGGCGACGGTTCCGCCGACATGTTCGCCGGTGCTGTCGACGCCCAGCTGGCCGCCCTCCTGGACGTGCCGGTCGTGAACAAGGTTACCAAGATCACCCCGGAAGGCGACAAGGTCGTCGTCGAGCGCACGCTTGACACCGTCGTCGAGGAGATCGAGGTTCCGCTGCCCGCCGTCATCTCCGTGTCCCCCGAGATCGCCCAGCCGCGCATCACCGGCATGAAGGACATCATGGCCGCCGGCAAGAAGCCTGCTCACGTTGACGCCATCGACGCTGTCGAGGCTGCCGTTGAGGTCGCCGAGATCAAGGCTCCCGAGGCTGCTCCGCGTAAGCAGGAGATCTTCGGTGAGGATGACGTTGAGAAGTTCGCTGCCGCGCTCGCCGAGGCAATTCGCTAAGAGGAGAGGACGATAACAAATGGCTAAAGTACTTGTTCTCGCAGAATCCGCTGACGCCCAGCGCGCTCTCGCCGCTGGCGCCCGCACCATTGGCGACGAGGTCGTCCTCGTTGCCGTCGGCGCTGCCGAGACCGGCGTTGCCGACAAGGCCTATCAGGTCGAGGTCCCGGCTGGTGCCGTCGCTGACGACGCTTACCCGGCGGTCCAGGGCGTCTTCGACGCCGAGGCTCCGGCTGTCGTGCTGATCGAGCCGGCCGCCCACACCAAGACCATCGGCGCCAAGCTCGCCGCCAAGGCCGGCGCCGCCATCATCCCGAACATCACCGCCCTCGAGGGCGACGTGGCCACCAACATGTACTTCGGCGGCCTCGCTGCCAAGAAGCAGACCGCTACCTCTGGCGTGAAGTTCTACACCACCAACGGCGCTCTGTTCGGCGACGCTGCCGCTTCCGGCACCGACGCTGTCGAGACCGTGGCCTGGGTTGCCCCGGCCAAGGCTCTCGTGCTGAAGGGCACCAAGGAGGTTCCGGTCGAGGGTGCCGACCTCACCAAGTCCGATGTCGTCGTGGCCGTTGGCCGTGGCTTCGCGGAAGAGGCTCAGATCCAGCTCGCCAACGACCTCGCTGCCAAGGTCGGCGGCGACGTCGGATGCTCCCGTCCTGTCGCTGAGAACCTCGGCTGGCTGCCCCGCAACCTGTACGTCGGCGTCTCCGGCGTCCAGTGCGCCCCGAAGGCCTATGTGGCCGTCGGCATCTCCGGCCAGATGCAGCACATGGTCGGCTGCCAGGATTCCAAGGCTATCTTCGCCATCAACAAGGATGCGAACGCCCCGATCTTCAAGCAGTGCGACTACGGTATCGTCGGCGACCTCGCCAAGGTCCTCCCGGCCCTCACCGCTGCCCTGTAAGGCAACCGCTGAATTAGCGAATTAAGGCATAAGCCCAGTTTTAACGAACTGGGCTTATGCCGTGTTAAGACAAACCAGAAATCAAGGACATGGAAGGAGACTCATGGCTGAGATTGAGTACGATTTTGATGTAATCGTAGTCGGCGGCGGCATGTCCGGTCTCGTGGCTGCCTACGAGCTTGCCAAGGCCGAGAAGTCTGTCCTGGTCATGGAGCGCGGCGAGTATTGCGGCGCTAAGAACATGACCGGTGGCCGTGTGTACGCTCACTCCCTGCGCAAGGTCTTCGGCGACGCTCTTGACGAGGCGCCGTTCCAGCGCAAGATCGTGCACGAAAAGCTTTCGCTGATGAACAAGGATGGCCTGTTCACCCTTGACACCACCACCCCCGAGTTCCGCGAGCAGAAGAACGAATCCTACTCGATTCTGCGCGCACCCTTCGACCAGTGGATGGCCGAGCAGTGCGAGGACATGGGCGTCGAGATCATGTGCGGCATGCCCGTCGAGGACCTGCTGAAGGGCGAGGACGGCTTCATCAACGGCATCGCCGTTGGCAAGGAAGAGGATGGCACTCGCGAGGAGATGCACGCCAAGGTCATCATGCTGTGCGACGGCGCGAACTCCCTGCTCATCCAGAAGGCTGGCCTCACCGACCAGGCTGCCCCCAGCACCCACGAGATGGCTGTTGGCGCCAAGGAGGTCATCGAGCTCGGCGCTGACGTCATCGAGGACCGCTTCGGCGTGGCCCCGGGCGAGGGCACCGCTTGGATGTTCGCTGGCGAGCTGACCGACGGCAAGCCCGGCGGCCTGGCCCTCTACACGAACGAGGACAGCGTCTCCATCTGCATGGTTGTGCCGATCGCCGGCCTCATCGAGAGCAACGTCCCGGTGTACCAGCAGCTCGAGAACTTCAAGAACCGCGAGGAGATCAAGCCCCTGCTGAAGGGCGGCAAGACGGTCGAGTATTCCGGCCATATGGTCCCCGAAGGCGGCTACAACATGCTGCAGCGCCACAAGCTGGTGGGCAACGGCGTCGTTGCCTGCGGCGACAACGTTGGCCTGTGCATCAACTCCGGCTACTCCGTGCGCGGCATGGACCTCGCCGTGACCTCCGGCCAGCTGGCCGCCGAGGCCGTGAGCAAGGCCATCGACAATGACGACTTCTCCGCCGCCGGCCTGGGCTCCTACAAGACGGCCCTCGACGCCAGCTACGTGGTGAAGGACCTCAAGAACTTCCAGAAGTTCCCCGAGTTCATGGACAACGACCTTGGCATGCTGTGGGATAACACCCTCTCCGACATGGTGCTGAACATCTTCAAGAAGCTCTACATCGTTGACGGCACGGGTGAGATTCCGGTGAAGCAGAAGATTATGCCGCTGGTCAAGGAAGTCGGCATCTTCAAGATTGCCAAACTCGCAATGAAGGGGATGAAGGCACTATGAGCTATCCTGAGATCACCGTTAACGTTGACGAGAAGCTTGCTCTTAACAAGTTCAACGTCAACGAGGAGTATCCGCACATCGAAGTGCAGGAAAACGCCCCCGAATCTGAGTTCCGCAAGCTCGTTTTGGCGTGCCCCGCGGCCCTCTTCAAGGTGGATGCTGAAGGCAACCAGTCCTACGACTACGCCGGCTGCCTCGAGTGCGGCACGTGCCGCGTCGTTGCCGGATCGACCATCATCAAGAAGTGGTCGTTCCCGATCATGGGCATCGAGGGCGGTTCTGGCGTCCAGTACCTCTACGGCTAAGCCCGAGGTTACAACCGCAATTCAGGAAGGCTCCCTTCGGGGAGCCTTTCCTTTTCTGGGGGTTGCCAAGCGCCCGTGGGCTGCCAAATGCCCGGGCTATTCGTCAACCCATCTGGGTTGACGAATAGCCCGGGCATTTGGCAGCCCACGGGCGATAACCTGTTATCGGGTTCGAAAGAGCCTTCGCCTAGCGTTATTTCGACGAGCGAAGCGACGAGAAATCCCCCACGTTACAGGCGGTTCTCCAGGTCGAGCTGCATCAGGTACACGTTCTCGCGCAGCAGCTTCATAAGCCCACGCGAGATCTCGTCCCGTTCGTACAGCTCCTGAATCTCATCGAGCTCGAACAGGTAGCCCTTGCGCATCACGTCGTCGGTGTCGTCCATCGTCTGCGCCATGTACTCGATGGTCGGGCGTGTGCGAATAAGGGCGTTCATGACGTTCATGCGCTCGGCCACCACCTCGCCGAGCAGCTCGGGCGGGTACTTCGATTCGCCCGATGCGATCTTATGTTCGAGATAGCGGATGGTCTCGCGCTCCACCATGATTCGCAGCTCGCGTATGGCGGCGTCCTTCTCGCTCTCGTCGACGCCCGGCAGCGCCTGGCGGGCCAGCGACACGATGCTGCGCCAGGTGATGCCCACGCGGCGCAGGATGCCGCGAATCGTCCACCATGCGCTGCGGTGGTGCGTCAGAATCTGCTCTTGCTGCGCGAGCCGGCGGCCCAGCCGGTAGGCGGTGGAAGGCTCGACCTTCTCGATGTCGAGCAGATGCGTGATGTAGCGCTCTTGGTGTCGGATGATCTCGACCTTCAGGCTGCGTTGCAGCGCCTCGACTTCCTTATCGGAAATGTCGTCGGTAGCGGAAATGATGCGCTGGATGCGGTCGTTGTACATCGCGATGACCGCGCGCGTGGCGTTCGCGTTGCCCTCGCGCTGCTCGGACGTGAGCCGCTGGATGACGTTGCGCAGAATCTGGATGCGCAGGTCGGCGCGTTCCTCGAACTCGATGGCCACCTCGCTCTTCTTGGGGGTGGGCGAGACCAGCGGCAACACGAAATTCGCCAACACGAGCGTGCACAGGATGACGCCCGATGCCACGAAGATCAACACGTCGCGGTCGGGAAATTCCTCGCCGCTCGCGATGGTGTAGGGAATCGAGAGGATGATGGAGAGCGTGACCGCGCCCTTCGGCCCGCCGATGGTGAGCGCGATGCAGCTGAGCACGCGTTTGAGCGTGAGCCGCGACCGCTTTCCCGTGACGGGGTTCTTGTGCAGGCGGTCGGCGATGACCAGCCAAAGGAAGCGCACGAGCACGAGCGCGACGGTGATGGCCAGCACCAGCCCGATGAGCACGCTGTTGTTGATGTAGGGTTGCTGCCACGAGGTGGTGAAGGCGAGGGGAAGCTCGAGGCCCAAGATGACGAACACGATGCCGTTGAGGACGAACGAGATGACCTTCCATACGTTGTCTTGGTGAATGTTCAGGCGCGAAACCGCCGGCCCGATGCGCCGATCGGCGAAACCGCTGACCAGAAGGCCGCACGCAACCACGCCGAGAATGCCCGAGACGTGCAGCGCGTCGGAAGCCATATACACGAGGAACGGCGTGATAACGTCGAGCAGGCTGAAGAACGTGAGCGATTCGAGGCCGAGGTCGCGCACCTTCTGCTGGATGAGGTGCAATATGATGGCGACGGCCACGCCGAGCGCGATGCCGCCGAAGAACTCGATGGCGAAATCGAGCACGGCGCTCTCGACCGAGTAGAACCCGGTTACGGTGGCGGCGATGGCGAACTGGAACGCGACGACGCCCGATGCGTCGTTGAGCAGGCATTCGCCATTGAGCAGGGCGTTCTCGCGGCGCGTGAGCTTGACCTCCGACTTCATCGAGCTCACGGCCACGGCATCGGTGGGGCCGAGCGCGGCGCCGAGCGCGAAGGCGGCGGCCAGCGGGATGGACGGGATGAGCAGGTGCAGCGAGAACCCGACGATGAGCATGATGGCCACGACGAGTCCGATGGCGAGCGAAAGCACGCTGCGCAGGTGGCGCCAGAGGGCCGTTCGGTCGGTTTTCTTCGCCTCGTAATACAGCAGCGGCGCGATGAACAGCAGCAAGAAGATGTCGGGCGAGATGTCGAGCGAGATGGGGTTCCACGAGAGCAACGCGATGACGACGCCCAGCCCGATTTGGATGAGCGGCATCGAGATGCGCGGTATGAGCTCGTCGAGGATGGCGGAAACGAGCACGGCGGCGGAAACCAGCAAGATGAATTCTAGCGTCGCCACATATGCCCCTTCCTATTCGAAGCCTAAGGGTAAGAATGTAACATATCGTGGCTATATCTGCGTTGCGCCGCAGGGTTTTTGCAATCGCGCATCGCGTTCTTCGCGTATGCCTTTCTTGGGCTCGCGCGTGCAATTGCCGCGACTGCCGTATAATGTTGCGGAAAACCGCGCTGGTTGTGCAGCGCGTTGCAATGTGGAACGCGAACGGTTGGGACAAGCCGGGAGGTAGGCAGATGGCATCGTTGAAGGACATCCAGATCGGCGGCAAGGGCAAGGGCGCGGCGGATGTCGGCAAGACGCAAAGCGCCGATAAGGAACTGCAGAAGCTGCGCCGCATGGACCTTCTGGAGCTGCTGCTCGATTCGATGCGCGAGAACGAGAAGAATGCGGCCGATGCGGCCGAGGCCACCGAGCTTTCCGAGCGCCTGAAGGGCAAGCTTGACGACAAGGATGCCCAAATCGAGCATCTGAAGGAACGTCTCGACGGAAAGGACGCCCGCATCGCCGAGCTGCAGGAGGCTTTGTCTGCAAGCGAGGCCAAGGTCGCCGAGCTCGAGGAATCGCTGCGCGCCGCCGTTGCCGGCAAGGCCGAGCTGGATATCGACGCCCTCATGGCCGCCCAGCGTGAAGCCGTGGAAGCCTTCCTCGCGAAGTAACGCTGGCGTGAAATAGAACCATGCATCGGGTCGGGGAGGCATCCCCGACCCGTTCTTTGCGCACGGTCGGGGACATACATGTGGCGACCGGGGACATACATGTGTCGTCCGGAGTATGTCCCCGGGCGACCAGGGGAAGAGTCGCTGGGTCGGTCCAGGCGTGAACACCCGGCAAGCCAGCGCATTGCACATCCAAGCCCACAACACCACGATTCCCGCAGTGACCAGGTAAGAGTTGTGGTGTTGTTGCGCTTGTACAACATCCTGTGTATGCGAAGGGCGCAATTTCATGAAATGCGCGAACAAATTCCCCTGCTTACAACGTGGAAAGAACGAGCGGCTACTATAATGTCTGTGCTATCGATGGA
This sequence comes from Coriobacteriaceae bacterium, assembly GCA_015062635.1. GTDB lineage: Bacteria > Actinomycetota > Coriobacteriia > Coriobacteriales > Eggerthellaceae > UMGS1519. Next base: position 12,155 of record SUUF01000006.1, on the reverse strand, counting down.
GACATTGGTGCCAATTACATGTGGGGAAATAACCCCTGTGTGATAGGGCTTGAAATGGGGGGGGCGTCACCCTTAACAGAATATTGCGCGCCGAGTGCCGCGTACGGGCATTTGCAGGCGCGTAGCGTGGTGCTTTGTGCTGCTGATTTCGGCTCTATGCACACCCGCGATTCGCTTGCGTTTCGCGGACGGGGTAGTGAGTATATAGCAGGAGTTTCACATGGGGGACTCGTTGAACGGACAGCGGAATATGGCTGCTGCACGGCATCGTCGCAACGAGCGGCGGGGCCTTTTGGCGTTTCTGGCATGTGTTGTTGCGATGGCAACGGCATTTGCGTTGATGGCGCCTGCAATCAGCATGACGAAGGGCGATTTGGATACGCCCGAAACCGCAGGATCCAGTGTTGCCGTGCAAGAGGCGGAAGGAGCCGACGGGCAGACTTCGGAAGACGCCGACGGGGAAGCGGAGCAAGAATCCTCCGCTGAATCCGATGCCGCTGCAGATGACGAAGACGCCGCAGGTGCCGATGCGCAGGCTGCCGAACAGGAAGAAGACCCTGCCGAAGCCGAGGATGAGCCGGCTGCCGAAGGCAACGGGAACGCCCAAGACGAAACGGCCGATGCCCCCGCAGACGTTGCGGCCGACATGAAAGACGCCGATACCCCCATGCCCGAGCAGTCCTTCTACGGCGAGCTTCTGAACAAGAACGACGAGGTGACGCTCGCGGTCGACGTCGAAGCCCCCGAAGGTGCGCTTCCCGTGGGCACGACCATGCACGTCGAGGCCGTGAAGGCCAAGACGATCCGCGACGCCGTCGACGAGGCCGTGGCCGCCGAGGAGGCGGGCGAGGTCGATTCCATCCAGGCGGTTGACATCACGTTCGAAGACGCCGATGGGCAGGAGGTCCAGCCTGCCGTGCCGGTCGCCGTGACCTTCACGTCCCCGAAGATCGCCAAAGCAACCGAAGCGGAAAAGCGCCCCCTGGTCGTTCACGTTGATTCCGAGGGCGCAGCAGACGTGGTGAGCCCCCTGAAGGAGAAGGCCCTCAAGAAGCGCGGCATCGAGCTCGCCGACGACCAGCTCGCCATCGACGCGGACGCGTTCAGCGTCTACGCCCTGGTTTACACGGTGGACTTCGAGTACGAGGTCGATGGGAAGACGTATACGTTCGTACTACCGGGTGGTGAAAAGACGACTCTCAGCGAGCTGGTGGAAAAACTCGGCATCCTGAAGGAAGCGGGCTTCGAGGACGCGCAGGCGTTCTTGAAAGAAGTCAAAGACGTTGAGTTCTCGAATGGCAAGCTTGTCAAGGTGACGCAATCCAATGGAGACTGGCTGTTGGAGAGCCTGGGTTCATTCGACAGCGAAGAGAAGCTGCTCATCTTCATGAAGAACGGCGATGTCATCACCGTTAAGGTAACCGATCCTGCCACGCAGGATGTCTCGAGCCTGCTGACCGATGTAAGCATCAACGCGACCAAGAACGCAGATGGTTCTTACACGGTATATGCGGGTCAGGCGTATGGGATCGACCTCACGTTCAAGGAACAGCCCAGCGGCACTCAGTTTGACATGACCAACGGGTTCTATTACACGCTTCCGGAAGGCTTATTCGATTCCGATGCGCTTATCGGAAAGGCGACAATCGAGCTTTCAGGCGGCGACCATGCCGGCGAAACAGTTGAGTTGGATTACCGCATCGAGGGCAACAACCTGGTGTTCACCTGGCCGGACCAGACCAGTGGCGCATACAACCAGTTGAAAGAGGCCATATACACGACCTTCAAGATTCACATCGAGGCCAAAATCGAAGAAAACACCACCGAGCTGAAGTTCAACGACGATATCACCAAGAACGTGACAGTGAAGACGGACGGCAAAGCCGATGTGAACAAGAGTGGTACGTATAACCCCAAAACCAATAGCATCGATTATACGGTGCAGGTAACATCGACGGGCATTTGCAAGAACGTCGTGGTGGCTGACACAATCTCTGGAACGGCACTCACTTACAACAATGATGCTAAGGCGACGTCGAACAAGAACTCGACCCTGCCCACGCCAACGGCGAGCAGCAACGGCTTCACTTTCACGATTCCGCAAATGGCAGATGGGGAAGTCGTGACCGTCAAGTATTCTGCTGCGGTTAACCTCGACGCCCTGACCCGTAACGATGATGGCACCTTGGGCACGGTTACCCAGACTGGCAACAAGGTAACGGTCACGCCGAGCAATCATCCCGGCGACGAAGACAAGACGAGCGGCAAGGACCTGAATAACAAGATCTCGTATTCCACCATCAGCAAAACGAGCAGCGTCGGTGAAACGCAGGAAAACGAACACGCGACCGTGACCTGGACCATCAAGGCCAATGCCAACGCGAATGTTTCGATGGCCGGGCACACCATCAGCGACCTCATCGATCCGGGTTCTCAGTCCATCATGAAATACAGCGGCACGGGAATCACCGTTGTCAGGAAAAACGCCAACGGCACGGTAGTGGGCACGGAAACCATTCCGTGGAGCAGCTTGACTTCGCATACTGATAGCGCCTGGACATGGACGGTGCCGAACAGCAGCCCGGACACCGGTAAGCTCTCTTACGAGATCACCTACACCACGGATGTCGATGCGAATGGCCTCCTTTTCAACACCACAGTGAAGAATACCGGCACGAGCGATAATGCCGGAAGCTCTCCTGGAAGCGGCACGGTGACGCCGCCGGGTGGCGCCCTTACCGCTCGTAAAGCGTATATAGGCAAAGACATGACCGGTGATGAAAAGACCGTTACCTGGGAGGTGAATTTCGACGTTCCGGCGGCTGGATTGGATAGCGCCGTGATCGACGACACGTTGCCTAATCGCTGGAACGGCTCCGGTTTGGACATCGATGATTACAAGGACGGTTCGATAACTATCACCCCCGATTTGGCTTTCGGTGAAAGCTACGAGGTGAAAACTTATACCGATGGTGCCAACCGACAGCATATGGTCGTAACATTCTATAAAACGGTAGATGAACATAAGGTGCCCGGCCTGAGCGAAACAGATGGCAAGAGGAAAATTCGCGTCCAGTTCAAGACGGTTCTCAACGACGACTGGCTTGAAGCCGCGCAGACGGATGCCAATGCGCTGACGCATCAGAACAACGCAAACGTGATTCTCAACGGGCAAACGCTGGGAACGCAAGCCAGTGTGAGAATCGACGTTACAGAGCCTGAAATCACGAAATCGCATAAATCCGAGACAGTGAACGTCGTGAATAATAACCAGCTTCCCGCATGGCAGTTCTTTGTTACGCTGAAAGGGGTTTCTGACGATACCTTTGATGAAAACGGCCAGATAGTCATCCAAGATACCTACAACAGCAAGTATCTCGATTGGTATCCACATGCCTATGAAAGCTGGGAAAAAGAGAACGGCCAGGTTTACGGCGGAGACAGCAACAATAAGTTAGCGAAATCAAGCACTAATAAAGTGATGTCGAAAGTAGCGGATGGCGAACTCAAGATTGTCCTGAACCAATCTGACCTGCCGCGCATGGATAATGGCGATTATTACCCGCTTTATACCATTCCGTACTATCTGACGGTGAAAGACCCCCTCGCCTTGCAGAAGCTCATCGCTCAAGCGAGCTATGCGGCGCCTGGCGCGATCGACCTGTACAACACGGCATCCAGCGAGGTTTTCGGAACAGCCGAGGACAAGGTCAGCTATGAGGTGCCGGTAGTAAGTAAGTCCGCCACTGATCCGACGTTGCAAAACGGCGTTTATAAGCTGCATTACACGGTCAAAGTCAACGAACGAGCCTTGCAACTTGGCGACAGCGACGAGCTGATCATGACGGACGAGTATTCGAACATCTCGATTGATTACACGACGCTGAAGATTTACGAATGCGTGAAAGACCAGTGGGGGAATGTAACAAGAACCCTGGTGAATGATGTGGTATGGGATCGTTCCGGATATACCTCGACATACTATCTGAAGAATGCAACCTATTACGAGATAGAGTACGACGCGCATCTGTCAGGTGAAGGCGAAAAGATAAATGATCACCAGTCGAATCTCACGTACACAAACACTGCCGAGGTTTTCGGCAAGAAGAGCACCTGGGAAAAGACGAAGACGATTGAGACTTCAAATTCTGGCGGAAGCCGTACATTCCGCGTCAAGGTGCTCAAGCACGTGAAAGGCAACGCCTCGCAGGGGCTGCAAGGCGCGGTGTTCGAGCTGTGGTGGTATCCGAGCTCGAAAGACGATCCCAATGGCAAGGATTCAAGGCCTGCGTCCGACGATGCTGGCTGGCAGAAAGTGACGCTTGACGATGGAACGGTTGCGACCCTTACGACCGATGCGAATGGCTATGCCCAGACGCAAGATGGAATGCATATCCATTCGCAAACGTGGTACAAGTTGGTCGAGGTTACGCCGCCGGCGGGTTATACGCTGAAGACCACTCACTACACCTTCTGGATCACCGAAGGCCATGTGGCCGACTACAGCAAGTATGTTTACCTGAACGATGACGTGCTCGCCATCAACAACACGCCCGAGCTGCCCGAAACGGTGGATGTTTCGGTGCAAAAGGTTTGGGATGACAATAGCGATACCACGTTGCGTCGCGACGTGAACGTGCATTTGTATGCCGACGGGCAGCCCTATAACGAGTATTTCTCTGGCGAATGGGCCGCCAATGCACGCGATGATGCGGATGTGACCCTCCATCTGAATGCTGATGGAACATCGGAGAGTCACACATGGAGGGGACTGCCAAGCGGATACACCTATTCCGTCGTTGAAGACCCGGTGCCCGGATACACGACGGTGTATTCTCCCAAGAACACCCTAACCAGCGGAACGCTGAGGATTACCAACAAGCGCAACACGCAGAAGACCGCTATCAGCATCGATAAGGTTTGGAGTGATGGTACCAAGCCTGCGGATGATGTGACCATCCAGTTGAAGCGTAACATCTATGCGAATGCGCCTATCGTCATCCAAAACGGTGCGAGCAATGCTGGTGCCACTGGGGCTCATATTACGGATTATTCCGTTCCCGCCGGTGCAACGGTGAATCTGATTTGGACATATAAGAATAGCTGGGGTTACGATTCGCCGGCGTTGAATATATACAACTACGGAACTAAAGAGTTGATTCAGCACATCGATAAAGCGTCCGGGAATCCTACGCAGCATATGCAATCGGTGACGGTACCGCCGGAAGGCATCATCGTCTCTTTCGAAGAGCCGTATTTGAGCAGTCTGGACGGCTTCACAAATGCATTCGATTTTGACGTCCAAGTTACCTCAACTGGCTCGGGCGCTGCCTCGGAAGATGTCAACTTCACCAACGAACGTCACTACCTTACGCTGTCTGCAGACAAGAACTGGCATCTTGACGTTGATGGGCTGCTCATTTCCGATGCTGATGGCGCCTACACGTACTACATCGAGGAAGTGGGCGTAAACGACAACACGCAAACCCCGGAAGAAGCCGGATACGCCGTCAGCTACACCAACAATGGCGGGATCACAAACGGCACTATTACGGTGACGAACACGAAAGACCCTGCAAAAATCCAGGTAACGAAAGCGTTCAGCGGTGTTGGCGCGCTTCCGGACGGTTTCCGCATCACTAATGACTACAACGACGATGTGTTCACGGTAGCCAACAAGACAAGCGGCAGCGGCACTGCGGCCGATCCCTACGTATGGTTGATTGACGACGTTCCCGATGGCACGGAAGTCGAATTCACGGAGACGGGGGTGTCGGTTGATGGCTACACCCTGGCGATTACCGCGAACGGTGCAGCGCAGCCGGAAGGAAGCACGGTCGCATCGGCTTCCGGTGCAGCGGCGAAAGTTTCCAATGGCGGTCAGATTCCCACCGTGTCGTTTGTGAATGAATATGCCCAAGATACGCCGCAAACCGGCTCGCTGAAAATCCAAAAGATCGGCAAGGTGAATAGCGCTGACCCGACGGAAGCCAACAAGGCGAAGATCGATGGCGACTACGAGTTTGCGATTGCCGGTAAGGCCGGAACGGAAACCGCAGGTAAAACCGCGACCGTGAAGATCACCCTGGCAAACGGGGTGGCAACCGCCGTTGCCAAAGTGGGTGAGTCGAACCCGACTGATGTCGAGGCGTCGATCGCGAATGGCGTGGTGACCCTTACCGGGCTTCCCGCGGGCGCCTATACCGTTGCCGAAAACCTCACGGACGCGCAGAGAACTGCTGGCATTAGGCTTCTGAGCAGCGAAAACATGGAGCTTACAGTTACTGCTGGCGATACGGCCGGAATTCCGACCGCCACCTTCGTGAACGATTACGACACGACGAACCTGAGAGTCGTCAAGAGCTGGACGGATAACCAGACCGACATCACGGAGGTCAGCTATACGCTTCGCCGCTATCCTCAGGTGAAAGACGCCGACGGCGCGGTGACGACGGAGTATGAGCCGGAGGAGATTCCGCAGATCGAGTCGTATGGGTATACGGGCACGCTCAAGTCGAATACGACGCCGGCTTGGACGGAGGAGCTGAGCGGCCTGCCCGCGAATGGCGTGTATACCTTGCAGGATGGGACGAAGGTCGATGTTGCCTACCGGTATTACGTTTCTGAGGGCAACGTGCCAAACTACAAATCGACAACCCGTGCCACGACGGATGGCGATACGACTACCGTGACAATCACCAACACGCCGTATAGCTCGTTCGATGACAATTCGGCTTCGGTCAAGGTTTCCAAGACCTGGAAAGATTCAGATGGGAATCTAACCGACGAACACGACAACGATACGGTGACGATTCAACTCACGCAGAACAAATACCCCGCTCAAATGCGCGTTAGTGGGCAGCTGAAGCAAATGTGGCCTGTTAGGGTTACGCTGGTTAACGATGACGGGTCTGAAAGCGGCCTGTCCCAAACGCTCTATGTGCCAGATGGGAGTAGGTTTACGGTTAGAGCGTATTCGCATTCTTTGTTTGGATATGTACGTGGTAACGGATTTGATGACAATGTAGAACGTCAAATGAGCGGGACTTTTGGCATAAGCCAGGTGAAGGGTCCCAAAGATGTTTCATTAACGTTAAGGAGCTTATCCGATAACAATGTATGGGCCAAGAGCATTCCTGCGTTCGGACAAGACGGATACTTCAGAACTTGGACCGCAACATATTCAAATACCGCCTATACCTATTCCGATTTCACTTCGCAACTGGTTACTTCGGAAACACCCATCAAGACCACTTACGACTACACGATGTCGTTGGACGCGGATAAAACGGGCACGGTGCTCACAAAGGGCGAGAACGCCATTGGAACGACATCCAGCACGGGCAAGTGGGCCGGCCAGATTACGGAGTTGCCGTATCTAACCTTGGAAGATGGGGTTTTCTACGTAAATACCTATGAGGTCACGGAAATCAAGATCGGCTCCGAGACGGTGAGCACCGAAAACCCGCCGGAAACCTACAACGGGCAGACGGATAATTTCAACGTCAAATGGGAGCAAAATGCTTCCACGGGAACCTGGGAGATAACGAACCAGGAAAAGCCGAATATCACGGTGAACATCGTGAAGATCGATGAGGATACCAGGTCCGCGGCAACGCCGACCAGGTTGGCAGGGGCGAAGTTCAAACTCTATAAGTACGACGGGTCGAAGTATGCGGTATATCCCGATGAGGCCACGTGCGAGCAAGAGGTTGTATCTGACGGTGACCATAAGGGGGAGCTGACCTTCGACCATCTTCCGAATGGCCAATACAAGATCGAAGAGACCAAGTCGCCCGATGGCTATGTAAAGACCGAGGCCAACGATATCTATTTCGAGGTTGCCGATCAGAAGGTCTATTGGTGCAGTCTTGACGGCAGTGGGAATCTTCAGAGGATTGCCAGCGAAGATCTCCCTGGGCACAATCAGGATTCTCCGACAACCTGCGAATATGAGCAGAATGGCAAGTCGGCGACCTTCACCGTCGGCAACACCCCGGGTAGCGAACTCCCGCACACCGGCGGGGAAGGCACGTTCGCGTTCTACATGCTTGGCATCATGCTCACGGCATTCGCGATTTACCTGCTCGTGAGGCAGAAACGGAAAGGCAACAAGCGCTAAACACCCAGTGCGAATACCTGCGGGATGGGTTGTAAAACGACCCATCCCGCAACCTTATCATCGGCGTCATTTTCGTCATATTAATAGCCCCCGATGCGCCTGACAAACTCACCCGGAGGGGCTTGTCAGGTCGATAGCCCACGATGTACCCGACAAACTCGCCGGGGCGGTTTGTCAGGCGTATCGTGCGCGATGCAGTTGGGGATATGCACGCACAAGTCCGACGCATCGGGTAGATCGCCGAAGATCAATCGGCGTCGCGTCGCAGTATTTCCTTTTCCGTGTCGACGATGTCAAAAAAGCCGAAAGAATGAGATGGACGTCTTGTTCACGGCGTGAATTTGCCGGCCTGACGGCCCTCATTGTGCTTGCATGACCTTGAAATTACCCATTCTGCCCTGGATGGCGGTTGCGTCGGCATGTCGCATTCGCCGTATTCCATAGGCAAAAGCGCGCTCACGCCACCCATTCCCTGGCATAATGGGTATGGCGGAAACAACGTTGCTTCCGCCAAAGGTGCGCATTTGGAATCGACATCACGAATGCGCAAAACAAGGGGGAGGGTATCATGCTGCACGCAAACACAATGGCTAAAACTGTGTCCAGAACAGGCCTGATGCTACTGGTGGCGGCTTCCGTCGCCGTCTTGCTTCTGGCCGCCAGCGCGGGAAGCGCGCAGGCAGGCGGACATCACATCAGGGACCTACAGGGCTCCGTTAACCTGAGCATCATGAAATCGGGGGAAACGATATATTACGAGAGCCCCGACAAGAAGAAGATTTCGAGCGTTAAGAGCAGCAACAAGAAGGTTCTTACGGTAAAGCTGCAAAAGAACGGAATGCTCAAGCTGACGAAGAAAAAGCCGGGTAAAGCGAAGGTCACGTACAAGCTTGCCGGCAAGAAGAAGACCGCCAATGTCATCTTGCATAAGTACCAGAATCCGATCAAGACATTCAAGATAGGGTCGAAAGACTACGCGGCGAAGTTCAACAAGCGTTGCGAATACTATCCGAGCCAGATTACGCCGGGCAAACTCGTGGTGAAGCCCGCGCGCAATTGGGTGGTGAAGCAAATCTACATCGCCGGCGATAACCATGAGAGGCGTGTGAAGGGCGAGTACGTGCTGAACAGCGAACAAAACTATATAAGCGTATACCTGGTGAACAAGAAAACAAAAGTGGAGGCGTCCGTGCTGCTTACCTCGGAACACTACGATTAACGTAAGCTGCTGAACCCTCGAACCTGACATTCCCCCGGAGGGATTTGTCATATCCGTCGCACGCGATGCGGTTGGGGATGCGCACGCGCAAGCCCGAAGTGCTGCGAGGTGCGCGAAGCATCGGTGGGCGCCACAAGCGGTTCTTTTCGCATTTGAGCTCCAAAGTGTCAAGAAAGCCGTATTAATGAGACTGACGCCCAAGTTACGGTGCGAGCGTGCCGGCCTGACGTCCCAATTCGCGTTCACTCGACCCTCGAATCAGGTCAAAAAGCCTTGAACGGCCAACTGACGAGCCGTTTTTCGGGCAAGGGAATCTCAAGAATTCGACTTTTCTGACAATTCCGAGGCGTTTCGCGAAACGATAGGTCAAGAGAGGGGGTCTCGGCACACATCCAAGGCCCCATACAGCTTGCTCGGCCTGCTGCCCCTTGGCCAACAACACCAAGGCCAACAACCCATGACCAACAACCCAGAGCCGGCAACCCCAACAACCCAGAGCCGGCATACAGTGCGCGACTTACGTTCGTCCTCAGACAAGGGTCCTAACGGCATGCTCATCGAACGAGAAAGCCGCTCGTTTCAAAATGCCGTCAAGCATGACGCTCGCCACCCGGCGTGCTTTGGGAAAACCTCGCTCAACGAGGTCATCGCGCGCGGCCTCGAGCGCCTGGGGTATGACTGCCGCGAGCTCGTCCAGCTCGTCCATTCCCAGCTTGGTTGGCAGATTCGCCGCCGCCAAAACGTCTTCTACGGATTTCCGGCTGAGCCCGAAAATCGAACGGCTGGGCTGTAGTGAAATGCCCATCTCGGTGTAGAGGCTCGGGTATACCGTCGTGTTCACGATGTCGTAGCGGGGCGCAAGCCGCAAGCTGCGCCAATCTTCGCTGTATATGACGGAGTAGTTCTTCAGATGGTTGTCGCAATTGCCGATGAGGTAGTCGAATAGAACGCAACTCACGAAGAGCTGGACTTCGCCGAACGGATTCGCGCAGGTTCGGGAGATGCTCTGCGCACCAAGCCCGAGATACGAACTGCCTGTCGGCTCGTATTTCCACGCCGGGGAAATCCCGCTCAGTTGGCAAAGGTCTTCCTGGTGAAGGCGCTTCGGTGCGGGAAGGCCGTCTATGACGAGGGGGCTTTCTGGAATTATGCGGTCGTAGCGCTCGATGGTGAGCAGGGGGCCCGATTTGGTGTGCAGTACATCGAGCGTCGGAACGTCGTAATCGCACCGGCGCGCCGTTTCCAGGCAAAGGGCCTCGTTTATCACCTCAAAGGGAAACGCATCGCCTCCGGCTTTGACGATGCAATTGGATGGGGCTGCGCCTAGGGGGAGGAACCACCTGCCATCCGGGCTTCGATAAAGGCCCACTTTAGCCATTGCGCCCGCAAGGGACAGGCGTGCCTTGCCCATGGTCTCGAAGGCGATCGCGCGCGGAGAGGCGGCGAATCGCTCGAAGAATTCCCAATCGAGCGGCTGATACGAAGCGTGCAGGCCGGGGGTTTCCCCTTCAACCGAAAACACGAGGCCACCTTGCGATTCGTCGTTAAGGCGCCGCAACAGCGGTTCGTATTCGGCACTCTCGGCGTGGAGCTCCCTCAGGAATGTTGCCTTGACTGGCCCTTCTGGCGACAAGGCCGAGAAGAACGCCGATGTTTCCTGAGGCGAAAAGGCACTTTCCCTAACGGGCAGCCTTGCGGAAATGGCCTGCCCGGCATACTCCGGGCTATAGGCGAACTCCCATCCGCTGTTTCCCCGGAACAGCGATCCGACCTTTTCGTAGGCGCCGTAGCAATCGCGCCAGACGACTAGCTTTGTGTCAGTCATGCTTGCCTCGTATCCGTAGGAGGAAATCGATTCCAAGGCCGTTCGCGTATCGCATCACCTTGTCGATTGCCACCGTTTCCCGACCGCGTTCTATCTCGCTGATGAGCCGTTGGCTGAAACCGCAGAAAGCCGCCACCTCCGATTGCGTGTAGCCGAGCTCGCGCCTGCGCCTGCGGAGCACTGCTCCGATGCTGCTCATGTCGAGGCAAAGGTTGGTTGCGGGTTGGTCGAATCGAGGGTCGAGTGGTTTTGCATGCCTCATCGCGTCCACCTATACTACGTAAAGGTAATAGAATAATTGATATTTAAGAATAATACGTGAACGTAATATATATTGTCAATAAATCAGAATAATACGTATACGTATTATAGATATGACACTTGGAAGTATTTGAAGTCGCGTGCTCGTTCCTTTCCGCTGAGCGTCCCACGTCATACGGAGGGCGTCTCCATGCCGTCCCGACGAGCGCCCCACCACGTCATCCCGACGAGCGCAGCGAGGAGGGATCTTCCACGTCCCAACTAGGATGCCGAAACTGATGCGACAAATCCCCCGGCGGCTGTCATGCACGGGAATGGCTTGCGGTTTGCAGCCCGCGTAAACCCTCTTGCGCATGGTCACGTATGCCTGCGGGGCCAATCGGCCGGGCGCCATACGCTGGGCAATTGCGGTCCTTTTCGTAGATGCCCTCGAGAATGTCAGAAAACTCGAATTGTTTAAAGCTCGCATCCAATTCAAGTCCCGAACCGCCGATCCAGATGCCTTTTGATCCAGTTATTCAGGACTCAACTCGCCCATGCTGGGTGAGAATGCCGTCTGGACGGCCGTTTTCACGAGCCAGGCTTTAAACAATTCGGACTTTTTGGCAACTCCGAGACGATTCGCGAAACGATGCGAAGGGCGGGCGGGCTTGGCACGTGCCTGGGGGTTGTTCACGGCCCATGGATACTAAGCCGTGTGCAAAGTTTTTCAACTTATGGGACATCGA
>SUUF01000065.1 GCA_015062635.1 Coriobacteriaceae bacterium | reverse complement strand
CCCCGAGCACCTGCCTATGCGGCGGCCCGCAAGCCGTTTGGCGCGAGACTGTGCGGTGTGCGGCCTTTTGAGGGATTACGGGCGTATGCATCGATATGAACTGGTGGTATGCAAAGAATCTATCAGTGCTGGCAACGTTGTGCAGAGTTTGCGGTGGGCTGGTTCCGTTCATATGGCATCCATATCGACCTGCGTATAGTGAGCCTACCAAAACGAACGAACCGGCAGAAAAGAGGCACACCGCACACCTATGGGACTCGCCAAACGAACAGCACATGCAACCACGGCAACCGTTGCCGCCATCGCCGACGCGCAGCACGACGAGGCGCTCACGGGCATTCCCGCGAACTATTTCGACCATCGGGCTGCGCAGCTCGAGAAAGCCGTCAGCGATCTCGTCGCCAAGAAGAATGAGGCCGATAAGGACTATGCGCGCGACAAGGCCGCGCTCAACCGCGAAATGGAAGACGAGAAGCGGGAGCTGCTCCGTCAATGGGAGGTGCAGAAGAATGCGCGACTTGGCGTGCTGAAGGAAACGCACGAGGAGCGCATCGCAGAACTCGAGAACGAGAAAGCGCAGTTGCGGCAGCAGGCGAAGGACTTCCGGGCGCAGGCGGCGGCTTACGATCGCAACAAGCTGCGCTGCTCGTACCTCGATTGCCTGCGTGGCAAGGCGAGCGTTCCGAAGGAACGTGCTGGCATGCTGTTATTCCAGGCGCTGATGATCGGCGGCATGGTGAGCATCATGACGTCGTTCAACGGTTATCGCCATTCCGGCTTGGACTTCTTCGTCAACTACCACTGGATGTACCCGTTGACGTTCTGCATCACGTTCCTCATCCGCGAATGGTTCATGAACGACTTCACGGAAGCCATCATCCATGAATTCATCTTGCCGCGGTTCCAGGGAGTCAAGAAGGCGACGCTCATCACGCTCACGAACATCGTGTGCATGGTTCCGCTGATGTCCACGATCATGACCTGCATGCTCTATGGCTTTCATGATCTCGGTGCGACGCTTGCCGAGCAGGTGCCCATCACCATCGCGGTGGGCGCATGCGTGAACTTCTTCATCGTGAGCCCCATCGTGAAGATGATCTACAACAATCTCATCGTCGCCAACGCCAGCGGCGAGACTGGCACCTATACCAAGTTCCAGCAGATGATCATGCCCCTGCTGTCGGCATTCAACAGCTAGTCGGTGCGAGGCGGGGCGCATGGCCCCGCTTTCGTGGGATTCCGTTATTTCAAATCGATGCCGAGTTCGCCGAACGCGGCGATGAGGTTGTCATACGTCGAGAATTCGATTCCCGTGAAGCCGAGCTCGCGTGCGGCGACCACATTTTCCGGCGTGTCGTCGATGAAGGCGCATTCCGCGGCTTCCAGCTTGTTTTCCGCGAGGAACTGCCGGTACATCGCGGGGTCTGGCTTGGTCTTGCCCGCCCGAAACGAGACGAGCCCGCCATCCATGTAGGGCATGAACGCAAGCGATTCAGCACATTCGTCGTAGGCTTTCTTCGAGTAATTCGAGAGGTAGTACACGCGGTAACCGGCGTCTTTCAGGCTCTTTACCAGTGGAATCGCATAATCCCGCATGGTCAGCATCCCCGCAACGCTCGAGAAGGCGAGGTATAGCTCGTTCTCAATTTCAGGGTCGATGCTGGCGAATCCCTGCAGGGTTTCCTCTTCCGTGAGCTCGCCGCGCTCGAACCGTTCCCAATAGGGGGTGAGCACCGAAGCGCGCAGGAGGCGCTTGATCATGTTCGAATCGAAGCCCTTGTCGGCCAGGAATCCGTTCACGTTGAAATCGGCGAGCACCCCGCCTATGTCGAATACGATGTTCGCAATCGCCATGTCCACCACACACCTTGATCTCGGTTGGCCATATGTGCAGATAGTTTGCCATATTCTGGCGCTGTCGGCCATGGCCGGCCATCGCGGGAAGGCATGTCGTGGCGGGTTCGGCAGAACGGCTCGTTTTCGGAATCGGCCGTTGATGCTGCATGGAATTGGCGGCGGCGGAGGTTTACCATAGGGAACGAAAACCGCAGGAAAGCATTTGCCCGTATAGAGAGGGGATTCCATGATAGTGGGATGCGCGAAGGAGATTAAGAACAACGAGTTTCGCGTGGGTTTGACGCCTGATAACGTGAGGAGCTACGTTGCCGCCGGCCACGAGGTGCTTGTCGAGCACGGTGCCGGCGAAGGGTCGGGCTTCGCCGATGCCGAGTACGTGGCCGCGGGGGCGAAGATGCTCGATGCCGCCGACGTGTGGGCGGGTTGCGACATGATGGTGAAGGTGAAAGAACCCCTTCCCGAAGAGTATCCGCTGTTCCACGATGGACTCGTGCTGTTCACCTATCTGCATTTGGCGGCCGACCGCGAGCAGATGGATGCCCTGTTGCAAGCGCGGGTGAAGGGCGTGGCGTACGAGACGATCGCCGAGGCAGACGGCAGCTTGCCGCTGCTTGCCCCGATGAGCCAAATCGCAGGTCGTCTCTCGTTGCAAGAGGGCGCCAAGTATCTCGAGAAAACGTATGGCGGCGAAGGCGTTCTGCTCGCCGGCGTGCCGGGAACCCCACGCGCTAACGTTGTCGTCATCGGTGGCGGCACGGTCGGCACGAATGCGGCCAAGATCGCGACGGGCATGGGCGCGAACGTAACGGTCATCGACATCTCGCTCAAGCGTCTCGAGCAGCTCGACGACCAGTTCGGCGGCCGGGTGCAGACGCTGTATTCGACACCGGCCAACATCGAGCGCGCGGTGCTCGATGCCGACCTGGTGATCGGCGCCGTCCTCATCCCCGGCGCCTCGACGCCCAAGCTGTTCAAGCGGGAATACCTCGGCAAGATGCGTCCCGGCGCCGTGTTCGTCGATGTGGCTATCGACCAGGGAGGATGCGGCGAAACCAGCCATGTGACCACCCATGACGACCCGGTGTACATCGAGGAGGGCATCGTCCATTATTGCGTGGGCAATATGCCCGGCGCCGTCTCGCGCACCTCGACTATCGCCCTCACCAACGCCACGCTGCGCTATGGTCTCGAGATAGCCAACAAGGGGCTCGAGCAGGCCGTGAAAGACAATCCGGCAATCGCGCTTGGCGTGAACACCTATGACGGCAAGGTAACCTGCGAAAACCTCGCCGATAGCTTCGACGACGTGGATTACGTTGACATCCAGACCTTGGTGTAAGCCATCGCATGGGCGGGAAGCGAGATAGCCGCTTTCCGCCCGTCATATGATTTCGCGACGATGGGAGGCGGCGTGTACGCACTGGGAATCGATATCGGGTCGACCGCGACGAAGGTCGTCATCGTGGACGATGCGGCATTTGTGAAAGCGTCGGCCATTTGCGACCTCGGTGCGGGCACCAGCGGCGCCGACAAAGCCGTCGCCGATGCGTTTTCCCAGTTGGGGATTGCCTGGGACGACATATCCTACACGGTGGCCACCGGGTATGGCCGGCAGCGGTTCGAGCGGGCGAACAAGCAGGTCAGCGAGCTTTCGTGCCATGCAAAGGGGCTTGCGAGCCAACTGCCGCAGACGCGCACGATCATCGATATCGGCGGGCAGGATGCGAAGGCCTTGCGTTTGGGGCCGGGCGGCATGCTCGAGAATTTCGTGATGAACGAGAAATGCGCGGCGGGCACGGGACGGTTCCTCGACGTGATGGCGCGCGTGCTGGAAAGCGATATCTCGCAGCTCGGCGAGCTTGACGCGCAGGCGCGGGTTCCGGTCGAGATTAGCTCGACCTGCACGGTGTTCGCGGAATCGGAAGTGATATCGCATCTGGCCGCAGGGGAATCCATTCCCGATATCGTGGCGGGAATCCATGTATCGGTGGCGAAACGCACGGTGGGCCTGGTGCGCCGATTGGGCGCCGTCGAGGGGCCGGTCGCGATGAGCGGGGGCGTTGCGCGAAATGCGGGCATGGTGCGCGCGCTCGAGCGGGAACTGGGCATGGAGATTTCGGTGCCGCCCAACTGCCAGCTGTGCGGTGCGCTCGGCGCCGCCCTCTATGCCATCGAGCGTGCCCATCGGGGGTAACTGTTGCGGTATCGTGCCGCACGGCGCCGCCTGGCGGCCCGCTAAACGGTGACGACGGCGGGCGTGTTCCACGTGCGCCATTCCTCGCTTCGATCAATACGCTAACAGCATAAATATGGGCCGAATTTCGGATTAAACGCCCACATCCCGGTAAGGCATGATTCGCTTGGCGAGATTTGTTCCCAGGAGCGAGGAGACGCAATGGTGGGAATCGAGGAGATTCTTGCGCGGCTGCAGGAGGCTGCGCGAAACCCCCTGTTGGCGGCGCAAGAGGCAAAGGCGCAGGGAAAGAAGGCCGTGGGCTGCGTGCCCTATTTCGCGCCGATGGAGCTCGTGCATGCCGCCGGCATGCATCCGGTGGAATTGTGGGGCGGCGGCAGCATCACGGGCGCGGCGGGCAGCTACTACCCGGCATTTTATTGTTCGCTGCTGTTCACGCTGATGGAACGCGCATTAGATGGCACCTATGACGATTTGGACGCCGTCATCGTGCCCACGACCTGTGATGGCCTGCGCAACCTCGAAGAGAACTGGAAGTTCGCCCGTCCCGAGGCGAATATCATCGATTTCGTGCAGCCGATGGCGCGCACGACCCGCGAATCGCACGATTACCTGACATGGCAGGTGCGGCAGGTGGCAACGCGGCTCGAGGAAATCTCCGGCGCGCGCATCACCGAGCGCGCGTTGCGTGCATCCATCGCGGCATATAACGAGCAGCGGGCGGCAATGCGCCGGTTTTCCGAAGTCGCCGCGCAGCATGTCGACATCATCACGCCGCAGCTTCGCCAAGCGGTATACGCGTCGGCCCGCAGCCTTTCTGTGGAAGAGCATACGCGGCTGGTGAGCCGCTTGAACGATTTGCTCGAGTCGCGCCCCGTGTACGAGACCCCTCATTTGAAGGTGGTGCTCACGGGCATCCTTGTCGACTCGCTTCCGTTGCTCGAAGAACTCGAACGCAACGGCATCGTGGTGGTGGGCGACCTCACCGTGGCGGAATCGGCCCGCTATGCCGCCGATGTCCCCGGGCGCATCGACCCCTTTGAATCGCTGGCGCAGGCATGGGCCGATGTGCAAGGCGTGTCCGTGGCGCTCGACCCGAAGAAGCTGCGCGGGCCGATGATCGCAAACCTTGTGCGCGAGCGTGGCGCCGACGGCGTTATCGACTGCGTCGTGAAGTTCTGCGAAGAGGAGGAGTTCGACGTTCCGGTGCTTCAGCAGCAGATGGCGGCCGAGCACATACCGTTGCTCGTGCTGGAAGTGGAATCGCAAGATGTGGCGAGCGAGCAGGCTTCCACGCGCATCCAGGCATTTGCCGAGATGCTGGATATGGTGCGATAGGGGGTTTGACGATGGCAAAGAGCGTGAAGGTGCACAGCAAGGCTCGCGAGTTGATGCGGGAGTACGTGGGCGACATCTATGCCGACGTGCGTGCGGCGAAGGCGGCGGGCGAACCCGTGGGTTATTCCACCTCGAATTTCGCGAAGGAGATCTTCGAGGTGTTCGACTTGAAAATCGTCTATCCCGAAAACCATGCGGCGGCGGTGGCGGCCAAGAAGGGTGCTGTCGAGTTTTGCGAGAAGGCCGAAGGCATGGGCTATTCCGCCGACTTGTGCTCGTATGCCCGCATCAGCATCGGGTTTGACGAGCGCGATGCCGATTTCGGGCATGGTCTCGACATTCCCGCGCCCGATTTCCTGTGCGTGGGCAACAACATCTGCTCGACGGTGAACAAGTGGTACGAGAATCTCGCGTGGAAATACGATATTCCGCTGCTGACGCTCGATGTGCCCTATGGAACGCAGGCCGACTACGAGCCCGAGAAAATCGCCTATGTGAAAAGCCAGCTCCAGGGCATCGTCGACCAGCTCGAGCAGATCACCGGGAAGAAGTTCGATTACGACAAGTTCCAAGACGTGCTCGAGACCTCGGGGGAAAACGGTCGGCTGTTCCAAGAGATCATGGACCTCATCGGGCAGACGAAACCCTCGCCGGCCAGCGCGTTCGACGAATACAACTTCATGGCGTTGATGATCATCGCACGCGGCAGGAAAGAAACCACCGAGGTGCTGAAGCTCTACCTGGAAGAACTGCGCGAGCGCATTGCCGCCGATGAGACCACGTTCCCCGGGAAAGAAGAGCACCGCATATTCTGGGATGGCCTGTGCTGCTGGCCGTATCTGCGGCAGAATTCGCAATCGCTCGCCGAGAAGGGCATCAACATGGTGGGCACGCCGTATACCGGCGACTACGGCATCGCGTTCGACGATTTATATGGCATGTGCCTGAACTATGCGGGCACGAACAATGCGAAGGGCCTGCAGCTCACGTTGCGGTCGCGTTCCGACATGATCGAGCGCTACCAGTGCGATGGGATTCTGTGCAATGTGATGCGCAGCTGCAAGCCGTGGGTGGGTATCATGTTCGAAACCCAGCGCCAGCTGGCTAAACGCCACAACCTGCCCTATACGACCTTCGACGCCGACCAAGCCGACCCGCGTGTGTTCTCGGAGGCCCAGTTCGAGACGCGCCTGCAGGGCTTGCAGGAGGTCATGGACGCGCGTAAGGAATAGGACGTGCTGCGCAGCGAGATAATAGCGATAGGAAGAAGAGAGGCGCCCGGATCTGCGGGCGCCTTGCTTATGAGGCGGGTTCTGGGCTGCCGGTTCGCCGGGGGTGTGTAATACTGTGCCAGGTGCATGGTTGAAGGGAAAGGCGCGATATGGATATGACGATAGCAGGCGGTATTACCATGAACGACGGGTACCGCATTCCGAGAATCGCGTTTGGCACCTACCACCTGGAACCGGATGGCGAGGCCGAGCGCGCGGTGGCGACTGCGATTCGCGCGGGATATCGCCATATCGATTGCGCGCGCTTCTACCATAACGAAACGGCGGTGGGCGTGGGCATCGCGAACGGCGGCGTGCCGCGCGATCAGCTGTTCATCACGTCGAAGGTGTGGAACGACCGCCTCATCGACGGCACGGTGCGCGAATCCATTGAGGAAAGCTTGCACGATTTGCAGCTGGATTACCTCGACCTCATGCTCATCCACTGGCCGGTGGAAGGCAAGCTCGTCGCGGCGTGGAAGGTGCTCGAGCAAGCGCGTGACGAGGGGCTGGTGCGTTCGATTGGCGTGGCGAATTGCCGGGTTCCTCACTTGCAGCAGCTCATGACTGCCGGCGCTACCATGCCGGCTGTCGACCAGCTGGAGTTTCATCCCTATATGCAGGATGCGAAGACGCTTGCGTTTTGCGAATCGCAGGGCATCGTGTTCGAGGCGTGGTCGCCGCTTGGGCGCGGCGCCTGCATGGACGACCCGGTGGTAACCTCGATAGCCGAGGCTCATCGGGCGACGCCCGCGCAGGTCATCTTGGCCTGGGAGCGGGGCAAGGGCATCGTCGCCCTGCCGCGCAGCCGAAACGAGGGGCGTATCCGTTCAAACGCCCTCGAGCTAGCCGAGCCCCTTACCTCCGACGAGGTCGCCGCCCTTGACGCGCTCGACCGCCAGCAGCCGGTGAACCCGAACAGCACTCCCGAAAACTTTGCCGCCCATCTGAATGGAAAGAGCTCGCATTTCTAGGACGGCGCTTTACTTCCCGGTGCGTCATCCGTATCATGTGCGAGCCATTGGGGCATGTCAGCGGTGCGTAGTGCATATATCGTTTGAGGCCGGGGAGGTGTGATGTGAGCGCGGGGCGGCTGCGATTCGTCTGCTATATGGTTATCGCGACGGCGCTGTTCGGTGCGTGCAACGTCATGCTGAAGTATGCCTATGAAGGCATGGGGCCGTATTGGTGCGGCGTGTTTCGATTTGCCGTTGCAGCTGCCGCGATCTTCCTGGTATTCCGAGGGCGCATCATGGAGTCGCTGCGCATGGTGGCTCCGCGCGTCTGGCTTCCACCCACGGTGTTCATGGGCGGCGCATTTCTCGCGGCCGGTCTTACCGTGAACATGACCACCGCCACGAATGCGGGCTTCTTCTTTTCGTTGCCCATGCTATTCGCCCCGCTGCTGGGGCTCATCGCGTTCCGGAAACGGTTTGGCGCGGGGACGGTGGCGTTGCAGGGTGCGGTGCTGGTGGGCCTGTATCTGCTGTGCTGTAATACCGGATCGCTCGGGTTCGGGCCGGGCGAGGCGATGGGCCTCGCATGTTCGGCGTTCTATGCGGCGGCGCTCGTGTTCGGCGAGCGTGCGGTCGACGAGATGGATCCGTTTGCGCTGGCGTTCGTGCAGCTGGCATGCTCCTGCGTGCTCTTTCTGGGATGCGCGCTTGCCTTCGAGCCGTTTCCCGCCTTCGCGCCTGAGCACGCCGTTCCCTGGATTGCCGTCGTTTTGCTGGCGGTGTCCACCGCGTTGGCCTTCGCGTTGCAAGACCTTTCGCTCGAACGCATTTCGCCGACGGTGGTGGCGGTCATCGTATGCTCGGAGCCTATTTTCACGGCGCTTTTCGCCTTCGGCTTTCTCGGCGAGACGCTGTCGGTTATCGGGCTCGTGGGCGCGGCCATCGTCGTCGCGTGCACGGTGTTGGCGTCGACGGTCGACGTGGATGCTGCGCTGCAGCGTGGGTAATATCGCAAAGGGAGGGTTGCAGCCAGCGTTTTCGCCTCAGCGTGTCAGGATCGGCGCGGGCCGCGGTCATATCCGGGGTCTTCTTATGGTGATGCTTGACAGGGCGTTTACGCGCTCATATTGTTTAGCAGCTAAAATGTTCAGATGCTAAACAAACGGAGGCATCGTGATCGATGATACTGCCGCCACCGAGGCGGGAATCGAGTTCCAGCGTGCATTGGGGCGCTTCAGGGCGAGCTGCTACGTTCCCCGATATGCTCCGGACGACCTTACGACGAGCGAGATGCATGTCGTGATGGCGGTGGGGCATGCTTGCGATTGCGGGGATGTGCCGCGGCCGCGCGATATCGGCCATGCGCTGCATTTGTCGCCGAGCGCGCTCTCGCAGACGCTCGGTTCGCTCGAGAAGAAGGGCTATATCGTGCGTGAACGGCACGCAAGCGATGGGCGTTCGGTCGCGGTGCTGCTCACCGAAACCGGTCGGTCCGTGGTGGACGAAGGCGTTTGCGCTTATCGCGAATCGATGCGGGAATTGCGCGCGTACCTGGGCGACGATGACCTCCGCGAGTTCGCGCGATTGCTCAACAAAGTGAATGCGTTTTTCCAGGAGCAGGTTGATGCGGGCAAGATGATGCCGCATCCCCATCGGCCATCCCGCGACATGGGGGCTTCCGCTGAGGGGAAGGAGACCGCACGTGCGCTTGTTTAGGAACCTGAAAGGGCACGTTGGGGCGCTGCTTTTGATATTCGTGCTGCTTATCGGGCAGGCGGTATGCGACTTGGCACTGCCGACTTTCACATCGGACATCGTCGACGTGGGCATCCAGCAGCGGGGCATACAGCATGCGACGCTCGAGGAGATGCGCGCCGAGACCTATGAGGCCTTGCGCGAATTGGTCGACCCCGCCGATCGTGCTGCATTCGAAGCGGCATATGAACAGGGGGAAGACGGTCATTACCGCCTGACGCAGGAGGCGCGGGCGAGCCTCGAGGAACTGGACGCCATCGAGATGCGACCGGCTGCGCTGCTGTCGGTTGGCGCGGGGAATGCCATCGATGAGGCATCGATGGTCCTGGCAGACGATGCTTCCGGCGCGTCTGGCGACGAGCTGTCGGATGGCATCGCCGCGCAGCGCGCCATCGCCTTCGCCCAGGCGGAATACGAGGCGTGCGGCATCGACGTGAATGCGATGCAGATCGGCTATCTTGCGAGCACGGGCGGGCTGATGCTGCTGGTGACGCTCGGCATGGTGGCGTGCTCGGTGCTCGTCGGGCTCGTGGCGTCGCGCACCGGTGCCGAAATCGCCCGCAGCCTGCGTGAACGGCTGTTCTCGAAGGTGGTGTCGTTCGGCGCGGAAGAGCTCAACCGCTTCTCGACCGCGAGCCTCATCACGCGCTCGACCAACGACATCACGCAGGTGCAGATGGTGCTCATCATGCTCATGCGCATGGTGCTGTACGCGCCCATCCTGGGCATCGGCGGCGTCATCATGATCTCGACCACCAACGTCTCGATGAGCTGGATCATCGTGCTCGCGGTGGCGCTCGTCATCGGCCTCGTGGCCACGCTGTTCGGCATCACCTACCCGAAATTCCGGGTTATGCAGAAACTCATCGACCGTGTGAACCTCGTGTCACGCGAAAGCCTCACGGGCGTGCAGGTGGTGCGCGCGTTCCGTCATGAAGACATCGCGCAAGACCGCTTCGACCTGGCGAGCGGCGACCTCATGCGCACGCAGCTGTTCACGAGCCGCGCGATGATGTTCATGTTCCCCGGCATGACGCTCGTGATGAACGGCGCGAGCTGCCTCATCGTGTGGACGGCGGCCCAGCAGGTCGACCTCGGCATGATGCAGGTGGGCGACATGATCGCGTTCATCACGTATGCGATGGTCATCATCATGAGCTTCCTGATGCTTTCGAGCATCGCCATCATGCTGCCGCGCGCGAACGTGGCGGCCACGCGCATCGACGAGGTGCTCGAGACCGAACCGGCGATATCCGACCCGGAACGCCCGGTGGAGCTGCATCCTGCCGCGGCGCCGGCCGAAGGCGGGCCGGTTGGCTACCCGGTTGAATTCGACAACGTCACGTTCCATTATGGCGACGCCGAAAAGGCGGTGCTGCACGATATCTCGTTCACGGCCCAACCCGGTAAGACCACGGCCATCATCGGCGGCACCGGCAGCGGCAAGTCGACGCTGCTCAACCTCATCCCGCGGTTCTACGACGTGACGGCAGGGAGCGTGCGCGTTGCGGGCGTCGATGTTCGTGATGTGACCCAAGCCGACCTTCGTGCGTGCATTGGCTATGTGCCGCAGCGCAGTGCCTTGTTCAGCGGCACCATCGAGAGCAATTTGAAATATGCCGGCCCCGATGTGGACGATGCCGACATGCGCGAGGCGGCGCGCATCGCGCAGGCGAGCTCGTT
>SUUF01000005.1:34855-46449 GCA_015062635.1 Coriobacteriaceae bacterium | reverse complement strand
GGCACCACGTACGAGAAATACCCATCGATGTCGTGCCCCGCCTTCGGCGACATCTTGATGGTGAAGGCGATGCCATACAGCACGTTCAAAGCATGCTGGTACTCGCCATCGGAGTCGTTCGGGTCGCCCGCGCCGCGCACTGCCACGAAGTTCATCGCCGGCACCCGCACGATACCGGGCTTCTTCGGCGGCAAGTAGAATTCGCTGTATTCCTTCTTGTAGTCGAATGTCATGGCGGCCTCCTCGTCACTCTCATTCGAACATAGTATAATACATATGTTCGTATCTTCCAATCGTTTGCACCTACCTGCGCATATAGGCAAAGCAGTGGAATAGCGAGGAGCACTATGTCCGCAGATAGCCTTGACCGATTCCCCTACTGCCTCGATACCCGGGTGGCAAGCGAGGCCGATCGTCGCCGGTATTGGGCGGTTGCCATCGGCTTGCGACGGGTTGACGGACCCGAAGTACCCCTTATCTGAAACAAATAGTGTTTGACCTGCTGAAATAATGAAAAGAGGGCGATGCGAATGCGCATCGCCCCCACCTCGGACTTACTCTCTACACGAACAGTTTCCCGTCGAAGCGGGCGCGCAGCAGGTATGGCGCGTTCTCCTCGGCTTCGAACTCGCTATGCCATGCCCAGCCAGAAGGCGAACTTGGGCACGTAGCCCATGATGAAGATGATGATCATGAGCACGGGAATGCCCCAGGTGCACCAACCGCGCAGGAACTGCGGGAACTTCAAGCCGTTGCCGGAGTCGGCCTCGGCGATGAAGTTATCCCAGCCCCAGCCGAACTTACGCGTGCAGTACAGCGTGAATATCAAGCCACCGAGGGGCAGGATGTTGTTGGATACGATGAAGTCCTCGATGCTCTGGATGTCGCCGATGCCGGGGATGCCGACCTCGGACCACACGTTGAAGCCGAGCGCGCACGGCACGGACAATATGGCCAGCGTAACGGCATTGAACACGACAGCGCGCTTGCGCTGCCAGCCCCAGCGGTCTTCGGTCCAGGTAACGAGCGTCTCGAACACCGCGATGACCGTCGAAAGCGCAGCAAAACTCATGAACACGAAGAACAGGGCGCCCCATACGCTGCCGAGCGGCATCTCGCCGAACACGACCGGCAAGGTGACAAACACGAGCGACGGACCGGCGTCGGGCGAAATGCCATAGGCGAAGCATGCCGGGAAGATGATGAGGCCGGCCATGAGGGCGACGAGCGTGTCGAGACCCGTGGCGGAAAGCGCTTCGCCGGTAAGACTGCGCTCCTTGCCGATGCGGCTTCCGAAGATGGCCATGCCGCCCATGCCCACCGACAGGCTGAAGAACGCCTGGCCCATGGCCGCGTACACGGCGTCGCCAAAGGTGCCCATCTGCTCTGCGAACGTGGCACCCGCGAACAGCTTGCCGAAATCGGGCATCAGGTAAAACTCCAGGCCGGCGCCGGCACCCGGCAAGGTAACCGAACGGATGCACAGCGCGATGAGGATGATGAACAGGCCGCTCATCAGGAATTTCGACGCTCGTTCCACACCTTTCTGCACGCCGCCGAACGAGGCGATGGCCCCAACCGCAACCGAGACGATCATCCAGAAGATGAGCTCGGTGGGGTTGCCGGTGAGCGCGCTGAACACCTGGCCCGACACGTCGGCGCCCGCGCCGTCGAATTCCCCGTTAATCATGCGCGGAATGTAGGCGATCATCCAGCCGCATACCGTGGTGTAGAACATCAGCAGCAGCATGCTGCCCACATAACCCCACCAGGAAAACCAGCGGAAGTTCCCCTTGGACGGCAGCACATGGAACGAGCGCGCCGTGCTTCGCTGGCTCGCACGGCCAACCGAGAATTCCATCACCATCACCGGCAAACCGAAGACGAGCAGGAACACCAGGTAGATGAGGATGAACGCGCCGCCACCGTATTCACCGGTGATGAACGGGAAGCGCCATACGTTTCCCAAGCCAACGGCACAGCCCGCCGCTACCAGGATGAATCCCAGCCGCGAGCTGAAATGCGTGCGCTCTTCCTTCTCCTGAATCTCGGCGACTACCCCATTGCCCATTTCGCTGCCTTCCGATTGCCGCTTTGCAAACCCGCATACTATACCGCTAATCGGGCATATGCGCATTTACTGATACGGACCCAGCCAAGCCCGAATCACGCCAAGGGAGATTACGCCTAGAACGCGTGGGTCACCATCTCGCGGTAACGACGCAGTTCCGCCTCGTCCTTGCTCGCCATCAATTGCTCGATGTACGCGAGGAGCTTGTCTTTGGATTCCGGCAACCGGCATTGCACGTGAAACGTGTTCGAGGCGTGCTCGTTCATGAAAACGGTGTCAGAAACCCGCAATGGGTGGTCGGCATCAAGTGTCTCGGAAACCGCATATGACAAAGAACAACCGCCCGGACAAGGCAAGATTGCCCGGGCGGTTCTTCAGGTTGGCTCGGCTATTCAGCGACACGCATCGGAATGCGCAGGTAGGAAGCGTACTTACCGCCGGTGTGGATGATGTGCATGCCGGTGTTCTCGTCCTTGTGCGCAGGCACCCAGCCCAAGATGTTCTGGGCGATGTTCTTCGGGCTGATGAGCAGGCGTAGGCTCTCGCCAGGGTAGAACACCAGGCCGGTGGGCATGAGCGCGATGTCGACGGGCACGATCTGTCCGGGCTCCATCTTCTGAATCCGGTCATAGGCCTGCACCGGGATGTCCTCGGTCGACTTCTCCTCGTCGAGCGCGCTCATCGACACTTTGATGCGGCCGGACGGCCCGTTGTAGCGCACGATGGAGTCGCTGTGGTCGGTGAAGTCGCGCATGAAGCAGGTCTTGTTGGGGATGCAAAACTCGTCGCAGGTGTTGCCGTGCGCGTCGAGCTTCTGCATCACCACGTAGAGCTCGGCGTCGTCCGCATCCTGCACCTCCACCTCCAGGTGCACGCTCGGATACCCGATAACCTCCGTCTTCTGCTGGAAGGTGTGCGTGAAGGAGAGCTGACCGGAGCCCACCATCATGTTCTCGGCCACGCCGATCTTGTCGGATACGCCGTCCACCAGGTACTTCAGCGGAATGTCCTGCTCGGACTTCGCGGGGATGAGCACGCGGCCCATCGCCTTCGGGTACAGGTTCACGTATCGCACGTCGGCAGGCGGGAACTGCGTGTCGGGGATGTTCACGACGTCGCCGTCCTCCATGTCGAGCAGCGAATAACGCACGCGCGGGGTATTCTCCCAGCCGTTGTCGATGCCGCGCAGGTAATGATCGAAGAACCGGCGGCGGTCCTCGGTGCTCCACTCATCGTAGTAGTCGGGCCACTCCTGCGTGTTGTGGATGCGCAGCCACTTCTCTTCAGAAGCAATCTCGCGCCATGCGCGGAAGGTGCCGTTGGTGTGTAGCGTGTTGGAGTAGCTCGCCACAATATAGGCTGGAACCTTGATGTCCTGGCAACGGGCCACCTTGTCGGCCCAAACCGGATGGGTGATCAGCGGGAAGGCGTCCATCTCGGCCTGCCAGTCCTCGCGCATATTGCCCGCGATGCCGCAGTGCGCGCCCTCGAGCACCTCGACGAAGCCCTTATCCTCGATGCCGCCGCGGAACGCGAAGTCGCGGTAGGCGTCGGAGAGTCCCTCGTGCGGGTTGATGCAGGTAAGGTGCGGTGGCTGTTCGGCCGCGATGAACCACTGCGAAAAGGCCAGGTATGAGCATCCGGAGAGCGCGACCTTACCGTTGCACCAGGGCTGTTCGGCCAGCCACTCGATCAAGTCGTAGGCATCCTCGGCTTCCTGCGTGCCAATCATCGTGGTCTTTCCCGGAGAATGCGCGATGCCGCGGGCATCCGGGTTAATAATGGCATAACCCTTCGGGCACCACCATGCCGGATCCGGGCCTTCCCACTTCTGCAAGCCAGAGGTGGCAGCGGGCGAAAGCCCCACACCGCGATAGATGTTCATGTAGCGCGGGCTCGTAAAGCTGCTCTTGCCATAGCTCGACCACGATATAATGGCGGGCACCTTCTCGTCCGTGACGGGACGGAAGATGTCGGTGTACAGGGTTTTGCCGTCGCGCAGCTGCAGGGCCACGTCCTTCTCGAAGATAAGTTCTTCCTCCAGGGCCATGGCATCGGGTAGCAGCTTGAAGCCCTTCTCCAACGTGCGCGTACCCGGCTCGAAGGGGCTAAGCACACCGAAAACCTGGGCACTTTCGAAATACGGCTTTGACGGGGAGAAGATCATTTCCTTGGTAATTTCGGACATGGCATGCCTCCTTCGCAGATGGTGCAGAACTCGGTTTCTCGTAAGACTCATGGCATGAGTCTTACGAGCATCACCATAAACTCATGGCATGAGTTTGTCAATGGATGTCTTGCTGCTTGCGCTACAATATTCGCTAATGAAAGGAGACCGCATGCCGAAGGGAACGCCGTTATCGACCGAAGCCGTGGTGGCAAAAGCCATGGAAATGGCACGTGCCGATGGCATCGATTCAGTGGGCTACAACGGCCTCGCCCGCGAATTGGGTATTAAACCGCAGTCGATGTACCGCTATGTCGCGAACCTGCGCGAGCTGCGCGTCCACCTGCTCCGGGCGAACCTCGGTGCGCTCGTGGAAGAAATCGAAGCCGCAACCTCGGGCCTTCCACCCGCAAAGGCACTGCGGGAATACGCGGTATCGCTGTATGATGCGTGTCACGCGAACCCGCTGTATTACGAAGCCCTCACGCTCATGCACCGCTACGGCGTGGTGGAAGATATGCGCGACCAGCTGTTTCGTTTGACAAATCTCTCGCTTGAGCCGATTCGCGCAATCAGCGGAAGCGAGCAAACTGCAGCACGCCGCCACCAGCTGTTCATGGCGGTGAACCTCGGATATGCCCAAATGTCGCAAACCGCCTTCCTCCCACCGAGCTTACATGACGACCGCGATGCGTTCATTGCTTCCATCGATGAACTGCTTGCTCGCTTTTTAAAGAAAGCCATCCTATAATCACGCCATTCGCTATCCGGTTCCGCGAAAGGACGACATGATCGAAACAGGCATCAGGGGTACCGCCGAGCACGACTGCTTCATCGTCGACGTGCAGCGTTTCCAGGCGAAGGCGGACGCCAAAGCCTAACCAAGCGCTTACATCCGCTTCCAGGTTTTCACGGTCTCGGCCGCGAGGAACGCCTTCATGGGTTCGAGGTCTCCCTCCGTCTCCCAAAGCTCGATGGCGCCGAAATAGGCCAGCTTGTCCTCGTTGTAGATGACGACGGGCGGATGGTCGTACAACAGGAGCAGGTAGTTCATGAGTGCTCGCCCGCAGCGCCCGTTTCCGTCCGCAAAGGGATGGATAGACTCAAACGCAAGATGAAAATAGGAGGCCACGGTGAGGATGTTCTCGCGCGTTACCGCTTCGAGCTCCGCAAAGAGTGCGTTCATCTCGGCGGATACCTGGCTTGGGGCGCACCCGGAATCATGGATACCCACGACATAGTCGCCATGCTTGTATTCCCCAGGCCGCTCCCCGGCCTTCCACCGTTCCTCGTCGTAGGTCCCTTGCGTCAGCACACGATGAAAGCTCAAAGCGAGCTCCTCGGTTATGGGCATGCGGCGACCGAACGCATCCAGCATCGATTCATGGCATTCCTTCAGGTTCTGCATCTCGAAAAGCGTACGCACATCACCGGTATAGCCGACGATTCGCCCGTCTTCGAATACGGACCGCGTGTCGTGATAGGTGATGTTCGCGTTCTCGATGCGACCCGAATGGTATGAGAAACGCACGCGATACCCGTCGAGCGCCCGCGCAAGGGAATCGCGCGTCTGGATGTTCCGCTCGCGCCACGATGCCCCGATGGACGCATATGCTGCCTGAATCAGCGCTTCGGCCATGCGGGGTCACTCCCCAAGGAAATCGACAAGCTTCTTGCGCGGCGGCGTTGCAGCGCAGGTCGAGGCCTCGATGCGCGCGATTGTCTCCGAGACCTCCCGACGGTTTTGCTCTACCGTGCGTGTGCTGGTGAGCTGGACGGCAAGCCCGAGTGCGCTGATGAGCTGCAGCGCTTTCCCCAGCTCGGCACCCGGTTTCCCACGCTCTAATTCCGAAACGAAGCGCTGGGAACAACCGCTTCGACGCGCGAGCTCCGTTTGGGTGAGGCCCCGGTCCTTCCGCGCGGCACGCACAGCCCGCCCCAAGTCCTCGGGCAATGATATGTATGTGTATTCGACCATGCGATGATGATAGCACTTTTCGCTCATACTATATTTCTGGTGTATCCAATATGCTCATATTCTCGCTGTTTCCCAGCACGACCCTTGGTTGTCCTCTGCCGTATGCTGGCCATATGCTTGCAGTCAAATCGAACTTCATCAAACGCTCCATGCCGCTTATGAAGCCTGTTGGCATACGCCTCCAGTTTCGACACGCTCGTTAAAGGCGGCCGTTTGCAAAAACCCATTTCCTCGTCATGCACATCTATGGCATAACCGCCGCACATTTCCAGGGCGAGTTTCACCGCCTGCTCTGCCATGAGATGCCGGTTGCGCCATCGGGCAAGAAACCTCGCAACTGGCCGCGAAGACGTTCAGGCGATAAACTCTCACGAGCCAAACGTATTGTGAGACAATAGCCCCGCTGCACTCGACACAAAGACGAAAGGGATGCCCATGGAAGCTTACAAGCAGGAATTCATCGACTTCATGGTGGAAAGCGACGTTTTGAAGTTTGGGGAATTCACCCTGAAGAGCGGCCGTAAGTCTCCCTTCTTCATGAACGCCGGCGCCTACGTGACCGGCAGCCAGCTCAAGCGCCTCGGCGAGTATTACGCGAAAGCCATCCACGAGAACTTCGGCGACGATTTCGACGTCGTGTTCGGGCCGGCCTACAAGGGCATCCCGCTGAGCGTGATTACCGCCATCGCCTACAGCGAGCTCTATGGCAAGCAGGTGCGCTATTGCAGCAACCGCAAGGAAGTAAAGGATCACGGCGACACGGGCATCCTGCTGGGCAGCAAGCTGCAGGATGGCGACCGCGTGATCATCGTCG
Organism: Coriobacteriaceae bacterium; assembly: GCA_015062635.1. Taxonomy (GTDB): domain Bacteria; phylum Actinomycetota; class Coriobacteriia; order Coriobacteriales; family Eggerthellaceae; genus UMGS1519. Next base: position 39,419 of record SUUF01000005.1, on the reverse strand, counting down.
AAGACGTCACGACCTCGGGCAAGTCCATCGAGGAAACCTTCCCCATCATCACCGCACAGGCGAACATCGAGGTGAAGGGCCTGATGGTGTCGCTCAACCGCATGGAAGTGGGCAAGGGCGGCAGCAAGTGCGCGCTCGACGAGGTGCGTGACCTGTACGGCTTCCCCACCGCCGCCATCGTGAGCATGGCCGAGGTGACGGAATACCTGTACAACCAGGAACGCGGCGGGCGCGTGATCATCGACGACGCGCTGAAGGCCGCTATCGACGCGTATTACGAGCAGTACGGCGCGAAGGAATAGCCCGTGGGCGTTTTCCGCGCGACATACCAAAGCCCCCGAAACGCGAACCCGCAAAGCGGGCAGTTCACGTTCGAGTCGAAGCATCCGCTGAACAGCAAGGCCAACGAGCAGGATGCGCGCTACAAGATGCTCGACCTGTTCGGCAACGAGGCCGTGGCCTGGAGCATCACGCATGTCGAACGTGCCAAGGCGGCGGAGGCCGATGCGCCGGTGCAACTGGGGCTCGATTTCCGCGAACCGAAGAAAACACGCCGCCGTCGAACGGTCGAACGCGGCACGCTCTAGCGATAACCGCGACAATGCCCGGTATTCCCCCAGCTATTGGTGGTAATATCGGGCATCATACCCATGTGTCACGCAATTGCAGGAGGACCCGGTGAGCAAGAAGGACAAGAAGAAAGACGAGAAAAAGGCCCTGAAGAAGGCCGAGAAGCAAACCGCGAAAAAGAAGGCGAAGAAGGCTGTTGCCGTCGAGGAGCCGATAGCGGAACGCATCGTCGAAGAGCAAGCGGTACCCGTGTCTGCGCCTGCACCCGAACCTGCGCCTAAACCCGTTCCCGAGAAGACCGCTCCCACGAAGACGCCGGCACGGCGTACGCGCCGGAAGGCACCCGCGAAGAAGCAAGCCTACGCCCCCGTCGAAGGAGAGGCGCTCAAGACCGTCTCCATCAAGATGCCCGTCAGCCTGGTTGAAGCCGCCGACGCCGCTGCCAAGACCGACGGCGTGTCGCGCTCGGAATACATCCGCCTGGCGATTGAGAAGCTCGTCAACGCATAGCGGATCGAATCGGTATAAACATGAGGGGGCGTCCATTGGGCGCCCCCTCTTCATCTTGCCGGCTATTTCAGCAGCTCGCGCTCTTTCAGTTCGGCGAGCACGGTGCGAAGCATCAGGTCGGTGTCTTCCAATCCCAGGTGGCGCTCGTCGGCATCGGCGGCGAGGGTGCCACGGCGGCGCGCCCAGTTCTCGAGCGTCGCGGGGTGTTGGTCCCACGACATGCGGCGCACCTCGGGGTCGAGCGCACGGCACATCTCGCGCGTGTCGATCGGCACGATTTTGCCCGCCTTGCGCGCCTCGGCATAGCCCTTCAAGTTCAGCATGAACCAGGCGTCCTCGAAGGCGGCGTTATGCGCCATGAACGGGTACGACGTGAGCAAGTCGAGCAGCACGGCCTGGAGCTCGTCGTTCTGGCGGAATTCCTTCTCGTTTGCAATCATGTCCCAGGTGATGTGGTGAATCTCGGACAGCGGGACCCCACGCTCGGCATACGCGTCGGGCAAACCGCAGAACGCCACGCCGGCATCATGCGGCTCGGCCCCCAACGAGAGGTCCATCAGCTCCCAGCCCACGTTGATGATGCGTCCGCGATCGGGGCTCGTCGACGTGGTCTCGATGTCGATGCCGAGCACGGTGCCGCGATAGGCCTTGCCCGCCCACAGCACGCCACGGTCGACGTTGGGCCCCGCGGCTTTCGCCACGGTCTCGACCTTCTTGTGCTGCAGCTTCGCGATAGCCCGATAGGTATCCTCATCGGAAAGGTTGCGCGGCAGGTTCTGGCTGCGGCTCTCGCGGCTGCCCTCGGGGGCCATCTCGTCGCACAGCTCGCGGTTGCGGTCCGCCAAGTCGAGCACCAGGTCGAACCCATATTTCGGGCGCTCATCGACCATGAAGGCGTCGACCATCAGCTTGATGGCCTCCTCGTTGTTCGCCCGCTCTCCCATAAGCACCGAATCGCCCATGCCGAACAGGAATTCCGGTATGAACATCATGCTCGCATGCTCGATGGCTTCATCCAGTTTCATCGTCACACTCCTCATCGCACAGCAAACGGGCCCTCATCGGGACCCGTTTCGTTTAAGCAGCATTTGTTTCCCCGACATAGTACCAAAGCCCGGGCCCCGATACGCAGCACCTCCGCGATTCTCCAAACCAGAACCGCGGGCGTTCCGCGCTACCGCAACGCAAGAGATGTCCACATCGACATCGTCTCGAACCGCTGCTCCATGAATGCATCGTCGAAATATTCCGCGCAGAACAACTGCCATGGCGTATCGGGCGTCTCTCCCAACTTGCGAAGGTACCAGCAGTCCATTGCCACCACCGTCAACACGGCATCGGCCAAAATGAACACCGCACACACCAGCGTAAGGGGAATACGCACCCGCATCGGTATCTTGTCGATGATGCGCATGACAGCCGGCAGCGCCCACCGTATCCAGATGACGCCGACAAGCCCCCACACGCAGGCCATGAACAAGCTGGTATGCCCCACGTTGAACGGTTGTTGGTAATAGCTCCATGCCACGATGCCGAACGAGCTTTCCCAAAACCACCCGGCGAAATACTCGAACGAAGCGCCGACGATACCCGCGATGAAGAATTGAAGCAGCGGATTCCGCTCGCGGATAAGGTTCAGCACAACGGTGAACAGGACGCCTCCCATGCCGTAAATCGGCGAAAACGGCCCGAACACGAGCCCCGCGCGCGATTCCCATCGGCCATCGAGGACGTAGCTCACGAGCACCTCGGCCGCCAAACCCACCACGCTCGTGATGAAGAATATCCAGAACAGGTTGAAGAAGTTCAGCGGAATATACCCGAGGTAACCATAGGTCTTGGGGTGATGCCGGTCGAGGTTCGGATCGTTACGCATCTGATAGGCGATGATGCAGACGAACTGGAATATGAAGTCGGTTGCAAGCGGGGTGTCGGCCACGAAGAGCATCTCGAACACGAATGCCACAAGGAGCATCACCACCACGCCGCGGGCAATCATGCGAGCCCCGTAGATATCGCCATGCCGGTCGCGATTCACGAGCATCAGGATACACGTGGCGATGGCGGTGATGAGCACAACATAGAACACCGCGCGCCAGATGGACTCGAATTCCCAGAGGGGCTGAATGGCGCCATAGACGAAGGCCTGGGCCACTCCCACATACACCGACAGCACGAGCAACCCGTTCAGCACGCGTCGCCCCATCGGCAAGTCGGCGGTATGTCTCCCGAAGAAACGCATGGCGACTAGAATACTCCTTTCCCCATTTCGTTAGTTACGAATTATCAACAATGCCGAACCGCCCAAGAGCAAGTCGCGGCGCGCCGCCGCGCCCGTCCGCCGTGCGTTTCCATTAGGTAAAGCGATTCCGCATGGGCGCTTCGAGGTGATACGATGGCGACCACATTACGAAACGATGCGAGGCAAAGGAGCGCGCATGACGGTGAGAATCGGTATCTTGGGATACGGTAACCTTGGCAAGGGCGTTGAGCTTGCCATCAGGCAGAACGACGACATGGAACTGGCTGCGGTGTACACGCGGCGCGACCCGGCAACCGTGAAGATCGCCACCGAAGGCGTTGCGGTGCGCACGGTCGCCGACCTCGATACCGGCAACGAGCCCATCGACGTGCTCATCATCTGCGGTGGCAGCGCCACCGACCTGCCCGAGCAGACCCCGAAGTACGCCGCGCTCTACAACGTGGTCGACAGCTTCGACACGCACGCCCGCATTCCCGAGCATTTCGCAAACGTGAACGCGGCGGCGACGGGCGCCAACAACGTCGCGCTCATCTCGTGCGGCTGGGACCCGGGCCTGTTCAGCCTGAACCGCCTGTTCGGCAACTGCTTCATCCCCGAAGGCAAGGACTACACGTTCTGGGGCAAGGGCATCTCGCAGGGTCATTCCGACGCGCTGCGCCGCATCCCGGGCGTGGCCGACGCCAAGCAGTACACCATCCCCGTGCCCGAGGCGCTCGAGGCTGCTCGTTCCGGCCAGAACCCCGAACTCACCACGCGTCAGAAGCACACCCGCGAGTGCTGGGTGGTGCTCGAGGAAGGCGCCGACCCCGAAGCCATCCGCGAGCAGATCGTGACCATGCCGAACTACTTCGACGAGTATGACGTCACCGTGAACTTCATCAGCCAGGAAGAGCTCGACCGCGACCATGCCGCCATGCCGCACGGCGGCTTCGTGCTGCGCAGCGGCCAGATGGCCAGCGGCGACACCTCGGTCATCGAGTATTCGCTGAAGCTCGATTCCAACCCCAACTTCACCTCGTCGGTGCTCGTGTCTTACGCCCGTGCCGTCGCCCGGTTGGCCGCCGAAGGCTCGACGGGCGCGAAGACCGTCTTCGATATCGCGCCGGCCTACCTTTCGCCCTTCGATGGCGACTATTTGCGCGCGCATATGCTGTAAATTTCAATATTTACCGTTTGCGACAAACGATTCGATATGGCTGGGCCGCTGTCAAAAGCGGCCCT
>SUUF01000005.1:31865-34755 GCA_015062635.1 Coriobacteriaceae bacterium | reverse complement strand
CATATGCTGTAAATTTCAATATTTACCGTTTGCGACAAACGATTCGATATGGCTGGGCCGCTGTCAAAAGCGGCCCTTTTCTTTTAGTCAAATCCTGCAATTTGAAAAGAATCTCTATCGATAGCCCTTATATTTATAAATTTTAAAAATACTTGTTTTAAATTAGCGCATTTGAATCAATTGGTTTTGCCGAATTCCCTCTCCTAAGATGCCAAATTGCTCGATTATCGCGATGCAGGGACATGCAAAGCACCTCATAAACGACTGTCGAGCTTGGGGCAAGCGCGAAGTAGAACGCAAGAAGACACTCGAAGGAGGGAATATGAGTGCTGCACAGCAGGCGAAGAAGTATCTCTTCGCCATCGTCACCGTGTACATGTGCTACCTGACTCATGGTGTTCAGGCCATCATTTTCAGCCAGAACCAAGTCGATTTCTATACCCAGTGGGGATTCACCGACCCCGCACTCGGCGCCGCCGCGGTTTCCACCGCCATCGTCTGGACTGGCGTCGGCAAGTTTGTCTCCGTCTGGATCGGCGGCGAGATCTCCGACCGTATCGGCCGCAAGATTCCGGCCGTCTGCGGCGGTATCCTCTACATTATCTCGTTCGTGATCATGCTCATCACCACGGACGCGACCGTGGCAGCCGTAGCCGGCTTCGCCACCGGCGTCGCCACCTCCGGTTTCTGGGACGGCGCCCTGTACCCGGCCATCGCCGAGGCCAACCCGCGCCAGGCTGGTGCCACCACCATCGGCATCAAGGCCGTCATCTCCGTTTCCGGCATCATCTACCCGCTGTTCGTGGCCATGAACTCCAACCATATGGTCGAAACCCTGGCCGACGGCACCAAGCAGGTCGTGGCAACCGCAAACACCGGCGACTGGCATATCAACATCTGGATTGCCATCGTCCTTTCGGTCATCGCCACCATCTTCGCCATCCTCACGCCGTTCATCTACGACGATGAGCGCAAGCAGGGCCTTGGCCCCAACGAGGCCGACAAGAGCGCAGCCAAGAACGCCGCAGAAGCCGAGATCCAGGCAGCCCGCGACGCCATGCTCGAGAAGCCTGGCTTCCTGACGCAGGCCATCACGCTGCTCTACGGCTTCGTCATCATGTTCATCATGTATGGCGCCCAGCAGTACTCCAAGGCGTTCGGCATCAACAACCTGGGCCTCGACCCCGTCGCTGCCGCCGGCATGACCTCCATCTACACGGCCGGTTCCATCATCGCCGTGCTCTTCTGGGCCTTCATGATGGGCAAGCTGCGTTGGAACCCCACCAAGGTCATCCTCATCGACTCCATCATCGCCATCTGCGGTCTGGGCATCGTCATCCTGGCCCTGCCCCTGGGCATCGGCGCTGGCGCCGTGTACGTGGGCATCGCGCTGCTGGGCTTCGGCGCTGCAGGCGGCATGCTGCAGACGGGCGTCACGCAACGCCAGATGTACTGCCCTGGTCCCCGCGGCCGTAACGTCGGTATGTACTACACCTTCATGGGTGCCGCATCGGTCTTCCTGCCCGGCATCGTGGGCGCTATGACCGCCGCCACCGGCGAAGCCCAAGCAGTCTGGGTCATGATGATCCTGCTGCTCTGCGCTGCGGTCTTGTCGCTGCTCATGGCCCTGTTCCTGGTGAAGGAGCACAAGAAGCTGTTCGGATACAGCGCCATGGAGAAGATGCGCGACTAACCGTTAGACGCCTCGACCTTCGCATTGCCAAAACGAATGCGGCCCGGATTCCTCCGGGCCGCATTTATTTGTATCGGGCGATTACGCTAACGGCGAGGACGGTGTTCATCCCGCCACTGGCGATACTGCTGTTGGAACAACGTGCACACGGTTATGAGCACGAAGAACACGATGAGAACCACTAAGCGGGGCACTTCATACCCCACGGGCGGAATCACGAAATAAGCAATCAGGCACGCGATGGTCAAGATGGCGGCGACCAGCCGCCGACGCGCGTACGGGTTCTCGGCTGGCTCCTTGCCTTTCGTCGACTGGTTTCGTTTCTTGTTGGCCATAACGCCATCCCCCTATCAAAGCGAATCGCTTACCGCGGCGCCCCTGTCCCATCGAGGTCGGTGCGCAACCGGCGGAATTCCTCGAGCGCACGCTCGTATTCCTCCTCGTATTCCTCGAGAAAGCCGAAATCGATGCCGAAAGCCGACTGCCCCCGGCGCGAATGGCTGCCCGCCACGGCCTTGAAGATCTCGTCATCGGAAACCGCCGGATTCACCGCCGCACGAGCCGCCTTCTCGACGACTTCGACATCGGGAAACTCGGACGCGGCATTGCCGTCGGCCTGTTCCGATGCCTGCGCAGGGGAAGCATCTGAAGATGCCTCGACCGGTTCTTCTTGCTCGAGCGGTTCACCAGCCTCGGAGCCCTCGCCCGCATCGACGGCCTGTTCGTCTTCTGCCGGCGGTTCCGGCGATTCGGCCGCATCGTCGGGCGCATCTGCCGGTTCCTCGTCTGCTTGGTCCGCATCAACATCGCCGGCTTCTACCTCGGGCTCTTCAAACGTATCCTCGCGCGCGGAAGCCTCGTCGGAAACATCGTCGTCTGCGGCAGGTTCTGCGTCTGCATCATCAGCCTTGTCTTCAGCCGCAACCGCCGCCGCGCCGCCCCGGGGAATATCGACGTTCCCGATGCGGTTATGGCGCTTCTCGCGCCCCAGGGAAATGGCCAATATCAAGACAACCAACACCAACGCCGCTATCACAAGCAGGCACCACCAGGGCAATCCGGTCGCAAGCTCTGCTTGCACCACGAATTCCGGCATCTCGGGCATTGCGCCACCTCCACGGTCCACACGCGGGCTGAACGGTTCTTTCTGCAACAATCGAGTATAACAGCAACACCGTGCCACACCAGATGCGCATG
>SUUF01000005.1:6691-31765 GCA_015062635.1 Coriobacteriaceae bacterium | reverse complement strand
GACCTGAAGTTCTGCCAGCAGTATTTCATCGGCGAGCAGCGCAATCCCACGATTACCGAAGTCAAAGTCGTCGACACGTATTGGTCGGACCACTGCCGTCATACCACGTTCGGCACCGTACTCGACAACGTCGAAATCGACGACGAGATCGTGCAGGAGGCATTCGACAAGTACCTGGCCATCCGTCAAGAGCTTGGCCGCGACGGGAAGCCCATCTGCCTGATGGACATGGGCACCATCGGCGCGAAATACCTGAAGGCGCACGGCCAGATGGAAAACCTCGACGAATCGGAAGAGGTGAACGCCTGCACCGTGAAGGTGAAGGTCGACGTGAACGGAACCGACGAGGATTGGCTGTTCCTGTTCAAGAACGAGACGCACAATCATCCCACCGAGATCGAGCCGTTCGGCGGCGCGGCCACCTGCGTGGGCGGCGCCATCCGCGACCCGCTTTCCGGCCGCAGTTATGTATATCAAGCCATGCGCGTGACAGGCGCCGGCGATCCGACCGTCCCCGTCGCCGACACGTTGCCCGGCAAGCTGCCGCAGCGCAAGATCGTCACGACGGCGGCGAGCGGCTATTCCAGCTACGGCAACCAGATTGGCCTGGCAACCTCGCAGGTCAGCGAGCTTTACCATCCCGGTTACGTGGCCAAGCGCATGGAAATCGGCGCGGTGCTGGGCGCGACGCCCGCCAATCATGTGCGTCGCGAAGAGCCGGCTCCCGGCGATGTCATCGTGCTGCTCGGCGGCCGTACCGGCCGTGACGGCATCGGCGGCGCAACGGGCAGCTCGAAGGAGCATTCCGCCACGAGCGTCGAGGAATGCGGCGCCGAGGTGCAGAAAGGCAATGCGCCGGTTGAGCGCAAGATTCAGCGACTCTTCCGCCGTGGCACCGCCTGCCGCATGATCAAGCGCTGCAACGACTTCGGCGCCGGCGGCGTTTCGGTGAGCATCGGCGAGCTGGCCGACAGCCTGTGGATCGACCTCAACCGCGTTCCCAAGAAGTACGATGGCCTTGATGGCACCGAGCTTGCCATCTCTGAAAGCCAGGAGCGCATGTCGGTGGCGCTGGCCGCCGAGGACGTCGATGCGTTCATCGCGCTTGCCACGAAGGAGAACCTCGAGGCCACACCCGTCGCGAAGGTCACCGATACCGGCCGCGTGCAAATGGTGTGGAACGGCGACACCATCGTCGACCTGAGCCGCGAATTCCTCGCCAGCAACGGCGCGCCCAAGCATGTGAACGTGCATATCCTGGAAGGCGAGGAGTATTACCCCAGCTGGCAGGGCCGCACGCTCGAAGAGAAGCTCACCTCGCTCGTCACCGACTTGAACGTGGCCTGCAACCGCGGCCTTTCCGAGCGCTTCGACTCCACCATCGGCGCGGGAACGGTGATGCTCCCGTTCGGCGGCAGGCGCCAGCTCACCCCGAACCAAGCGCTCGTGTCGAAGTTCCCCGTCATCGGCGAGACCACCACGACAAGCGGCATGGCCTGGGGCTTCAACCCCTACCTGATGGAAAAGGACCAGTTCCGCGGCGCCTACCTGTCGGTCGTTGAAAGCGTCTCCAAGCTCGTGGCCGCCGGCTTCAAGACTTCCACGATGTACCTGAGCCTGCAGGAGTACTTCGAGAAGTTGCACGATGTGCCCGAGCGCTGGGGCCAACCGGCCGGTGCAGTGCTGGGTGCCCTGATGGCGCAACTCGACCTGGGCATCGGCGCCATCGGCGGCAAAGACTCGATGTCGGGCAGCTTCGAGCAGCTCGATGTGCCACCGACGCTCGTGAGCTTCGCGGTGGGCACGGGCACCATCGATTGCGTTTCGAGCCCGGAATTCAAGAATGTCGCACGCCGGGTCATCCGCATCTCGCCCATCTACCAAGACGACGACATCACGCCCAAACCGAAGGCGTTGAAAGAAACGTTCGACCTGGTGCAGAACCTTATCGCATCGGGCGATGCGGCCGCGGTGAGCACGATGGGCTATGGCTGCACCGCCGAAGCGCTCTTCAAGATGTGCCTGGGCAACCGCATCGGCATCGCGCTGAATGACACCATCACCTCCGAGGCGCTCGACTACCTGCTGTTCATGCCCGCCTACGGCAGCTTCATCGTCGAACTGAACGAAGGCGCGCCGATGCCCGCGGGCACCGCGCTCGCCCATGTGGTGCAAATCGGCGCAACAACCGAAACCTATGCCTTCTACGGCGATGGCGAAGAGATAGACCTCGCCAAGCTCGAGGAAGCCTGGGCAAGCGGCATCGAAAGCGTCTTCCCCTACCGCAACCGCGAGGAAGCCGATAAGCCCGTCGAGACCGTGAGCTATGCCGAGCAGCTGCCCACGACGCTTATCACTGGCAATTTCGGCAAGCCGAGCGTGGTGATACCGGTATTCCCCGGCAATAACTGCGAATACGACTCGGCGCTCGCCTTCGAGCGTGCAGGCGCGCAAACCAATACGCTCATCGTGAACAACCTGACGCCCGAAAAGGTTGCCGAGAGCACGAACGCCCTGGTGAAAGCCATTGGCAAGGGCCAGATGATCATGATTCCCGGCGGCTTCTCGGGCGGCGACGAGCCCGATGGCTCCGCAAAGTTCATCACGGCGTTCTTCCGCGCCCCCGCGGTTACCGAAGCGGTGCGCGACCTGCTGTTCAACCGCGATGGCCTGATGCTCGGCATCTGCAACGGCTTCCAGGCGCTTGTCAAGCTCGGCCTCGTGCCCTATGGCGACATCCGCCCGATGGATGCGGATTGCCCGACCCTCACCTTCAACAGCATCGGCCGTCACCAGAGCCGCCTCGTGCGCACGCGCGTGGCGAGCTCGCTTTCTCCGTGGCTGTCGCGCTGCCAGGTGGGCGAGGTGCACACGATGCCCATCAGCAACGGCGAGGGCCGCTTCGTTGCCAGCGAGGAACTGCTGCAGCAGATGAAGGAAAACGGGCAGATCGCCACGCAATACGTCGACGAGCTCGGCATTCCTTCCATGAATTGGGATGCGAACCCGAGCGGTTCGACGTGGGCCATCGAGGGCATCACGAGCCCCGACGGACGCGTGTTCGGCAAGATGGGCCACACCGAGCGCAGCGGCGCCGGCCTGTATGCCAACTTCCCGGGCTATACGTACCAGCCGATTTTCGAAGCAGGCGTGGATTACTTCAAGTGCTAGCACGTTTTGTGCGACGTGCATACCCAGCAAGGGGCGTCTCTAGCGGGCGCCCCTTGTTATATCTCGCATGTCCCTCACTGCAATCACCTGGTCGGACAGCTCTTCGAACGTAGCATCATTCCAGCTTGCAGGAGCAGGCAAACGCTTCGTTAATCGGTTCAGACGCGTTCGAGCCGATTTCCCGGGGGCATCCATGCCCCCGGTCGTAAATACCCGCAAGCACGCGGACGGTTGCCCCAGAATCCATCAAACCCTCTTTCGCTTCTGTGTGAACTTGGCTATGAATGAGTCGAAGGAACGTCCTTCGACTCATTCTTCGACTCATTGGCTTGCCGCAAAACGCTACTTGCGCAGCAGCTTCTTCTTCAGGATCTTCATCTCGCGCTTCGCGGCGTAGGGAATGATCGCCTTCAACTTGTCGTCGACATTCCACATCGTCGAGCATTCGGGCAGGTCACGGCTTAAGTGAATCGCATCGAACTCGCATTTCGTGGTGCACACACCGCACCCGATGCATTTATTGGGGTCGACGACGCTCGCGCCGCACTTCAGGCAGCGGGCCGTTTCGGCACGCACCTGCTCCTCGGTGAGCGTGAGATGCCAGTCGCGATGCGAGCGATGCCGATCGATGGAATCGTCGGTACCCTCAACCTGGCGCGGACCATGGTCGTAGCTGAGCGGGTTGATGGCGATATCGCTCTTGTCGAGCTCGATGTAGCGGCGCTGGTTGCGGCCGAGCGTAAGGGAATTACCCGGCTGCACGAAGCGATGGATGGAAATCGCCGCTTCATGACCTGCGGCGATGGCATCGATGACGAACTTGGGCCCCGTGTAGGCATCGCCACCCACGAAAATATCGGGCTGCGCCGTCTGATAGGTACGCGCATCGGCCTGCGCGCGCCCACCGCTGCCAAGCACCACGGCCTCGCCATCGAGCAACGAGCCCCACTCGATGCTCTGGCCGATGGCCATCACGACGTTGTCGCACGCCACCAGCTTGGTGTCATGTTCATCGTAGGCAGGCGAGAAGCGGCCCTCCTCGTCGAACACACGGGTGCAGCGCTTCAAGACGATGCCCGTCACGCGTCCGTCTTCGACAACCACTTCGGCCGGGCCCCATCCGCAATCGATGATCACGCCATCGTCTTCGGCCTCCGCGCGTTCCTCGGGCGTTGCCGGCATCTGCGCGCGCGATTCCAAGCAGAACATCTTCACCGAAGAGGAGCCGGCGCGCACCGCAGCCCGCGCGGCGTCGATGGCCACGTTGCCGCCACCGATGACCACCGTCTCGCCCGGCAACTCATGCGATTCGTCTGCCAAAACGGTGCGCAACAGCTCGACCGCCGAGGTAACACCGGCGGCATCCTCGCCGGGAATACCCGCACGACGGCTCCCCTGCGCGCCAATTGCCAGATAAAACGCCTGGTAGCCCTGCGAACGCAGCTCGTCGAGCGTAATATCGTGCCCAACATCGACGCCGCAGCGAATGTCCACGCCCAATTCGCGCAGCACGTCAATCTCGGCGGCCACGACGTCTTTCTCGAGCTTGTACGAGGGAATGCCATAGGTCATCATGCCGCCGGGCAGCGCATTGCGCTCGAAGACCGTCGGCGCATACCCGAGGGTTGCCAGGTAATACGCGCAGCTCAAGCCTGCGGGGCCGGCGCCGATGATGGCCACCTTCTCTTGATACGGGCCGCGCAACGACGGCTGCAGCACCGGCGGAATGTAGCGCGTTTCGGCCTGCAGGTCGCGCTCGGCGATGAACTTCTTCACGGCATCGATGGCAACCGCATCGTCGATGAGACCGCGCGTGCAGGCGTCTTCGCACCGGTGATTGCACACGCGTCCGCACACGGCGGGGAAGGGGTTTTCCTTCTTGATGAGAGCAAGCGCCTCGGTGTAGCGCCCCTGGGCAGCAAGCCGCAGGTAACCTTCGACGCCGATATGGGCGGGGCAGGCAACCTTACACGGCGCGGTGCCCGTATCGTAGGTCTCGATGCGGTTGTTGTCGCGATAATCGGGATCCCACTTCTCGGGCCCCCACTCCACGTCGTCGGGCAACTCGTGACGCGGATATTCCACCGGCCCATGCAGGGTGCACAGCCGTTGGCCGAGCTTCACGGCGCCAGCGGGGCAGTTCTCGACGCATTGCCCGCACGCCACGCACTCGTTGGGGTCGACGTGCGCCACATAGGCCGAACGGCTGAAGTTCGGCGTGTTGAACAGCTGGCTCGTGCGCAGGCCGTAACACACCGACTTCTGGCAATTGCAGACGGCGAAAATCTTCTCGGCGCCATCGATGTTGGTAATCTGGTGCACAAAGCCCAGGTCCTCGGCTTTTTGGATAATCTCGAGCGCCTCGTCATAGGTGATGTAGCGGCCCTTGCCGGTCTGCACCTCGTAGTCGGCCATGTCGCCCACGCCGATGCACCAGCCTTCGGGGTCATCGCCGGTATTCACGCCACGCACGGTCTCGCTCATGCGGCACGAGCACACCGCCGACGAGAACCGGTCATACTTCTTCAGCCAATGCGACAGGTGCTCGACATCGGCCGATGTCTCGACTTGCTCGATGGCTGTCTCGATCGGCACCACGTGCATGCCCACACCGCCGCCTCCCGGCGGTATCATGGGGGCCACCTGCGACGGCCCGGTGAATGCGATGCGCTCGAAATAGGTGCTCATCTCGGGATGCTCTTCGAGCGCCGCCTCGTTCATCGCATAAAACTCGCCCATGCCCGGCAGCTGCACCGGCAACGAGAACCGCTTCTCGTGATCGGGATTCGTGCCGTCGAGGTTTTCCCAGTTGTATTCGAGATTGCCCACCTGGGCCATATGGTTCACCAGGGGCTCGACCTTCTCGAGCGGCCATTCGCATGCCTCGGCAATCTGTGCCATCGTCATCGGGTGCCGCACGCCCATGTGGTTGGCGATGTAGGCGGTTTCCTCGGTGAATACCGAGAACAAGCCCCAGTATTCCGGATCAGACGTCTCGATTTTCTGCAGACCGAGTTTCTTTTGAATGCGGTCGACCATGATCTTCGCGAGCTTCATCGTCTCGGGACGCTCGGCCGGGTCGACTTCGGTTGCAGGCACATACGGGCCCATCGGGTCGGCGGGACGATACGGCTTGTCGGGTCGCCACACGTAGTTCGGCTCCCATAGTTCCGGATGATCGCTCTCTTCCTTGCAGCGCGCCGGTTCGGGCTTGTCGAATACCTCGACGATCACATTGCCCTGGTTGCGCTTGGGGTTTCGACACCCCTCGCCCGGCTCGTTCGTCGGCGTTGCCCAATGCTGTTTGCTCTCGCTCATAGCGTCCCTTTCCATGTCTCCTGCCCTCTATCTTACGCGTTTCGCGCGCAGGTTTCCGGAGCGGGTTTGGAAAGAACGAGTCGGCATGCTCGTCATGCCGGCGCGCAGGAATCACCGTGAACGCCCGTACAACAGGCACGTGCGTCTTACGCGCACAAAACGGAACCCACGCATGCCGCATGGGTTCCACTCGCGATGTTCTATTTGAAACAGCAGGGCTCGGCCCCGCAACTTGTTATGACAACGCTGCGATGACCTCGGCTTCGGGTTTGGTCGCGAAATACGAGCTGGGATATTCCGCCGCAACCGAACGGCCGATGAATACGTCGGGGCCGTTGCGGTAGATCTCGCCAAGCGCATAGATGGGGCTGTTCAGCGGCACGACATCCTCGATGATGCGATAACCGCGGAACCCGTTGACCGAGCTCACATCGGTGGGGTCGGGACGCGACGTGTTATACGGCGACGACGTCTGCGGGCGCGAGGCGCTCGTGATGCTTCCCACCAGCGCACCCAAGCCGATGCCGAGCATCGTCTCCACCGCATCGCTCACATCGTTCTTGTGGTAATACGGACCACCTAAATACCCGCTTCCCATCATCGGCCCCAGGAAGATGTTCAGGTCGTTGGGGAAACCGCTGTTGCCGAATTGCTGCGGACGGCCGCCGTATCCATGCGAACCGCCATACTGGGGCCTTCCGCCTTGCGGAGGACGCTGCCCGTAACCGCCCGGACGCGGTCCGCCATGCCCGGCGAACATCACGTTCGCTCCTACCGCACGCCCGGCATTGCGCGCGGCCGGCAACGAGCCCGCCGCCGCACCGGCGTATGCCGGCTGCATGCCACGGCCGAATGCGATTTGCGCGCCTTCCCCGATGCCGCTCAGGACGTTATGGCCACGCTCGACGGCTGAACGCACCGCCGCCATCGTGCCCGGAACGCCCGTCGCGGCCTTCGTGTTGGCGGCACCGATAAGGCTCGAGAGCTTCTTGGCGAAATCGGAATTCGGGCCTTCCACGCGGTTCGTGGAATTCACGAGGATGACGTGGTTCTTGAACGAGTCAAGGTCGACGTAGACCCGATCATCGCTTGCGGCATCGCGGAAATAGAAGGGGTCGATGGAGCGCTCATGCGCGACGAGGGTCTCGACATCTTGACCACCACGCACCTCGATGCGGTAACACCGCAGGTCGTAATAGGCTACCTGACGCTGGCTGTACGGCGCGGTCACACCGCCCGTCGCCTGCGATTGGCCGATAAGCTCGCAGTAATGGCGATACCCCGGCGAAGCCGCACCCAGGTCATCGAGAATCGCAATGGCATCGACGATGCGCGACGTCTGCGTCATCTTCACGTCTTCGACGATTTGCTCTGGGTTCTCGGCGCGGCGCTTGGCCTCGCTTACCGTGTTTTGCGCCGCCGGGTCCTTCACGCTCGTCGCCGTGGGAGTCTTGCCCGATCCCATGCGCTGGCGGCGCGTGATGAGCATGCCGATAATGCCCAACAAGATGAACATGAACAGCAAGTCGACAAGTAGATATTCGTCACCCATGGTTTCCCCTTTTGTCGTTGATGCCTAACGGCGATGCCTTGCCACCTCGAAGCTGACGAAGGATCCCGCAGAACGGCACACGTTCTTGCGAGATCCTCCGACTTCGCTCACTGCGTTCGCTCCGCTTGGGGCAACATGTGGGAAGCGCCTCGACGCGGCACCGGTGCGAGACGCCCCGCCTCGCCGATGGTTACGCCATGCCGAGCTCGGACTTCAGGCGCTCGAGCTCGCTGTCGACGGCATCCTTATGCGCCAGTTCCTCGAACTGGTCGGCGACGGCGGCCGGGGAAGCGCCAGCGGTGGCGTTGAGCTCGGTGAACGCCTCGGCCGTGGCCTCTTGCTCCACGATCTTGCGCTCGAGCTTGTCGAGCTTCGCGAACGCCGACTCGGTGGCGGCGGAGTTGATGCTCGTAGCCACGTTGGTGGAAGCCTCGGCCATCTTGGCGCGGGCGATGAGGACGTTCTGGCGGGCACGGGCCTCGTCCAGCTTCATCTTCATGGTCTGGACCTGGTCCTTCAGCTTGTCAACCTGGGCGGTGATGCCGTCGTAGCTCGCCTGCAGCTGGTCGACCTGACCCTCGAGGCCAACCTTGATGTCGAGTGCCTTGCGGGCCAGCGCCTCGTCATTGTTCTTCAGCGCGAGCTTGGCCTTGTCGTTCCAATCGGCAACCTTCGCCTTGGCGTCGGCGAGTTCCTTCGCGGCCACCTTCTGACTGCCCATGGCCTGGCCAAGGGCACGGGTGGCTTCATCGACCTGCTCCTCCATTTCGATGATGAGCTGCTTCACCATCTTCACCGGATCTTCTGCCTTATCGATCATGTCGTTGATGTTCGCCTTCAGAATGTCGGCGATGCGGTCGAAGAATGCCATGATGGCCACCTTTCTCGAGGACGACTTTAACCTATTATAGTGCAGCAATGCATAAATGGTTACACCCGAGAATGCCGCGGGCGACCAGATGTCACGAAGGTGGACCTCTCCTTTCGGAATCAGGATGACGGCCGCCTTTTCCTCTTTGCGGAATCCGTGCGCCTTGCCCGCACGGAGGGTCCTTCCCCCATGAAAAAGGCCCCGCCTCGGCGGGGCCCTTCATCATGCGAGGCGTATGTTGTGCGCGATTACTCTTGCACGCGGATAACCACCGGCTTCGTATCGTTAGCCAGGATGCCCTCGGCCTCGACGAGGTCCTTCACCGCTGCGCGGATGGACTTCTCGGACGCATGGTGCGTGATGTACACCAGGTCGACCGCGCCGCCCTTCTGCTTGCCCTTCTGCATCATCGACGAGATGCTCACGCCGTGCTTCGCGAAGATGGTCGCGCTCTTGGCCAGCACACCCGCCTGGTCGTGCACCACGAGATGCAGGTAGTACTTGGTGGAAAGCTCGTCCATCGGGATGATGGCCAGCTCGTCCTTCGTCGTGTTGCCCGAAATCGGAAGGATGCCCTGCTGCACGTGGCGAGCAACCTCCAACACGTCGCCCATCACCGCGCTAGCCGCGGCACCGGCGCCGGCGCCCTCGCCGAAGAACATGGTCTCGCCCACGAAGTCGCCCACGCACCAGATAGCATTGAACACGCCGTTGACCTTGGCCATCTGATGGTCGATGGGCAGCATCGTGGGATGCACGCGCACATCGACGCCCTCATCGGTGAGGTTGGCAATGGCCAGCAGCTTCAACGCATAGCCGAGTTCCTTGGCCGTGGCCATGTCGATGGCCGAAAGGTCGCGGATGCCCTCGGTGTACACCTGGCTCATCGTGATGTTCGTGTTGAATGCGATGCTCGCCAAAATCGAGATCTTCGCCGCAGCGTCAAAGCCGTCGACGTCGGCAGTCGGGTCGGCTTCGGCGAATCCGTTCGCCTGCGCCTCTTTCAGGGCCTCGTCGTAGCTCAAGCCGGCCTCGTCCATGCGGGTGAGCATGTAGTTGGTGGTGCCATTCACGATGCCCATGACCTGCGTGATCTTGTTCGCGATGAGCGAATGCTTCAACGGGTCGATGATGGGGATGCCGCCGCCGACGCTCGCCTCGAAGGCAAGCTCCTTATGCTGCTCGCGCGCAAGCTCGGTGATCTCGACGCCGTACGTGGCCATGAGCGCCTTGTTTGCAGTCACCACGTGCTTGCCCGCCTTCAGGGCCTCGGTCACCACGGTGTGCGCCACGGTCGTGCCGCCGATGAGCTCGATGACGATATCGATCTCGGGGTTGTTGATGATGTTCATGAAATCGGGCGTGAAGAGCTTGCTCACGCCATGGGCAGCCGCCTGCTCGGGGTTCAGGCTGCTCACAGCCACGAGCTCGATATCGATGCCGTAATGGCGCTTGAAGTCCGCCGCGTGGGTTTTGATGATGTCGATGCACCCGCCGCCAACGGTACCGGTGCCGACGAGACCGATCTTTACTGCCATGGTGCTTCCTTTCGGGAAGGGGAAATGTGTGATTGTTAGTATACGACAGCGTCAACCCTCTGGTAAAAGGCCCTGTTCGCTTTCCATCATCTTTCGGTATGCCGGCAGATTATCGGGGTGAACGTTGCACAGCATGACGAAGGGCCGAAGGAGCGGATGCCCTTCGGCCCTTCGGAACAGCGAAGAAACGCCGGCTCTCAGGCCGACCGCTTACAGATCGCGCGCCAGCAGGTCGGCGTAGGTTTCGCGACGGGTGACGACGCGAGCCTGCCCGTCTTTCACGAACACGATGGCGGGACGCGGCTGGCCATTGTAGTTGCTCGCCATCGTCGCGCAGTAGGCGCCAGTGCCGAACACGCAGGCGATATCGCCCAAGTCGGGATGCTGAAGGCTGCCGTCAAGCACCACGGCATCGCCGCTCTCGCAGTGCTTGCCGCACAGCGTGACGATCTCGGTGCGCGGCTGGGCAGCCTTATTGGCGATGACGGCCTCGTATTCCGCGTGGTAGAGCGCCGTGCGAATGTTATCGGACATGCCGCCGTCGATGGCCACGTACTTGCGGATACCGGGCAGGGTCTTCAGGATGCCGACGGTATACAGCGTGACGCCCGCGTTCGCCACGAGGGAACGGCCGGGCTCGACGTAGATATGCGGTTGCTTCACGCCGAACTTCTCGCAGTACTTCACGACGGCTTCCGCCGTGCATGCCGCGAAATCCTCGATGGTGCTCGGCTCGTCATCGGCCTTGTAGGCGATGCCCAGGCCGCCGCCCATGTCGAGCTCGAGAATCTCGAGGCCATAGCGCTCCTTGATGCGCGCAAGGAACTCGATCATCACGGCAACGGCTTCGTCGAAGGAATGGAGCGCGAAGATTTGGCTGCCGATGTGGCAATGCATGCCCACCAGGCGCACGTTCGGCGCCGCCAGCACATCTTCCACGCAATTGAACGCGAAATCGTCGCGCATCGTGAATCCGAACTTGGAATCCTCGCAACCCGTGCGGATGTACTCGTGGGTATCGGCCTCGACACCGGGAGTGATGCGCATGAACACATCCTGGACGATACCGCGCTCGCCCGCCAGGCGGTTCACACGCTCGAGCTCGATACGGCTATCGAGCACGATGCGGCCCACACCGGCGTCCAGCGCCTCGGCGAGTTCTTGCTCGGTCTTGTTGTTGCCGTGCACGAACACGCGGTTCGTGGGGAAGCCGGCCGCCTGCGCCACGGCGAGCTCGCCGCCGCCGGAAACGTCGAGGCACAGCCCCTCTTCGCCCACCAGCTGCAACACCGCCTTGTTCAGGAACGCCTTGCTGGCATACAGCACATCCGACTCGGGGTATCGGCTGCGGAACGCCTCACGATAGCGGGACATGCGGTCGCGGAGGTCGGCCTCGTCGAACACGTACAGCGCCGTCCCCTGCGTGCGCGCAAGGTCCACCATATCGACACCGCCGATGTACAGGTGATCGTCATGCACCGCAGCGGTCTTCGGCAGCACCGCGCCAAGTTCCATCGTCGTGCGGCCGTCGGCTTTCAGGGAGGTATTGGAAGGGGGAAGCGACATCGGGTTCTCCTCTCGATGAAAAGGCGCTGCTTGCCTGCCAGCTCGATTGGCGGGAAGTGTCCGAACATTATAGCCACCACCCCCGGACACGCTTCGCGAACCCGCGATTTAACGTGAACGATACATGCAATCGAACCGTTCACCCGGCGCAACGCACCTTATACGCATGCTGGCGCTAATCCCGTGCATGTATCAAACGTGAAGGACTTGTCGCTGGCGTCGGGGTTTCTTGTGGCGCGGCGTTCGCGGCGTGCAGCTGCGCGACAATGCGGGCATGAGAAAACCAGGCAAGACAACCGGTGCACGGCGGCGGCTCGGGTCCGAGCCGTTCCCCGACGAGCGCATTTCCGATTATGCGCCCGATGGGTATGCCGCGACGAGCGACTATCGCGGAGCTGACGCTTTCAGCGCCGATCGCTACCGCAACCGCATGGATTCCGACTACCTCGAGACGGCCCGGCAACGCGAATATTCGCCCACGCCCGAAGCGGCCGAAAGCTATTCGGTTTCCGACTCGAGCGCGCGCTATGCGGCCGCCGGCAAGCGCCGTCGAAAGAAGCGGCGCATAACCGCTGCGGTTGCGGCGGTCGCCATCGTGGCCGTGCTCGCATTGGGCTCGGCGTTCGGCCTGTTCAACGGCATCAACAGCGCACTCCACAGCGGGCTCGACTCCAGCTTGTGGAGCGTCTTGACCAAGGTGAATGCGGGCGAGCCGTTCTACATGCTGTTGCTGGGCACCGACGAATCGGCCGACCGCCAAGACGATGAGGAGCTTGCGGGCGTGTTCCGCTCCGACACGATCATCCTCACGCGTGTCGACCCCAAGCAGCAAACGCTCACCTTGGTGTCTATTCCCCGCGATACGCAGGTTGACCTTGGAGAATACGGTACGCAGAAAATCAACGCGGCCCACGCCTTCGGCGGCGCGACGCTTGCCGTGCAGGCGGTGGAAGACCTGACGGGGGTCGCGATCTCGCATTACGCGGAAATCGATTTCGACGGCTTCATCGGCTTGGTCGACACGCTCGGCGGCGTCGAGGTCGACGTGCCCATGACCATCGACGACGAGGATGCCGGCGGCCATGTAGATGCCGGCCTGCAAACCCTGAACTCCTGGCAGGCGCTCACGTTATGCCGCGCCCGCAATGCCTACGAGGAGGTTGTCGGGCAGGGCGACCTGTACCGCGCGGCCAACCAACGACTCGTGCTCGGCGCCATCGTGAAGAAGATCCTCGCGAGCGACCCGGCCACGATGTCATCCGCCATCAACGAATGCGCGCAGTACGTGCGCACCGACTTCGAAATGGGCGATATCCTCGGGCTCGCACAGCAATTCCAGGGCTTCAGCACCGAGAACAGCATGTACACGGCGGTGTATCCCACCACGCCTGAGTACTCCGACGACCTGTGGTGGGATATCTCGGACGACGCCGAATGGGAGGCAATGCGAGATCGCATGGATGCGGGACTCCCGCCGCTTGCCGAGGATGTGGTCGACCCCACGACCGGCACCATTCTGGCGAGTGCGGGCAATGCGGCACGCGGAGCGGTATCGGATGAAGATGCCGGCACCCATTCCGGCCTGGTGATCGTGCGCAACGGATCGGGCGTCGACGGCGCAGGCGCGAAGGCGGGCGAAGCACTTCAGAAGATGGGATTCACCACCGACGTCGCCAACGCCGATTCCTCGAATTATGCCGAGACGCTGGTGGTGTATAACGGCACAGCCCAAGCAGCGGAAGCCGGGACGATTGCCGGAGTCCTCGGTGCCCAGCCCGTGCGCAACGACGGCACTTACGCCTTCGACGGCGACTTCCTCGTCATCGTCGGCGCCGATTGGAAGTAACCGGCAAACACCCGCCAAAGCACATGCCCCTTGCGGTACCATTTCCCCATGCAAAAGACGACGATCATAGCGGTTGGCAAGCTGAAGGAACGGTTCTGGAAGGACGCGTGCGCGGAATACCTGAAACGGCTTTCAGCCTATACCGACAGTGTCGTGCGCGAGGTGCCCGACAGCACGCCCGAACGCGAGGAGGCCGCCATCCTGGCCGCGCTCGACAAACTGCCCGATGGAACGCACGTTATCTTGCTCGACATCCGGGGTAAGGAAACCTCGAGCGAGGCCCTCGCCCAGAAACTCGAGACGCTTGCGGTGAACGGCGCCTCGCACGTCGCGTTCATCATCGGGGGCAGCGATGGCGTGACGGCGGCGGTGCGCGCCCGTGCGAACGAGCGCATGAGCTTCGGGCCCATCACCTTGCCCCATAACCTCGCGCGCGTCGTGCTCCTCGAACAGGTATATCGCGCCCATAAGATCATCCGCCGCGAACCCTACCACAAGTAAGCAAATGCGGGCAGCGGCCGGCATACCGACCGCTGCCCGCTGCACATTGGCCAATCAAACGAACGCTAGCGCTTCTGCTGCATTCTCTTGAGCTTTTCCTGCTGCTTCTGCTTCTTGCGGTTATCGGGTGGCTGCAGCAGCACGTTCATGCGGTATTTCCCGCCGCTGTCGCTCATCGTGGCATGCGCCTCCACCACCTGGTATTCCGCCACCAGGTCTTTCAGGTAACCGGCTTTGGCCCGGTCGACGTCGATGTAGCCCAAGTAGTTCGACAGCTTCATCGTCTTGGAGTTGCGCGTGCACACGTTCAGGCAGTGCTCATCGGGATGACCGGCCTCGATTTGCTCGGGTGTGCGCTCGCACAACGCCACCGCCAGGCCCGATGTTCCCTTCATGATGTGGCTGCGCTGCTCGTCGAGGAGCTCCTGCGTCTCATTCGTGTCGTGCACTTGCACCTTGTAGGTGCCCGGGTTCACGTCGAAGATTTTCTTCGGCTTCTTCGGCCCCTTGTCGCCGCTCAGAAAATCGAAAAATCCCATGTCAGCTCCGTCATCGTGTCGTATGCCCGCACCCAACCGGGAGCGGAGGCGTTTCGCCCTATATTACTCCTTCACCTTGTAGGCGCCCTTCAGAGAGTTTTCCCGATACCCCGGGGTGTTCGCATCGTTAACCTGCACATGCGAATGGTTGCCCGGATCGTCGGCCGCCGTGTAGAAGCCGAGCTGCACGTCGGTGAGGTCCTTGGCGATATCGCGCACGAACGATATCGCGGTCGCGCCGCCTTCCACCTTATCGCCCGCCTTTACCAGGGGGTCGTACTGGTGCAGCAGCACCACATCGAGGTCGGGATGGCCCGTGGGCTGGATGTGGATACTGACATCGGGCACCTCGCCATACAAATCGTATTTCTGCACGAGCACCACCGTGCCCGTCACCGGCGCATACACCGTCGTGCCCGCCTTCGCGCCCACGTCGATGGACGTATCCATCGACGTGGCGTCTTGCATGCGATACAGGTGAAGCGCATCGGCGTCGACCCAATCGCCTTCGGTCTGGTCGTGGTTCACGCGCACGGGATGGTCGACCGAGACCTTCTCGAGGTCGGCATCGGGCAGCTTGGTGGTCATTATGACCGCCGTATTGTAAGACGCCTGGTGGAAGAGCACGCCCGTAAGGTCGGGCTGCGCGATGGGAGAATAGATGACGAGGTCGTTGTACGCGGCGATTTGCCGGGTGGGAACGCCCGCTCCCTCAGAGATTCCGGCCTTTTCCGACGAACGGTCGGTCGCCATGTCGGGCGAGATGTCGGCGTTGCCAGCAGCCTGCTCCGTCGATGCGGTGCTTGGCGAAACGATCTGATGGACGAACTGCATCACCTGCCGCGGATAATGGACCGCGAGGCCGATACCCGCGCCGATCAGGCCTGAAAGCAAGATGATGATGGCGATGGCGAACTTCTGCGCGCCGCTCAGCTTGCCCGAGCCCCTCTTGCCCGTCTTTGCCGGTGTGTGCTGCATATATGTTCCATTCTGCGAAGGAATCCCTTACTGGAACCCTATTGTACGCGCTCGCCCGCACCGCAAATGCAAACGACATAGAGCGCCTATCGCATGTACTGCGTTACTTGTATGTCACAACCTTCGTTCCACCCGGAATGTTGTTGAAAATCCATTTCGCATTCTTCAGCTTCAAGCGCACGCAGCCCTCCGACACGTCCTGCCCCAAGCGGCCATCCTTCACCTTGAAGGTGCCCTCGTAATACTTTACGGAATGGAAGAGGTAATCGCCATAGAATTGCGTGTAGTAATAGCAGGTGTAGCCGTCGCCGAACGAATAGCCCTTGATGCCCACCGTGTAGGTGCCCAGCACCGTGGGCGTGGACGGCGCGCCGGTCGAGCACAGCCAGTTCTTCTCGACCGCCCATGACGTGCCCGCCCGCTTGAGGATGATGGTGCGATGGTGTGACACGTCGACAGCGATGAAGTACTTCGTCGAGCTGCCTTGCCGCTGGGCCTTCCGAAGCGCCACGTCGACGACGGCCTCATCGGTGTTCAGGCTCGTTTTCTCGAGCCACCATCGCTGCTCGGCCGTGCCATCGGCTTTCGCGAGTCGCACGTTCGCGCCGCTTGCGCCAGACGTCCCCGCGATGTCGAGCACCTTCCCGCTCGCAACGTTGACGAACTGGATGCCGCCCCCGGGCGCCACCTGGGCTTCCCATCGTTGCAGGTCGGAATTGTGGTTTGCGCGCTGCCGCACGTTCGCGCCCGACTTCTTGGACGCCGCTCCAGCCAGCAGCTCCGATTTCAACGAGACGATGGTGTATTTGCCGTTCTTCAGGCGGGTGATGCGGAATTTCTGGTTGTTCTTCGAGCCCACGGTCTCGGCATCGAGGTTGCCATATTCGGCCATCGAGCCGTCCTCGACGGCGAGCGCACGGTCTCCTGCAAACGAACGAACCAGGTAGGTGCCGCTATCGACCACGTTGCGCTCCACGAGCGTGAAGCGCTGCGCCACCGCATTCGAGCTGGCAGCCGAGGCGATCTTCGTACCGTTCTTCGTCGACGCATTCGGCACTTCGGCGCACTTCCCGGTCTTGGCGTTCTGGAATGCAAGGCCCGTCTTGTTCCACACCACGCGCCATTGCTGCGCGGCATCGGCGCCATTCGACGCCTGCACGACCTTGCTGCCGGAAACTCCCAGGTACTTGCCCGAATGCACCGACTGCAGCGTGTAGAGGTCGCCGCTCAGGCGCACCATCTGGAACTTCTGGCTCAGGTCGCCCGCATACGTGGATAGCTCGAGCCGCTTGGATTCCTTCATGCTGTAACCCGGCACGCCCACAACCTTCTTCGACTTCTTCGCAAGACCCACCGAATAGATGCCGTCGTGGACGATGCCGTAATCGCGCACCAGGAACTGCTGGTCCTTTTCGGTTGCGTTCTTGCGCAGCAACAGGTTGTAGCCGCCCTTCACCGAGACACCGGCCAACGAGAGCTTCGCGTTGGATGCCGGGTGGAACACGTATTTCCCACCCACCTTCTCGATGGCCCACAGCTGCTCGGGCATGCCGGCTTTCGCTTTCACCTGCAGCACGTTCGCCTTGTTCTTGGCGGCTGTCACGGCAAGCGCCTTCTTCGTGTACTCGTTCACGATGGTGTAATACCCGTATTCCACCAGGTATTTCACCGTCCAGCGCTGTCGGGTGATACCCGTGTCCTTCGTCAGGAGCGCATTCGCACCCGCCTTGCGGCTGTTCTTCGCCGACGCCGCTATCTGCTTCTTGCTCTTCGCCCAGCTCAACACATACGTGCCATCGGCAAGCGGATGCTTCGCCGGGTCGTCTGCCGCGGCTTCCCCGGGGGTATTCTGCGTTGCCAAGCGCACGCTCGTAATCGCCCCGCTCTGCGAACGGGGTTGTGCCGGTGCGGCATCCGCGCGGGCGGGAGCAGCCGGGGAAACAGGCGCGGTTGAGCGTTCCGCCGCATTGTCGGGAGAAACGGTTTCGTTGGAAGCACCCACGGCTTCGACAGCCGGCGCCGCATCCTCGCTCGAGGGCTCGGCAATCTCGGGCTCGGGGGAAGGCGCTGGCACCGCATCACCTGCGGTTTCCGGCGCGGGGGCGGCTTCATCAACCGGTTCATCTGCCGGCACGTCGAGCGCCGCGGGCGCCTCTGGCGCCTCGGCAGTCGACGCACTTGGCTGGGCGTCGGTTGTTCCCGGCGGCTCCTCATCGGCAACCGTCGACGGGGCCTCCGCTTCACCGAGGCCGTCTGCCTGGACATGCGGCGCTTCAGCCGGCGCGACCTCGCTTGCTTCCGATGCGAACGCCGCCACCGGCATCGCGGCCAATGCGAACGTTGCAAATACGGTAATACCGGCCAGTAACAACCGGTCGAGCACGCACAGGCTATTCATCAGAACCTCCTTATTACGGAAGCAGCTGGTTGGTGACGGGGAACGACTCGACGTGGTCGAGGAAATCTTTCGCGACGGGGCTCAGGCGCGCATCCGCAAGCCGCAACACGCCCACCGAATAGATATCGCGCGCCGCCGGCTCGATGAGCGGCAGCACCTTCAGGTTGCGATAGGGCAGCAAGCTGCTGGTAAGCAGGCACAGGCCGACCACCGGCTCGCGCGAGACGATGCCGCCGAGCATCACCTCGTCGTCGCTATCGCGGTTCAGCATCATCGTCGCGGGCTCGAACCCATTCGCGCGCAGGAAGGCATCGAGCCGCTTGCCCACGGGCAGGTCGGCACGATAGGTGTACACCTCGAATTTCGCCAGTTCCGCAAGCGAAATTGCATCGCGGGCGGCGAGGGGGTGATCATTTCTCACGATGACGCCCATGCTCTGGTCGAACAGGTGCGTGAAGGAAATGCGCGGGTCGTTGACCTTCGAGGCGATGGCCAAATCGAGCTTCCCGGCAATCAGGTCGTCTACGAGCTCTTGCGTCGAACCCTGCTCGATGCGCAGCTCGATGAGATTGCCGCGCTTGCGCCGGTATTCCAGCACGAGCGCCGGCAGGTAGTCGGCGCGCACGGTGGCAATAGCGCCCACCTGCACCGTCCCCGAAAGCTTTCCCTGGCGAATCTTCAGCGCGGCGACGCCATCGTCGAGAACGCCCAGCGCTTCGGCAACATACTTCTGGAAAAGCACGCCATCGTCGGTAAGACGCACGTTGCGGCCCTGCTTGCGGAACAGCTTGCAGCCCAGTTCATCCTCGAGGCTCGAGATTGCATGGGAAAGCGTGGGCTGCGATATGAACAGCTCCTCGGCCGCATGCGTGTAATGTTGCAATTCGGCGAGCTTTTGGAAGTAGTAGAGCTGCGAAAGGTTCATAACTATCCTCATACCTGAATTCATTCACAACGCCTATAGATTATACGATAGCGCAGCTTATCCTGCGACTTCCCACCAAGAATGCGCAACGACGAAGGATGCTGCCGTTGATGTGACGTCTTTCCAATTTGTCTTGGTACACTGAACATCGCAAGAAGGAGGCGCAGGTGGATAGACGAGACATGCTCGAATTGTTGAACGAGGTGGCTACGGGCGTCACGAGCCCGGAGGATGCGCTGGCGGAGCTTCATGCCGATACGGTGAGCGATTTGGGATACGCCCGCATCGACAATGCACGTGGCCTGCGGCAAGGCGTGTCGGAGGTCGTCTACGGCGCCGGAAAGACGGCCGACCAGATAGCCGGCATCTGCCATGCAATGCTCGGGGCGGGGCAACGGCGTATCCTCATCACGCGCCTCGACGCCGAGAAGCGCTCCCTCCTTCCCGCCGACCTGGACCTCGCCTACCACGAGGATGCCCAGCTGGGCATTGTCGGGGGCATTCCCGAGCCCGATGGCAACGGCACCATTGTCGTGGCATGCGGGGGAACGAGCGACCTGCCCGTCGCCGAGGAGGCCGCGCTCACCGCTGAATTCCTGGGCAACACCGTCGTGCGCCTCTACGACGTGGGCGTCGCGGGCATTCATCGCCTGCTCGCACATGCCGACGAGATAATGCATGCACACGTGGTCGTGGCGGTCGCGGGCATGGAGGGCGCCCTGCCGAGCGTGATCGGGGGCCTGACCGCCGCGCCGGTCATCGCCGTGCCCACGAGCATCGGCTATGGCGCGAACTTCGGGGGCGTCGCTGCGCTGCTCGCCATGCTCAATTCGTGCGCGAGCGGCGTTTCGGTCGTGAACATCGACAACGGCTTCGGCGCCGGTTACCAGGCAAACGCCATCAACCACCTGTGACAACTGCGCTTTGGCATCGCCCTTGACGCAGGCCGTATCGGCTATTCCACCGATTTCAGCGACTCCACCATATCGATGGCGGCGAGTTTCGCGCGCATGAACAGCATGACGACGCAGGTGAACACGATGGTGAGGGCGAAAGCCGCCACGAAACTCCAGGCATGGATCTCGCGGCCGAACATCACGTAATCGACTTCGGCGGTCGTCACGACAAATCCCTCCAGGAACACGCCGAGGAACAGGCCCAACGCGGCGCCGATGAGCGTGAGCAGCAGCACTTCGCGGAAGATGTAGGCGTTCACCTCGCCCGGCGTGAAGCCCAGCACCTTAAGGCTGGCGATCTCGCGACGGCGTTCGGTGATGTTGATGTTGATGAGGTTGTACAAGACGATGAACGACAGCAGGGCGGCTGCCACCACGAGCACCACGACGATGATGTTCACGCTTTGCAGCATCGTGCGATAGGTGTCGATGGTCTCATCGTTGAACGAAACGGTCTGCACGTCTTCCGCGGCGAGCAATGCCTGGTTCAGGCTATCGCGCACCGCCGTATCGGTGGAGGCGAAGATGGAATTCCATTCGAGCGCGCCACCGAGGGCTTTCCGATAGGCGCTCTTGCCCATGAAAAGCGCGTCGCCCACGTAATACTCGACGATACCCGTCACACGAACCCGATGGGAAACACCGGTGGCATTGCCGATGGAATCCTGCTCGAAGAGCGCGATTTCATCTCCCACGCCCACGCCAAGCATACGCGCAAGCTTCTCGGTGAGCAGCACGCTCGAGTTGTCAAAGGGTATGGGCGCCTGGGTTTCCCGTACGTTCATGCGCATCACCTGGGTGAAATCGGCTGCGTTGCGCGGTATCACCGCCATTGCGCCGCGGGTTTCGTCTTGCACGCCACCCGTGCCGAGCTGCAGGTTCACCTTCGAGGCGCGCGCGACGGCGCTCGCGTTGCCTGTCGTGCGCAGCATCTCCTCGACCGCATCGGCATCGTGCGCATCGGCGTCTTCGTCCATGTCTATCACCACGTTGTACTGGACGATAGGCCCATAATGCTTGTCGATGATATCCCAGATGGCATTGTGCAGGCCGAACCCGGTGAGCAGCAACGCCGTGCACCCCGCGAGCCCCACCACGGTCATCCAGAAGCGCTTCTTATACCGGAACAAGTTGCGGCAAGTGACCTTCCAGCTGAATGACAGGCGACGCCACACGACGCCGATGCGCTCGAGCAGGATGCGCTTACCCGGCGCCGGAGCGGGCGGCAACATGAGCGCCGCCGGCGTCTCGCGCAGCGTATGCACCGCGGCAGCCCACGTGGCGACGACCGTGATACCCACCCCCAGCAGGCCCGCCAGCGCAGCGAGGAAGGGGTCGTAGTCGAGCAGCCCTTCGGGTTGCGGCACGTTGTAGATGATGGCATAGGCATTCTGGATGATGCCGGGTAATACCTGCCCGAGCACGGCAATGCCCAGCACCGCGCCCGTCGCCGAGGCGAGCCCGGCATACAGCAGGTATTTCCCGGTGATGCGCCCGCGGCTGTAGCCAAGCGCCTTGAACGTGCCGATGAGCTGGCGCTCCTCATCGACCATACGTGTCATCGTGGTCAGGGCGACCAATGCCGCCACCAGGAAGAACACGAAGGGGAACACGCTCGCGATGTTGTCGATGCGCTCGCTGTCGGCCTGCACGCTCTGCACGCCGAAGTTCTTCGTTCGGTCGAGCACGTAGATGTCGGGCGCCTCGAGCGCATCGATGTCGTCCTGGGCATTCGCGATGTCGTTGCGGGCATCGGCGAGCTCGCGCTCGGCCTTCGCCTTCTCGGCCTCGTATTCCGCCCATCCATCGGACAGCTGCACGCGGGCATCGGCGAGCTCGGCAGCACCGTCGTCGTATTGCGCTTGGGCGGATGCCAACTGCTTGCGCCTCGACGCCAGCTTGCCCTTGCCGGCGGCTAATTGCTTTTCGGCATCGGCGATGGCCGCATCTCCCTGTTCGATTCCCGCCTTGGCCCGCGCGATGCCTTCATCGGCCTGCGCGATGCCCTCGTTCAGCTGCGCGAGCCCAGCTTCCGCCTGCTGTACGCCCGAAAGCGCCTGCTGCCGCATCGCTTCAAGCGAAGCGAGGTTGGGTTCGATCGCCGTGGCGGGGTCGTCTCCCTCGATAGCCGCGATGCCCGCATCGATGCCGGCGATGGCCTGCTGGGCAGCCGCCACGTGCGCCGCCGCGGCCTCCATGGCGGCCTCATCCCCCGCCTTGCGGGCGGCGTCTTCAGCCGCCTGCGCGGCCGCAAGCCCCTTCTGAGCCTCCGCGCGCTGCGATTCAAGCTGCGCCACCTGCTCCCTCAGCGCCGCGATGCCATCTTCCACCTGGGCAAGCCCGGCTGCCGCCTCGTCGCGCGCAGCCTCGACGGCCGGCAACTGCGCCTTGGCTTCGGCCTTGCCTGCGCGCGCCTGCTTGATGGCCGCCTGCAGCTCGGCCCGTTGCGCCTTCCACGACTTCTTGCCCTTGGCGAGTTCCGCTTCCTTTTGCTTGAGCTCCTTCTCGCCCGCCGCAAGCTTCTTCCGTCCACTTGCAATCTGGGCGGCGGCATCGTCGAGCTTCTTCTGGTTGGCCGCTATCTCCCCCTCGGCATCCTCCAGCTCGGCGCGGGCATCGGCCAGCTTCTCGTTCGCTTCGCGCTCGGCGTCTTCGAACTCGGCTTTCGCTTCGTCAAGTTCTTCCTGCGCGTCGGCGCGCAGTTCCTGCAGCCGGTCATCGGCCAGGGAATCCGACTGCTCCTCGAGCGCCTCGGCAACCTCGTCTACCTGCGCCTGATAGGCATCGCTTCCCGAAAGCGCGTCCGCGGCTCCTTGCACCCCCAGATACACCTCGGTAAACGGCATGTCGGCATCGAAAGCCCCGTCGGGCACGAACATGTATTGCTGGATCTTCCCCGACCCAAGGCTTGTCGCCCCCATGTTCGCATCGCTGGTGTATTGCGATGAATGCGCGAGCCCCACCACGGTGAACGAGCGCACCTTCAAAACATCATCGAGGTCGGTCGCGCCATATTCCACCGTCACGGTATCACCCACGTCGAGCGAGCTGTTCATCACGCGGTCGGCTGATAACACCGCCTCGTCGGCGTGCTGCGGCCAGCTGCCCTTCTCGAGCACCAGGCGATTCAGGTAGGACGCATCGCCCGACTCCACCGTGTTCGCCGATGGGGCCGTGCTTTCGTTGGCGGCAGCGTTCAGCGAATGGATGCGCATCACGTATTGGCTCTCGTTCAACGAGGTCATCACGTCGACCGACTTGCCCGGCATCACCGCGTCCACGCCCGGCACCTGCGCAAGCATATCGACTTGCCGTTGCGAGAACCCGAGCGTCGAGAGCACCTCGACGTCGTAGAGGCGCGTCCCGTCATACCAGGCATCGGCCGCGACGCGCATATCGGGCCCCGTCATGCGCAAGCCCGCATAAAAGCCGCAGCCCAATGCGACGATCAGCAGAATCGCCAGGAACCGCCCCAGCGACTCGCGAATCGAACGCGCAACCTGTATGCCGAACATCCGCGCCATGCACCAGGCCCCTTGCTACCACACCAACGTCGAGGCAGCCGCCGGATGCTCGTTGAATTCCTCGCCGGCGATGCGGCCCTCACGCACGTGCAGCACGTGGTTCGCGATGGCGGTGAACGCCTGGTTGTGCGTGATGAGCACGACCGTCGTGCCATCTGACCTGCTCGTTTCCTGCAGCAGGCCCAGGATCTGCTTGCCCGTCTCGTAATCGAGCGCGCCCGTCGGCTCGTCGCACAGCAGCAGCTGCGGGTTCTTCGCCAACGCGCGGGCGATGGCCACGCGTTGCTGTTCGCCACCCGAAAGCTGTCCGGGGAAATTGTCGCTGCGGTGCCCGAGCCCCACCTTCCGCAAGGTTTCCAGCGGGTCATGCGGGTTGCGGCAAATCTGGGTTGCAAGCTCGACGTTTTCAACGGCGGTGAGGTTTTGCACGAGGTTGTAGAACTGGAAGACGAACCCGATGTCGTGACGCCGGTATTGCACGAGCCGCTTCTCGTCGAACGATGCCACATCGTCGCCGCCCATCCAAATGTGCCCCGAGGTGGGCGTGTCGATGCCGCCGAGGATGTTCAGCAGCGTGGTTTTGCCGGCACCTGATGGCCCGACGATCACCGCAAGCTCGCCCCGCTCGATGGTGAAGCTCACCCCGTCGAGGGCGTTCACCTGGACTTCGCCCATCTGGTATACCTTGCGCACATCCTGGAACTGCACGAACGCCATGGCAACCCCCTTGTCTCGAGGATTATTCTACCTGCTCTTGCGCCGCGCTTCGATGCCACGCCCCCGGCTGCGCCCAATGGCCATCAGGCGCTCAGAGTTCCTCCAGCAAACGCACCGCTTCGGCGGAAAGCTGCGCGTAAAACGCAGTCTGGCCATTCGCCTGCACCGCCTCGGCCCAACGCGCCGCCCAAGCACGGGGATGCTCGCGCGCGAAGGCGACGGCGGTCTCTCGGTCGCCCCGGCTCAACAGCGTGCCGACGAACTCGAGCTCGAGCCCGATGTGGTCGTCGGGTTCGTGATGCAATGCGGCCGCCTGCAAACCGGCGCTGCGATACCAATACCGCACGTCGAGCGTTTCTCGTTGGAAGATGAGCCGCGCATCCGATGCCCACGCCGATTCCCAGGGCGGCGCAAGCGGCATGCCCAATCCCACGAACAGCCGCAGGTAATCCTGCTCGGCCGCTTCGGCATCGGGCTGATCGAACCCGGGGTAGGCCGCCGCGAACGCCTCGGTCAGCTCGGCTGTCGGCTGCACCTGCAACATGCGTCCCACCAGGCAAAACCGCTGCGCGAGCGCATGGGTGCCATCCTCGTAATACCCGCTAGTCATTGTTGTACTCCTCTGGCATCGAGTGGATGCGCACCTGCGCATTGGGATGCGCCGCCAAACCACG
>SUUF01000005.1:2634-6591 GCA_015062635.1 Coriobacteriaceae bacterium | reverse complement strand
ACCTTGCGCAGCTTGTATCCCACCGGCAGGTTGTGCACGTCCTTGCAGGCGACCACGCATGCCTTGCAACCCATGCAGGCGTCGGCATCGAAGAAGAACCCGAGTTGCGTCATCGCGCATCACCTTCTTCCGGGAACAGGTCGGCATCGCGCTGGGCATCTTGCGCGGAAATGCGCAGCTTGGCGGCATTCCCGAACGTCTGGCGGTTTCTCGCCGCCTGCGAGGGAATCGGATCTCTTACCAAGCGCTCGACCTGCGGTTCGGGTTGCGCCGGACCGGCTTCGCCGCCGCGTTCGATCGTCATGCCCTGCGCTGCATGCTGAAGGCGCGCGACGTTCGCCGTACGAGCCGCACGCTTTCGCGGTGCGACGACGCTCGCGATTCCCGCGCCGCGCCGGTCGGCCGAACGGTAATCGGGCGGCAACGGGCTGCCCTCCCAAGGCACCACCCGGCACACCGAGGAATTCCACGTGCACTGCCCCTCGCCCGAAAGCGAGCTGCGCTCGAGCGAATTCGCATTTCCCGACCGGTCGATGCCGCCGGCAACCACATCGCTCCACGCACCCTCGCCAAGCATCACGACGCCGGGCATCAGCAGGCTCGTCACACGCACACGCCGCAAGATCCTCCCGTGCGGGCTTTCCACCAAAACGGTATCACCCGCCGTAACACCGGCATCCCGCGCATCCCATTCGTTCATCAACACATCATGCGGGAACACCTCGCGCAGCTGCATCACGTTATCGAATGCCTGATGCGCCCGCCCGATGAAGTGGATGCTCAGGTTCTGCAACGGGTATTCGCCCTTCACCTGGGCGTTCCAATCGGCAAAGGTATCTTCGTAACCCTCGCGCGCCGGCACGTAGTGCGCGATGGGGGCAATGTCCGAAAGCCCGAATTGCCGGTATTGCCGCACGATAGCCGGGCAGTATATCTCGAACTTGCCGCTTTCCGTGCGCACCGGATGGCTTGCAGGGTCAGCCACGAAGTCGGCATATCGCACATGCGCGAACCCATCGTCGCGCGTCCGCGGCACCTGGTACACGCCCGTCTTGAGGAATTCCCGCAGCGGGATGCGCCCATCATGCGGTTGCCCGTCAACGCCCAGCTCGGCAAGGTCTTCCGCGGTCACCGCCAAAAGGTATTCCCATGCGGGCCCTTCCGAACCCGGAAGCTCCCGCATCTGGCTCGGGGCAACCTCGGCAGCAGACGGCGCATTCGCACGTGCTTCCCTAGCAGGGGCTACTGCGACCTGAGCTCCCAGAATCTGGTTCAGCCCCAGCTCGCGGGTAGAAATGGGATTCACCACAGCCGAGTCGATACCCCAGCGCCGGGCAAGCTCGCCTTCGGCCTGGAAATCTTCGCGGCACTCGAACAGCGGCTCGTGGATGCGCGCGGTGTAATACAGCAACTCGCGGTTTGTCTTCGGCTGCACGAAACCATCGGTCTCCCAGAACGAGGTCGACGGCAGCACGATATCGGAATACCGGCAGTCCGATGTGAACCACAAGTCGCTCGATACGACGAACTCGACCGACCGATACGCCTCGACCGCCCGGTTGAACGCCGGATTCTGGTTGATGCGCCCGCCTTCGCCGACCTTCCAGATCATGCGGATGTCGATAGGCTCTTTCCCATGCCCGAAATTCGTGAACTCGCCATCGACGATGGCATCCCACATCTCGGCCATCGCGATGCCGTAATACTTGGACGGGTCGTAATTGCCCGCGGCAAGCTGACCGGCGCCGCGCGGCGGCTCGCAGATGGGATTCACCGGCCACTCGGCTCCGCGGTCGCCAGGTTTCACCAGTTCAGGGCCGCCAAACCCCACGTATCCACCCGCACCGGCCGACACCTCGGCACCGGGACGCCCGCAGGCCCCGCACATCCAGCCCACGGTGTAGAACGCCTGCACGAACGTGGCGCCGTTGTCGGTTCGGGCCGGCGCTTGGCTCGCCCGCAGGGTCACGCGGTCGGCATTCCCCATTTCACGCGCCAGCCACTCGATGCGCGCAGCCGGCACTCCGCATATGCCCTGCGCCCATTCCGGCGATTTCGGCTGCCCGTCGAAGGTTCCCAGCACATAGTCGCGGAAGTTGCCCTCGCGCGGAGCGCCTTCGGGCATGTGATCGGCGTCGAAGCCCACGCAGCATCGATCGAGGAACTCCTGGTCATGCAGGTTTTCGCGAATCAGGACATACGCGACGGCCAACAGCAAGGCGGTGTCGGTTCCCGGACGCACGGGCACCCATTCGTCGGCAAGCGCCTGCATCGTCGGATTGCACCACGGGTCGACGAAGATGAACTTCGCGCCCGCCTCCTTCGCCTGCCGGTAGTAATACGTGGTATTCCCCATAATCGACCACGAGGGATTATGGCCCCACATCACCACGAGGTCGGCTTCCTGCACGGCGAAACGGTCGGAATAATCCATCCGGCCCAGATCAAACGACCCCTTCATCATGTTCGAGACCAGCGGGAACGCGCCCTGGCTCGCCTGGCCCCACG
Source organism: Coriobacteriaceae bacterium (assembly GCA_015062635.1). Classification (GTDB taxonomy): domain Bacteria; phylum Actinomycetota; class Coriobacteriia; order Coriobacteriales; family Eggerthellaceae; genus UMGS1519. Next base: position 4,083 of record SUUF01000005.1, on the reverse strand, counting down.
TGAACGTGCAGCCACCATACGCGCACAGGCTCGGCGCGTAATACATGCGGTCGAGCAGCGTGCGAATCTCGTATCCCGTGGAAAGGATCGACTTCATGCCGTAATCGCGCTTGATGCGCGTCACCTCATCGGCGATATAGTCGAGCGCCTCGTCCCACGATATGCGCTCCCATTCATCGACGCCGCGCAGCTGCCGGTTGCTCGCCGCCCCGCCGCCCGGTTGCCAATGCTTGCGTTTCAAGGGGTATTTCAGCCGGTCAGACGCAAACACCGCATGCCGCAAGCTCCGGCCGCGCGCGCATCCCCGTTGCTGGGGGTATTCGGGCGAATCGGCATGCGTGTTGTCGGGCGACTGGCGCAACACCACGCCCTCCACCACATACGACCGGTTCACGCACCGCCCGCCGCACGACAGCCAGCAGGAATGCGTCTTCCATTCGCCCTGCTCGCGCTCCCGAGACTCCTCGAGCGGCACCGCCCCGCACTCCGCCAAGCCAGAACCGGCAAGTTCGAAAAAACGCCTGAAAGCATCCATGGCCGACTCCATTCTCCCAGGGAGATTGTAACGGCAAACCCGCGGGGATTATCGCTCGGCTCACATCGATGCCCCGAAGTCGCGCCTTTGATGGACAGGCCGAAACCCCGCCGGCGCCGTTCACACAGGTGGTGCCACACGCTGCAGGCCGTGGTAGCATAGGGGTCGGCAATTTCCCCGGCAGTCTGGAGCGTCACATGCCTTTCGACCCTATAACCACCGCAATCGTGGTATTGGTGCTCGTAGTGGCGGTATTTGGGGGGTTCTTGGCCTCTGACCAGGCAAACAAGCGCGCCATGCGGCAGGTCGAAGAGAATCGCCGCGAAGAACGCGCGAACCAGGAGCGGCTCGAACAGGAACGCCAAGAACAGCTTGATGAAGCCCGCAAGGCGGAATCGCTCGCTCTCGAGGGCGCGCGCAAGCAAATGGCGTTTGCGCAAGAGAACATCCACCACGTGCAGCAGGCATTCAAGCAGCAGCACGACGAGCTCATCGGCGGCATCCGGCAACAGGCCAAAGCGGGGTGCGATGCGCAGTTCAAGCAGCAGTTCGGCATTACCCGCCGGCAGAACGCCGACCAGCTCGATGACGATGACGCGGTGCAGGATTACCTGCAGGAGCACTACGCCTCGTTGCGCGATGGCGTGTTGGCGACCGCGATCGGCCGCTTCATCGACCAGGAAATCGACCGCCGTCTTGACGCCCTCGAAGCGCAAGCCGAGTCGGAGGCCGCCGAAGCGCAAGCTTCCGAAGCGGAAGCCCAGGAGCAGGCCGAGGCGTCCGACGAGATCGGCATTCCCGAGGGCACGCAGGATGTGGAAAGCGCTGATGTGACGGAGACGGCAGATGGGATTGAGCCCGACGGCGATCGAGCCGAAAGCGACGAAACCGCCGACGCCGACGACCGCGAGGGC
>SUUF01000005.1:0-2534 GCA_015062635.1 Coriobacteriaceae bacterium | reverse complement strand
GAAAAGCCGACCCGCGGCGAGTATGCGTGGCCGGAATCGCACGTCTTAGGCGATGGCATCGCCGTCGATGAGGTCGAAACACCTGCGGGTGTTTTCACCGCGACCGGCCCTTCGGGAACCGTTCCGCTTTACGAGCTTTGCCAGTGCGCCTGGATGCGGCATTGCCTCGATTACCAGGGCGCGCTTTTGGTGCCCGATGGCCAACGCAGCTTCTTCATCAACATCGAGGGCATGCACAAGGACGACGTCATCGACCTGCATTTTGACGCGCCCGACTTCCTCGCCGAATTGGAAGACGGCCCGTTCTTCCTCAATGCCATGGGCGAGGTGAATGGGGTGTTCGTGGGAATGTCGGCCACGAAACCCGAAGCCGCAAGCCCTGGTGAAGCGCCCTACGAGCTGGCCGAGCGCACTCCCACCGGCATGCGGTTCCGCCTGGTGCATGACGCCCGCCGCTACGATGCCGACACGTATCCCCAATTCCTGGAAGTGCACCTGTGCTGGTGCCAGCCACCCGCGCCCAAGCCCGACCGCATCGTGCGCCACATCGCGAACTAGCCGCCACGCCGTGGCGGCAGGCGCCCGCATGGGGGCTCTGGTATACTTCACGCATTGTCCTGCCAACGAGGAGTGGTATGAAGAAACGCACGTTGTTCCTGGCCTTGGCACTCGCACTGTGCCTGGGTCTTACCGGATGCCTCGAGCCCGCCGAGCCCGAGATAGACGAAAGCGGCCATAGCGAGCCGATTGCCGACATCGCCGTCGTATCGGATGGCTCCCTGACAGCTGTGGTGGTCGACAAGACCGACAGCGGCATAACGCTCGAGATAACCAACACGGGCAACGAGAACACCGTAAGCGCCACGTTCACCTCGGCAAAGATGGGCGGCCGCGATTATCAGATCAATCAAGCCACCTACGACGACAGCCCGCTTTCCATCATGCGTTATGGCGACGAGAAAAAGACCGTGAACCTGACCCTGCCCGCCAACGACTTCGCCCGCGTGACCGTGTCGAGCAGCGACCTCTCGAGCGCCGACGACTACAACAACGTCGACCTCACCTACATGGAAACCTACATGGGCGACAACGGCACCATCACGAAGACCGGTCGCACCATCAGCATCAAGAACGCCTGATGGCGGGCCGATAACCGCCCAAAACGACACCAGGCATGAAAAAAGCCCCGGGAGCCGGGGCTTTTTCGTTGCGGTGTGATCGGCGCACTACTGGCGGACGTAAATCATGCCCTTCTGCACGTCGCTCACGACGACGCCGCTGCCAGAATCCTTCGCGTGGACCATCTGGCCATCGCCAATGTAGATGCCGGTGTGCTGGCTGCCGTTCTTCTCGTGGATGACGCACACATCGCCGGGCTGCGGATCGGAGACCTCGTTCCAGTTGACGAAGTCGGCCGTGGTGCCCAGGCGCGTGTTCTCGCCGGTGAGGGCATAGCTCACGAAGCCGGAGCAGTCGTAGCCGCCATCGCTGCCGCCAACGCCGCCCCAGACATAATCGGCGCCGAGCTGCGACATCGCACGGTCGACGATCTCGTTGCCGGTTGCCGCGCTATATTCCGACGGCGAGCTGTAGGTGTTGCCATCAGAATCGGTGATGCTGCCATCATCGTTCACGGTACCGCCGCTCTCGGCCACGGCATCGGCAACGGTCTGGTCGGCAGCCGCCTGCTCAGCCGCGGCTTGGGCAGCCGCCTCGGCCTCGGCCTGCGCCTGCAGGGCCGCCTGCTGGGCGATGTATGCCTGCTCCTCGGCGCTAAGGCGCTCGTAGGTTTCCTTCATGCTCTGCGTGAGCTTCTGCGCTTCCTGATAGCACTTGTACGCCTCGTCTGCAGAATGGGACGTGCGCTTCACCTGCTCGTCGAGCACCGCCTTTTGCTCTTCGCTCTGGGTGCGCAGGTCGCGCTCTTCTTGAATGAGCGCGGCGTCGTTTTCGTTCACGCGGTTGATGAGCTCGATGTTCTGCGTGAGGTCACCGAACGACACGCTGCCCAGCAGCACGTCGATCCACGAGCCGGTGCCCGTGCGGTACAGCTCGCGGGCTCGGTCGCCCAAACGGGTTTGCGCGTCCTTCAGGTCGGCTTCAATCTCCTTTAGCTTCGCCTCGGCCTTATCGCACTGCTTCACGGCATCGTCATAGTCGGCAAGCGCGGTGAAATAGCGGCTCGAAGCCTTATCGAGCGATTCCTGCTGCGCGTTGAGCTCGGCAAGCGCTTCCTCGCTGGTCGAGGGCTCAGCATATGCGCTCGGCGCGCCGATGCACAGGGCCGCGGCCATCACGCCTGCGAATGCCCCGGCGAAAATCTTCCGGATATCGGTATGGGCAGTCAACTGCATAAGTACAAGCCTCCGTGTGTGCTCATTCATACTTGCAGTCAATCCTAACATGATTCGTCATGTGTCCTTGGCCCTTTTGAACGGAATACACCCAATGTCGTACTTCAGGGCCAATGCTTCACGACAAAGCATTCATACCCCGAAACACCCACACATTTGTTGCACATTTGTGGCGGTTCT
>SUUF01000064.1 GCA_015062635.1 Coriobacteriaceae bacterium | reverse complement strand
TCGTTGCCCACATCGATGCCCACGGCGCCCACGAGCGGCCACGCCAGCTCGAACATCCGCGAATCGGTGAACTCGACCGCCACGCCGACGATGATATGCCGCGCCTTCTCGGTGGGCGCCAGGGGAATGCCCTGCGCCCGCAAGGTCGCGACTGCCTCGTCAACCGAGGGCATGCGGTCGACGCCCAGGTGCTGGCCAAGTTGCATGATGGCGTGGTCGAACCCGCTTTGCCCCTGCTCGAAACGGCGGGCGAGCGTGAAGCTCGCCAGGGCCTCGGCGTGCATGCCCTTGCCCCAGAACGCTCCAGCTAAATGCGCATACAGCACCGTCGCCATCTGCTGGCGCACGCACATCTCGAGCGATTGCCGCAGCAAGTCGATGGCATCGTCGAGCTGTTGAGCGGCCAGCAACAGCTGCGCGCTTTCAAGCAGCAGGCCGGCGCTCGTGGGCGCCAGCAGCGCGCATTCCCGCGCCCGCGCGATTGCGGCCTCGACTTCGCCTGCTTCGAGGTAAAGCTTCGAAAGCGCGGAACGCGCGAGGAAGGCGGGGGCAGGCACGAGCTCGAATTCCTCATCCTCGCGGCGCGCGGCGAAGTCGGCCAGGCAACGCGAGAACAGGTTCGGGAAATACACGAGACGGACGAGGCGGGGGTCTCCCTCCTCATCCTCGTATTCATATCCGGGAACATCCGCGCCACCGCGCAAGGCGGCCTCGGCGGCAGCCACGATATCGTCAGGATCGGCGAGTCCCCGAATGGGGTTGCGCTCCACCACGGCCTCGAGCTGCGCCATCGCGAGCAGGCGCGATTCGGCAGCGTCATCCACGGCGTCCTGCACGGCATCGAGCTCATGCAAATCGGTGGTCGCCTCGAGGTCGAGGTCGCAAACCCGGTCGGCATGCAGCAGATGGGCCACATTCGACGGAAGGAAGCGGGTGTCTTGGGAAAGCGGCAGGCGGCTTTCAGGCAATGCGGGGTCAAGCTCCTCGACGGGCAGCAACCCGCCATCTTCGCCGATGCGGATGCGCGCCTCCATCGGCGCGAGCAACGAGAGCAGAACCTCGACGTCGGCGGCGGTGCAATCGCGTTGCCCGCCCACACGCGCCACCGTGCCCGAATCGATGCGGTACAGCGCGCGGTTGAGGTAGGACATGCGCTCGAAACGCATCGAGAGCACCGGTTCGCCGTTGATGGAATCGGCGCACGCCGTCACCGTCACCTGGCGCATGCCGATGCTCGTCCCGAACCCGCACGCCGCCACGAGCGCGCAGAGGCGCAGGGCGTAGCACGATGCCAGCGCGGGAACCTCGCCGGCACGCGATTCCCAGCGCGACTTCGCCTCGTTCCAGCGGTTTTCGGGGAATGCGCGCAAGGGCGGGAGCGCCACCTTCGCATGCAACAGCCCGCCTTCGGCGTGGCAGTCGAACCGATACTCCAGCCGAAAGGGAACGGGCAGGCTCTCGCAGGCGCGCAGGAAGCGCGTGCGCACATCCCATTCCCCGCCACGGCGCGGGTTGGCGGGAAGGAAGTTGCAATACGGGTTGCCCTCCTGGCTCGCATCCACCAACGCATGCGCGCCATCGGCCACGCGCGCCAGCGCATGACGGTCTTCCAGCGCGCACCGCGATTCGCGACAGGTCGCAAGCGCCGTCGACTCGCCCGCCTCCTTCAGCGCCCGTTCGATGAGCGCCAACCGGTTCAGGCACGACTCGACCGAAAGCAACACGGCGCGCTCGTCCGGCGTGACGTCCTCGGGAATGCGCAGCCAATACAGGTGCGTCGTCGAAAGCCGCGCGATACCCACATCGTGGCCCGCCATGATAGAGCGCAATTCCGATGAACCGGCTTGCTGCAACATGCGCGCGGCATAGCGCTCGAATCCAGACGCTTGGGCGTCGCCCCCTTCCTGCGCCTCGAGCACGCGGAAGATCAGGCTGTCGATGGCATCGGGCAGCGGCTTGGCCGCGAACGACCGCAGCACGTCGGCGATCTCCCCGGTTGCCGGGGTGACGTCGCCTCCCAAGCGCGGCATGAGGTAGAACGCGAGGTACGCCACGGCGATGAACACCCGCCAACCGAGCCTGCGTTCGGCATAGACGCCGAGCACGCCCTTGAGTTCAGGCATCGAGGAAACGCCCGCGGCGCCCTTGCCCGTCACCGGCTCGAACGCAAGTTGGCTCGGGAAGTAATCACGAAACGCCGCGGCCTGCACCAACTCGTCGGAGCCATGGCGGCGCACGCGCACGGCGCCGGTATCGGACGAATCGTCATGGTGCGACACGGTGAGGGCGGGAACCCCCGGAAGCACGAAAGCGATGGGGCGGTCGCACTCGTTCACGACTCCGCCGCGCCCCATCCATGCGAGGATGCGGCAGGTGCGCGTGTCTTGGAACCGCACGATGTACCCGAGCCCGTCGCCCGGCTGCTGGCAGACATCCCACACCACGCCATAGCGAACATCCGGGTCTTGCCCCGGCAACGGGTCGAGCGTGATGGACTTGCCCATCAGCGGCAGTTTCACCTCGAGTTCACGGTCGATGTCCATGCAGTCCTCCGTCCATCCCGCCGCCGGCATATCCGGCAGCGCCGCGCCCTGCAAGCGGTGTCCCATTATACCCCGGGCTGGTATGATGTACTCATGCCCATCATCGAAGCAAATAACGTCGCCGATCCGCGCCTGCAGGTGTACTCGCACCAGCGCGAGGTCATGCTGTTATCGTGGCCGGGCTACGAACGCGGGCTGTTCATTGGGGAATCGGCAAACGTCATCGAACGGGCCATGGATGCCGGAATCGCGCCCATCTCGTTCTTCCTCGAGGAGAAATGGCTCGAGAAGACCCAGCCGCTGCTGGATAAGGCGTGGGGCATGGACGCGGGCATTCCCGCGTTTGTCGCCCCGCACGAGGTATTTCGCGGTGTCACGACCTACGAGGTGACGCGAGGGGCCCTTGCCGCCTTCCCCCGCCCGGCGCTGCCAGATGCGCGCACGCTGCGCGCCGGCGCAAGCCGCATCGCCGTGCTCGAGGACGTGACGAACTACACGAACATCGGCGCCATCTTCCGCAGCGCCGCCGCCCTGGGCATCGACGCCGTGCTCATCACGCCAAGTTGCCATGACCCGTATTACCGGCGCGCCGCCCGCGTGTCGATGGGAACGGTGTTCCAAGTGCCGTGGACGCGCATCGGCACCGAACGCGATTGGGCTCGCGAAGGCGTGCCCCTGCTTCACGAGATGGGATTCACCGTGGCCGCGCTCGCGCTCGAAGACGACGCCGTCCCGCTCGACGACCCCACCCTGAAAGCGGCGCCGAAGCTCGCGCTCGTGCTGGGCACCGAAGGCGACGGGCTCGCGCGCACGACCATCGCCGCCTGCGACCGCACCGTCATCATCCCGATGGAACACGGCGTCGATTCCCTCAACGTCGCCGCCGCAAGCGCCGTGGCATTCTGGGAATTACGCGCGCGCCAGTCGCACGGTTAAGCGGCTCGGTCACGGGCTCCCGCAGCTTGGCCGATCCATTCCACAATGGCGGCCACCGCCTGTTCCCGCTGCTCCTTTGCGCTTATCGACGCCTCACCGTCACCCTCTTGCGCGCCATAATCGCCGAATTGGGCATGGTTGCCGCCCTGCAGCAGCACCGTCTGGGCATCGGCGGGCAGAAGCGCCTGCGATTCAGCGTAATTATCGCGGTTCATCACCTGGTCGTCCGACCCATAGATATCGAGGAATCGCAACCCGGTGCCGGTGAGGTCGGTGGACGTGTAACTCGCGAGCAAGATGACGCCCTTTACGCGCGAGGCGTTTTCGGCAGCCCATTGGCACGCCGCCACGCCGCCAAGCGAATGGCCGCCCACATACCATTCCTTCACCTGCGGATAGGCCGCAAGCACGCCATCGGCCGCGTTCGTGTCGAAGAACGCCAGGTTGAACGGCGACTTCACGAGAACGCAGAACAGGCCCTCATCGGCCAGCGCGTGCATCAGGGGCGCATACGATTCCGCCTCGACCTTGCCACCCGGGTAAAACGCATAGCCCGTCTTCGCCGCCGGGTCGCCAAACGCAATCCAGCCCGATTCATCGGAAACCGCCGTTTGCTTCGTGCTCGAAAGCGCAGCCCGGGCCTCGTCGGTGGCATGCGAGTAATTGCAGGTGTACAGCGCGAAGCTCAGCGCCACGAGCAGCACGAGCCCGCCGATGAGCAGCGCGAGCCGATTCCTGCGCTCCTCTTTCGGCAGCTTCGCCCGCACCTTCGGCTCCGCATCGCGCCCGGAAACCGCCAAAGGCTCCGGCGCGGGCGCCTCGACGGGCTCGGGAACGCGGGCAGCCGCCTTCTGCGCGGGCGTCATGTTCTTCTTGGCTTTCGGCATCCGTTCCTCCCCTACATTCGTCTGCCAAAGTGTAGCACCGGGAAATCGCTGAATCGCCGCCATGTCGGCCCGCCAGCGCTACGCGCGATATGCCCGCGCCAAGCAAGTGCGCGCTATCGCGTGAATTGCACGAGCGTCTCGAGCATCGCCTGCACGTCGATGGGCTTCGCCAAATGGGCATCCATGCCCGCATCGAAAGCCTTCTGCCGGTCTTCCTCGAATGCGTTCGCCGTCATGGCGATGATGGGAATGCGGGAGCCGTCCGGCGATGCAAGCGCGCGAATGGCACGCGTCGCCTCGAAGCCATCCATGCGCGGCATCTGGATATCCATCAGCACAGCATCGTAGTATCGGGTCTCGCCGCGCTCGAATGCGGCACGCACCATCTCGACGGCCACATCGCCATCGTCGGCATGCTCGACCACCAGGCCGTTCTCGGAAAGGATGTACGAGGCGATCTCCCGGTTCATCTCGTTGTCTTCCACCAACAGCACGCGCTTGCCCGCGAGCCCGCTAGTATCCCATACCGCCGATTCGCCCACCGCATCGGAGTGCGCTTCTGGTTCGGCAAGCCGCAGAGGAACGCAAATACGAACGGTCGTGCCCCGACCCTGCTTGGAATCGATCGAGATCTCGCCGTCCATGAGCTCCACGAGATCTCTCACGATGGACATGCCCAGGCCCGTTCCCTGGATCTTGCTGACGGTCGAGGTGCTCTCGCGCGCGAACGGCTCGAACACCATCTTCTGGAAATCCTCGGACATGCCGATTCCCGTATCCGAAATCGTGAACGTGTAGTTCGCATATCCCTCTCGCGGCGAAGGCGATTCCTCGAGCATGTAGTCGATGCGCCCGCCCTGCGGCGTGAACTTGACCGCATTGCCCAAGATGTTCAGCGTGATCTGGCTCATCTTGGTATCGTCGGCATATACGTCACGATGCACGACATTGCGCTGCTCGAAATGGAACCGCAGGTCCTTGGCGGCAGCCTGCGATTTCACGACGGTCACCATGGCCTGGCAGCGCTCCACGATGTCGGCGCGCACCTCCTCGACCGATACCTTGCCCGACTCGATGCGCGACATCTCGAGCACCTGGTTGATGAGCGAGAGCAGCTGATGCCCCGAGGTCTCGATCTTGTCGAGGTATTCCCGCACCTGGTCGGGCTCGTCGATATGCTGCTTGGCCATCGCGGTGAAACCGGTGATGGCGTTCATGGGCGTGCGGATGTCATGAGACATGTTGAACAGGAACGTCGTCTTGGCCTCGTTCGCCCGCTTGGCGCGCTCGGCCTCGCGCCGGTACAGCTGCGAGACGATGAGCACGTACGCGAACATCACGCCGATGAAGAAACAGCACGGTTGGAACGGGTAGATGGCGTCCACCGAAATGAAGAAGGTGTAGATGAGCACGCTGAGCGCCGGTATTGCCGCAAACCCGAGCGTCGTGAGCAACGTACGCCGGTCGGCGCCCTTCCCTGAAGCCAGAAGGTACAGTATCTCGATCACGGGAATGAAATAGTACACGAGGTTGACGTTCGTGAAGATGCTGAACAACGGGCCACGGGTGTAGCGGGCCGATGCATCGCCGATAGTCCAGAGCAAGTCGGCGCCGAGCATCGTCGCGAGCACGAGTGCCAGGTTGAACAGCCACGGCAGCGCCAGCGCGATGTTGAGCCCCCGCATATGCGAGATATTGCGCGCAAAATGCTGCGCGAACAAGAACCAGATGTAAGGTAGCGTGATATAAGCCAGGTAGAACAGGAAATTGAGCGCCGTGAAGGCACCCTGGCTGTAATCGGCATCGGATGCGGTATATTGCACGATCCACAGGCAATCGAGGGTGACATACACCATCGTCGAGCCGATGAGGATGATGGATATCGTGCGATGCTCGCTGCCACGCAATTTCGAAACCGCATCGAAGAACATGATGCAAAGACCAATTACCAAGACGGATGCCGTCATCGCATAGGTAATAGTCATTGGCATCCTCCCTTGTTGGCCACACCCATCATACACCCGCCGTCAAAGGCGGGGGTTCGGAATGCCTAAACCACTACCTGCGCCTACCTGGACGCTGCGGCTTCTTTTTGCCACCTGCGCGTTATTGGGAACATGCCAACAAGCTGGGAGTTGCCTACCTGTAATTGCTTAAAAGGTTGGCTTCCAGACAAAAAGGCCCTCGCCGGAAGCAATCTGCCTGATCAGCTCCAACAGCTGTGAATCCGGATTGAAAACAGTCAAATGAGTGTCATCAGGTTCGGATAGGATCATGCTTTCACCTATCATGATATAGAGATGCCTTTTCTTCATCTCGTCGGCAATGTGCTCCGGTAACGGGTTGATCGCAGTTTCATCGTCGATCGATATGTCTCTATAGCAATTCAGCTTCAAGACCAGGTTGATATGCTTTTGCTTTATCTCTTCTCTCCGATTGCCTTGCAGGAAATACTTCTCAACGGAAAAGTATTGTCCAGGACTATCTTCGGGTACCTGTGACGGCAGTATGTCAATAATCCAGCATTGGCATTGAAGCAGTTCTTCCACCGTTTTCTTCATTTCATCGACCTCCGCAAATCCCGATAGCCAGCCCAGAAGAGCTTTCAATGGTCGTCCATCATCAGTATCGATCGGCGCAATCTGCCCCGCAGCATGTTGAGATCCATCACGCTGAGCACAATTTGCCCCGGTGACGGAAACCCCAGCGCATCAGGCTTTTTCAGTCCCTGTTCTTCAAGAATGCGTGAGCAGGCAGACAGTCTCAACGTGGTCGGTGTGGGGGAACATGTCGACCGGCTGCACGCGTCGCAGACGATAGCCGCCATTTGCCAGCATGCGCACGTCGCGCGCCTGCGTGGCCGGGTTGCACGAGATGTAGACGATGCGCGCGGGCGCCAGCGTTAGGGCGGCATGCAGGAATTCCTCGCTCGAGCCGGCGCGGGGCGGGTCCATCATCAGCACATCGAGGCGTGCGCCTTCGGCCGCCATGCGCTGCAAGTAGGCACCGGCATCCTCGGCTGCGAATTCGGCGTTCTCGACGCCGTTATGCTTCGCATTCAATCGCGCATCGCGAATGGCCGACTCCACGTTGTCGACGCCCACCACCTGCGCGCCGGGAATGAGCGATGCGGCCACGAGGCCGATGGTGCCCGTGCCGCAGTAGGCGTCCATCAGGGCAATCGGGCGGTCTGCCGCGCCATCGGGCAGGCCCTCGCGCGCCATGTCGATGGCCGTGCGGTACAGCACCTCGGTCTGCGTGGCATTCACCTGGTAAAACGAGTGTGAGGAAATGCGGAAGCTCAGGCCGCACAGGGTGTCGAGGATGAAACCGGGGCCATAGAGCACGCGCTCTTCCTGGCCGAGCATCGCGTTCGTGGCACGCGTGTTCACGTTCTGCACGATGGTCGTCACCTGCGGGCATGCCTTCACGAGCTCGCGGCAGAAGTTCTTCGAACCGGGGAACGCATCGCCGTTCGTCACAATGGTCACCAGGACCTCGCCCGTCTCATGACCCACGCGCACGACCACATGCCGCACGAAGCCGGTGCCGGCATCCTCGTCGTAAGCCTCCATCCCATAGCGCAGCATGATGCGGCGCACGGCGGCGATCACCTTGCGGCCCGCAACGTGCTCCACCGGGCATTCGGGTATGGGCACGATGCGGTGCGTGCCCGGCGCGTACATGCCGCAAAGCACGTCGCGCCTGGGGGCGTTGCCGGTCTTGGCACCGCGTTTGACCTGATGGACAGCCGGCTTCTTGTTTGAGCCTGGAGCGAAGGGCGATGCTATCTTGTCGCGGAATCGCACGGGGTTCTCCATGCCCAGGATGGGCTGGAATTCGCAATCCGCACCCGCGAGGTCCGCGAAGAGGTCGCGGATGTATGCGTCTTTTTGCGCCAGCTGCTCATCGTATGGAATGCCGATATGCGGGCATGCGCCGCACTCGTGGGCGATGGGACAGAGGGCGTTTGAGGGGGCATGCGAGTCGGGGGCGGCGAAAACCTTTCGGCTCCGATTGGGATGACGCGCGGAACGTTCGCTTCGCCCGGTATGACGCGGGGACTGTTGGCTCTGCGCGCTTCGCTCGGAATGGCGCGGCGCGGCACCGCCCCTCCCCGTTTCGCGGCGCCTATTCGCCTTGCGGTTTGCGGAACTCATCGGACCACTCATCTGCGAAGGAATCGGCCTCGGCATATTCGCCGGCAGCATTGCCGGCAAGCCCCTCGTCGCCCACCTGCACGGGGTGGTCGACACGGGCCGCCATCTCGCGGCGGAACGCCGCGCCGGCATCGCGCTCGCGCTTGCGGCCGGTGGATACATCGGCGATTACCATGGAATCCTGCGGGGCGGAGGCCTTCACCTGCTGTTTCGGCTCGGGGTTCGCTGGCGCGGCACCCTGCTGCATATCAGCCTCGGCCGCCGAAAGCGCATCTTCGTCGTCGAAGCGGATTGCGTTCGCCGACGCCTCGCGGCGGCGCGCTGCTTCAGCTTCCTTGCGGGCGCCGGCACGGGCGGCGCGCTTCGCTTGACGGGCCACGCGTTGGGCGCGGCCTTCTCCCGAAGACTTCGCCGGCTTCACGCCGGTATAGGCCGCCGGATACGCACCCAGGAAAAGCGAGCCGTTCTGCACCATGAGCGCATTGTCCGAGAACGTGGTATCGCCATACGGCACATCGGTCATCGGCTCCTCGGCGGCGGGATTCTTCGCATACTCTATGCGCACCGACACGTATTCCCACAGCAGCAGCACGAGCAGGATGGACATCAGCACCAGGTATGACATGACGGCACCGGTGAGTCCCGTCATGTTGATCATCAGCACGGGCACGAACAGCGAGCAGATGAAGGTCATCAGGTACAGGCGCATCACCACCTGCTGCTTACGCAGCACGGTGATTACCTGGTACAGGAAATCGATGATGCCGGTGACGCCGCCAGCTGCGAGCATGATGAGCGATAGCTGGCGATACGGCTCGAAATCGGTGCCATAGAGGAAGCTCATGATGGGGATGCCGATCCAGTTCATCAGAACCGCGGCGACACCGGTGATTGCGAGGATGACCACGACCATCACGATGATGAAGATGTCGAAGCGGTTGCGGTGTTCGACGTCGGCCCAGGCTGCCGCCATCTTCACGAGCAGCGGCTTGTAGATGAGGCCGACGGTCATCAGGATCGCCTGCGCCGGGAAGTACAGCGCGTTGAAGAAGAGCTGGTTATCGTAGGTCAGCACGCCTTCCATCATGAACTTCGGCATGTTGTCGATGAAGGCGTACAGGAACAGCGCCACGAACAGCGGCGCGCATTCCACGAACAGGCGCTTGACGCTCGAGATGCGCATGCGGCGCGACGCCGGCGTCTCGAACAGCGCGAGCGGGATGGTGACGATGACGCAGGAGACGACGGCGGTAACGCCCATCGCGATGCTCGCACCACCAAGGTTATGCGTGATGAGCAGGAACAGGGTGAACACGACGAGCACCGAGACCGATCGGATGGTCTGCGAGATGCCCGCAAGGTAGAGCTTGTCCATCTGCTGCAGCCGGCCCTCGTAGACGTCTGCCAGGCCATCAACCATCTTATACAGGTACACGCCGATGCTGATGAGGAACATGTCGCCGGTATAGCCGCGCACATTGCAATACAGCAAGCCGATGGCGATCATCGCAGCGCAGGTAATCCAGCGGCTCACCTGGTAATCGGCAAACGAATGCGATTCATCGAGGTCGGATACCTGGAACGTGCGCACGCCGTAGTTCGCGACGATCATCAGCAAGGTCGCCGTGACGAACGCGAGCGAGAACATGCCAGCGAGCTCGAGGCCCACCAACTGCGTCACGATAATCGTGAGCAGCGGGAAGACCATGCCCCAAGCACCGAGGCCGATGGAGTTCCACATGAAGTCGCGCGAGGTGCGATGGCTCTCGTACTGCGCCTCCTGCTGCGAGAACGAGCGGCTCTTCGCGCCCAAGAGCAGGCGGTCCCACCAGCTGTTCATCAGCTTGCGAAGCTTGCCCTCGGGACGCGGGCCCGAGGCGCGGCGGCTCGTGGGTGCACCACGGCGCGAACGCGTGCGGCCATCGTATCGTTGTATCTCGCGGGTGGGCGCCTCGCCGGCGGCATCGTCGCGTTCGGAGCGCCGCGGCCCCACCTTCGGCATGCGGAATTCCAAAACGCGCTGCCTAGCCGAACAGCGGGAACAGGACGACGCCCGGCATGCCGAGCATCACCCACACGCCCAGCGTGATGATGATTATCGTGCCGATGAGGCCAATATGCCCGCGGCGGCCCATCTTGCGCCACCAGAACCGGGCTTCGCTTTCCATCTGGAAGTCGTCTTCGATATAGTCTTCGCTCTCGGTCCAGCGCGCAGACGCCGCCTGCGAAGCCGTCATCTTCTTCTTTTTCTTCTTGGCCATGGCACATCCTCTCGAATACCGAAAGCAGATTCTACCATGCGCCCCGAATCGCCGCGCGCAGCAGGCGATTCTTCACCGCTTCGTTATCATATCTTCGGAATTGGCGTGCCTAACCGCCGCTTGAGCTGGTGTTAGAGGGTATCGTCGTCGCCGTTCATGCGCTGGGCCATATGGGCGATGCGGCGCTCGCGGTCGCGCCGGCGCATGAGGTAGCCGAACAGCGTGTCCACGCCCCAGAACACGGCCATCGTGACCGAGCACAGCAGGAAGAACTCCGCGAGGTTCATATTCTGCTCGCCGAAGGCATACAGCGCGATAACCGCGAAGATGACGGTGCCCACCAGGCAGATCCACCAGAAAATGCGCGTGAAGGCGTCCTTCGCCGCCTGCGCGCCGCGCGAATTGTAGAGCACCACGTAGATGATGATGCCGAGGACAACCAGGCCCACCACAAGCGGGACCGCACGGTATAGCGTGGCGACGAACATCGGCATGGCAGGCTCCTTTCACCCCGCCCCATTCTAGCATGCGCGTTTTCCGCGCAGAAGCTCGGAT
>SUUF01000063.1 GCA_015062635.1 Coriobacteriaceae bacterium | reverse complement strand
CGGGGGCGAACTTGCGCACGCTCCAGCGCTCGCGGGCCATGTCGAGGAAACTCTTGGTCGTCGTGTCGTTTGCCATGGTTTGCTCCTTACAGCGTCGCTTTCATCGCGCGGCGCATTTCCAGGTATTCCAAATCGTCGCTCTCCATTTCCTCGCGCAGCAGGGCCAGGTTGCGTTCCTTGTTCTGCAGGAACGGTCCCGACAGGTACAAGCTCGAGGTGTGGTGCGTGATGAACCGGCAGTCCACGTCCAGTTCTTCCATGAACCAGTACAGCTCTTGCATTAACTCGCGTTCGTCGAGCGGGTCGAACTCCCCGCGTTTCGTTTCCTCGAGCAGCGGCGTGCCGGGGAAGAGCGTGAGCCCGCCCGTTCCCACGAGCGTTGGCTTGCACTGGTTGAACACGCGGGCGGAATTCACGGCATGTTCGCGGGAATGCGAGCGCCCGGCCACGCCGTTCAAGAAGGTCATCCAGTAATCGATGCCTGCCTCTTCGAGCTTGTGGCATTGCTCGACGATGTCCTTCGAGGTGTAGCCCTTGTTGATGCGCTCGAGCGTCCAGTCGTCGCCGCTTTCCACGCCAAGCGACACTTCGCGCATTCCCAGGTCGCGCAGTTCGCGCAGCTGTTCGACGGTCTTGCGGCGCAGGTCGGTGATGCGTCCCGTGTTGTAGACCGCTTCCATTTTGGGCAGGTACTTGCGGATGAGCAGAAGGATGTCCTTCGTCATCTGGAAGGGGAGCGCGAGCGGGTTGCCGCTGAGCAGTTGGATCGTGCGCGCATCGGGGGTGGTGGCGGCGATTTCGGCCAAGTCCTGCTCGATGAGCTCCATGGGCTGCGGGGCGAACTTCACCCCCTTATACATCGTGCAGAACTTGCAGCGGTTGTGCGAGCACCCCTGTGTCACTTGCAGCAACGGCCAGGTGGGCCAATAGGGGTTCCGGTAGACGGGTTCGGTGAAATGCATGCGGTGTCTCCTTGTGAAATCTTCTTTTTCACGTACAACACTACGCGCGGCCCAAGCAAAAGGCGTTAGATAGAATGCGAAAATGACTAGAATAGGTACAGAATAAGAAAATGTACCGAAATGAGGCCGCCCATGTCGATGAAAGACCGCACCAAGGAACTGTTCGCAACCGAGCTTGAGCGCATGCTCGCCCAGATGCCCCTTGCTAAAGTGCGGGTGTGCGATTTATGCGAGCGCTGCGGGGCGGGCCGGCAGACCTTTTACTACCATTTCCGCGATAAATACGATGTGGTGGCGTGGATATTCGAGCGCGATTACCGCTTGGCCGAGGCGGCGGTGGGCGCTGCCGATGCGCAGGCGGTGGTGGCAAACGCATTGGAGCGCATGTGGTCGCGGCGTGATTTCTACCGGGCCGCGTTCACCGACAAGTCGCAGAACTCGATATCGGAATACATCCAGGAGTTCGACGTGCGCCTGATGGGCGGGATTCTGGCGCATCACCTGGGCATCGAGGTCGATGAGCTATCCGAATGGCAGCTGTTCGCCATCAAGCACCATTCCTATGGCTCCATCGGGTGCACGCTGGAATGGCTGCGCGGCGATATCGTGATAACCCCCGCCGAGCTTGCCAGATGGGAATTCGACCGCCTGCCCGGGTTCATGCGCGAAGCATATGGGCTCGATGCCTAGCGTGCATATTCGCGAAGAACGTCGATTCTGCGTTGGGATTCCTCGACCATGTCCTCAGCTACAAAGGGCGTGGCTTCAAGGGCGCATTCGGAGCTCCCTGCATCGAGAATCGCTTCCGGCATGACCGCTATGGCCTGCGCGCAGATGCGCTTGAAAGCCTTTGATGCAATGCCCAAATCGTTGCACAGCAGGGCGAAGTCGTGTGGGCGGACGTCGTCTATCGCGCGCGTCGTGCCAATCCGTGCGCCCATTTCCCTGCTGAAACGCTCGAAGCGGGTAGTGCTTACCAGGTCGTATGCCGGTGCGAGGCGCAAAGTGCCGTCAGCTTCGATGAGCGAGAGATTCTTCAGGTGGTTGTCGCAGTTGCCGAGGAGGTAATTTGCGACAACGATTCGGGCAAGCTGGTCGATATCGTATGCGGGATTGCCGGATACGGCTCGCAATAAGCGGGCGAGCGACTTGTAGGTGCCACCCTCAAGCTCGGCATATTTCATATTTGGAAGAATGCCCAGGTGCTGGGCGATGTCGGCCTGATGAAGACGTCTGACCATCGGGGTTTTGCCTGCGTCTACGATGCGGTCGTATCGTTTGCTGGCTATCACGGGTCGGGCGGCGTCGATCAGGGTGGTTTCGGGCACGTTGATCCCGAGCGCCGATGCGGCGTGCATGCAGCAGTATTCCAGCTCGGGGATATCGCGCAGGTAGCTGGTCTTTAGGATATGGGTTGATGCGGCACCGGCTGCGGGGCGGCACCATGTACCGTTGATGAGGGCGAGGCCGACTTTCCCCTGCGTTCCACAGAGGGAAAGGCGGGACGCGATGTTCGATGCGACTTCGTTTGCGAGCTCCGAGACCGTCTTTTTGAATTCACCGCGATCGAGCGGGGTGTAAGCGTCTGCTTTCCAGTGCGATGGGTCGTCATTCACGTCTCGGAACATGACAGCGCCAATGCAGTCGTGGCCGAGTCGCTCAAGGAGGGTTACGTAGTCGTCTATATCAACGCCGAGCGCGGCGGCCGTTCGCTCGCGAGGCTCTCCTTCGGGAAGCAGGCCGGTGAAATACGGTGCGATATCCGATGCGTCGAAGATGTCGTCTTTGCAGGGAAGCGAGAGCGCAAGCGGTCTAGGGTTGCCAGAGGCGAGGTAATCTTTGCTGTACGAGAATGTGGCCTTCCGCTCATCATCCACCCGTAGCGTTCCGATGAGAATCGGTTCGTCGTCCGGCACGCGATATACGTTGACTTGCTTCATTGGCTTATCCTGTCGCGCATGCTTATGTCGATTCCCGCTGTCAGCGCTACCCGTATCGCCTTCTCGAGCTCGCTCGAGGCTTTGCCTCTCTCGAGATTGGATACGAACGTTATGCCAACTCCGGAAAGGTCGGCAAGTTGTTGCTGGCTCAGGCCGCGGGCTTTCCTCGCCTGCCTTACCGCGCAACCAAAATCGTTTGAGTCGAGAATGAGCATGGTTACTCCAAATTGTTGTGTTCGCATAAAATATGATAACACGTCTAAATATTAATGCGAACACATAAATTGCTGCCGGTAATCCAATACTTATGCGTTCGCATTAAATCACACGCGAAAAGCCTCTCCTTTTCGCGTGTTCTTTGGCGTAACATAGGGCGAAAGCACCAACGGGCGGAAAGGATGGCCATGTCGAACTACGACTGGAAAAACGAGGGCAACTACCAGGAGATTTTCTACGAAACCTTCGACGGTATCGCGAAAATCACCATCAACCGGCCGGAACGCCGCAACGCGTTCACGCCGCTTACCAACCAGGAGATGTTCGACGCCTTCAGCCGGGCGCGTGACGATTCCTCCATCGGCGTCATCCTGCTTACCGGCGCCAACCATGGCGGACGCCACGAGGACGAGGCGTTTTGCAGCGGCGGCGACCAGAAGGTACGCGGCCGCGGCGGCTACGTGGGGCAAGAGGGCATTCCGCGCCTGAATGTGCTCGACCTGCAGCGGCTTATCCGCGTGGTGCCCAAGCCCGTCATCGCGATGGTGAACGGGTATGCCATCGGCGGCGGCAACATCCTGACGATGGTGTGCGACTTGACGATTGCCGCCGACACCGCGAAGTTCGGCCAGACCGGGCCCAAGGTGGGCAGCTTCGACGCCGGTTATGGCGCGGGCCTGCTCGCGGCGATGGTCGGTCAGAAGAAGGCACGCGAGATTTGGTACCTGTGCGAGCAGTACACCGCCCAGGAAGCGCTCGAGATGGGGCTCATCAACAAGGTCGTGCCCTTCGACGAGCTGGAAGACACGTGCATCGCATGGGCGCGCCGCATCATGATGATGTCGCCGACCGCCCTGCGTTTCATGAAGGCGAGCTTCAACGCCGCGACCGACGGTTTGGCCGGCCTGCAACAGCTTGGCGGCGACGCGACCATGCTGTACTACACCACCCCCGAGGCCATGGAGGGCCGCGACGCCTTCAAGGAGAAGCGCGATCCCGACTTCAGCCAGTGGCCGCGCCTGCCGTAGGGGCTGGCGGTTCGCGTACGGCTAGATGCGCTCCGGCGCGCCGGCCTTGGCCGGGTCCTGGCGGGTGCTCTTTGCCGTTCGCAGGACGATAATGGGAACAGCTATAGGAAGGGGCGGGAACCTTGTCGTTCCCGCCCCTTTTGCGGCAGGGGCTTTTGCTTCAGTCCCGTGCCCACCGGCTTTTCGGTTATCGGCGCAGATGGAAAGCGGCCGCTAGTCCATCGTCATTATGAGCTCGCAGCCCTCTGGAACCTTCGGAGCCGCCGTCAGCTCGTTGCCCCAACAGCCCACGTACGTGAGTTTCGTGTTGTTGGACAGGTTCAGCTTGGTCAGCTTGTTGTTCTCGCAGGCGAGCGCACCCAGCTTTTTGTTGTATTTCAGATTGAGCTTGGCGATCTTGTTGTTGGCGCAGCTCAGCTGCACGAGCTTCTTGTTATAGACCACCTTGAGCTCGGTGAGCTTGTTGTTCGTGCAGACCAGGTAGTGCAGCTTCGTGTTCTTCGTCACGTTGAGCTTCACGAGGCGGTTGTCGTTGCAGAATATATCGGTGAGATTCGTGTTCTTGGACACGTTGAGCTTGGAGATGTTGTTGTGGTGGCAAGCGAGGAAGGCGAGCTTCGTGTTCTTGGTCAGGTCAAGCTTGGTGAGGCGATTGTACGAGCAGAAGAGCCCGTCAAGCTTCTTGTTCTTGGTCACGTCAAGCTTGGTGAGCTTGTTCCTGTTGCAGTTAAGGTGCTTGAGGTTCGTGCATTTCGACACGTCGAGCGTGGTGAGCTTGCAGCCCTCGACGTCCAGTTCAACCAGGTACTTCGCCTTTTTCACGTTGACCGATTTCGCCTTGGCGATGTACGCCTCCACGACCTTCTTGCCGTCGATCTTGGCGGGAACGGCCACCTTCTTCGATGTGCCGATGTATTGCGCCGCTATCCCGCCTCCGCCTCTGATCACGTTGTAGTCCCAGTTTCCCGATTTATCGGTGGTGCCGGCCCAAGCGTTGCCGGCGAAGACCATCGCCGCCAGGCAGCAGCAGACGAACAGGGCCATGCCTTTCATGGCCACGCCCATCGGAGCCGATCGTTTCTCCTCCATCATTTCATCCCACTTCCAAACGTTTCAAATGCATCCCCCAGTAGAGTGTACGAGATTCCGGAAAAAAAAGAAGGACGGTTTCATCGGGCTGTGGTGGGGTGCGGAAACATTTCGACGGCGGCAATATGTTGGTTGGGTGCGCGGGTTGGGGGTTTACCATAGGGTGAAATGGAATGGCTTGGTTCGTGTTTGAGTTGGGAGCATGGTCTTGATTCGGACGTTTGAAGATACGGTGCGGCGCCAGGGTGATGCGGTGTTCTTCCGGTTCGCGGATAGCGGGACGGACGGGAAGCGCGGCCGCGAGGTCGGCATCACCTATGGTCAGGCGCGTGTTTCGGCTATCGCGCTGATGCACCAGATGGCACGCGAGGGCGTGCGGCGCGGCGGCTTTGTCGCGAGCGATATGGACAACTGCCCGGAATTCGTGTTCCTCATCTTGGCGTGCTGGTATGGCGGCTTCCGGCTCATCACGCTCAACCATCGCCTGAAGGAAGAGGAGAAAGACGAGCGACTCGCCACGGTCGAGGAGGCGTACGGCATCGCGCCGGTGCTGCTCACCGAGGCCGATGTGCACGAGATGATCGCCCTGGCCCGCCAGCAAGAGACCGGCCGCCAACTCGTGCACAGCGCGCAGCGGGCTGCGGCGCTCGCGCATCAGCCCGACCAATCCATCGTCATGTTCACGTCGGGTACGACCGGTCGCGCCAAGGGCGCGCAGCTTTCGGCCCGCAACATCATCGATTCCGCGCTTGCCTTCAACAGCCTGCTCGGCGGTGGGCAGGATGTGGCGTGGCAGGTGTGCTTGCCGCTGTACCACATCGGCGGCTTCCAGATGGTCGTGCGCTCCATCCTCAACGGCACGCCATTTCTGCTCTACCGCCGTTTCGATGCCGACCGCGTGCTCGCCGACGCGCAGCGCTTTCGCCCGACGCACATTTCGGTGGTCGACAAAACCCTGCGTGACCTGCTGGAATGGGCGCAAAAGGGCGTGCATGGCGGCGTTGACACGCTGCGTTCGTACCGCTGCATCCTGCTCGGCGGCGCAGCGCCGAACCCCAAGACCATCGCGCTCGCGCAGCAGCTCGAGGCGCCGGTAGTGTCGAGCTATGGCATGACCGAGACTTCGAGCCTCGTGGCGTTCTGCCCCATCGATGAAAACGATGGCCGCATGCTGTTCCTGCTGCCGGGCTACGATGCGTGCGTGGTCGATGCCGATGACTACGGGCGCGGCGAGCTGGGGATCCGCGGTCCCGGCGTGTTCGGGGGCTACATCGGCGCGAAGCTCGCCACCACGGCCGACGGGTTCTTCCTCACCGGTGACACCGCCGTCGTGCAGGGCCGCTCGATCACCATCGAGGAACGCACCGACGACATGTTCGTGTCGGGCGGCGAGAACGTGTACCCCGAGGAGATTCGCCGGCGCTTGCTCGAGATTCCCGATGTGACCGATGCCTATGTATACGGCGCGGAAGACGCCACCTGGGGCCGGCGCCCCGTCGCGATGGTCGAGATGGCTGATTCGCAGGTGGGGCCGGGCAATGCGGTGGCGTTGTCGAAGCGGGTGCACGCGCAGGCACGCGAGAAGCTCGCGCGCATCTACCAGCCCGACCGCCTGTTCGTGCTCGACGCTTTCCCGCGGCATGGCATTGGCAAGATCGACCGCACCGAGCTGAAGGCGCAGGCGGAATGCTACCTGGACGTGAAGCGCGTGGTGGTGCACCGCATCGCGCAACCGTTCGTGAACCCGATGAAAACGGCGAAGGTCGAGCTCGCCGAGCGCGAATCGCTCATCGTCGAGCTGTTCGATGCGGCGGGCAACTGCGGCATCGGCGAGGATGTGGCGTTCTCGACGCCCTGGTACCTGCCGGAAACCATCGCCGATGACCTCGCGTTCCTGAAGGAACATGCGATTCCCCGCGTTTTGGAAGATGTGTACCTGCATCCGCGCGAGGCGTACGCGTCGCTGGCTGCAAGTCCCGATGCCCAGTTGCACCGCATGGCCATTGCCGCCATCGAGACCGCATTGTGGGACCTGTACGGCAAGCGGGCGGGCAAGACCATGCGCGAGCTCATCGGCGCGAAGAAGCAGTGGGCGGGCTGGCGCGATTCTGCTCCGTGCCCGACGGGCATGGCGCCGGGCGGTGCAGTTATCGGGCTCGTTCCGGTCGATGAGGCGGTGGAAGCCGCGAAGGCTGCCTACGAGCAGGGATATCGCCGCATCAAGCTGAAGATTGCCCCAGGCGACGATTTCAAGCGGGCGCACGCCGTGCGCACGGCGGTGCCCGATGCGGCCATCATGCTCGACGCGAACCAAAGCTACACCGAGGTCGACCTGGCCATGCTGCGCCGGTTGGATTCGCTGGGGTGCGCCGGAATCGAAGAGCCCCTCGACCCGAACTACAACCCCGAGTCGAAACGCAGCATCTTCATGCGCTTGGGCGGCTTGCAGTACCAGCTGAAGACGACGATCTTCCTCGATGAGTCCATCGTCACCGATGAGGATATGCGCGCGGCTCTCACGACGCGCAACATCCGCGGATACGTGCTGAAAATCGGCAAGTTCGGCGGCGTGTTGCCGGCGTTGCAGTTCTACCGGGCGGCCCGCGCTCGCGGTGCCGAGGTGTGGATGGGCGGCATGTACGATACCGGCATCTCTAAGCGCCTGCATGCGGCGTTCGGGCTGTTGCCGGGCATCGAGCTGCCGGGCGATATCAGCGACACGTCGCGCTACTTCGCGACCGACATCACGACACCGCCGTTCACGCTGGCAAACGGTAACCTGCTGCTGAACCCGCCCGAAGCGCCGTACGGTTTGGGCTGCGCGATCGATCACGATATGCTCGCCCAGGTGACGAAGCGTTCCTGGGAGTTCACGGCATAGCGCCTGGAAATGCGATCGGCGCGCCGAGGGGTTCGGCGCGCCGATGAGGGTGTTCGTGTTGCGGTAGTCAGACGGGGCCTATCCGAGCACCTGGCAGGTGATGCCCACGAGGCCGGGACCGGTATGCGTGATGAGGGCGGGCGAAACGTCGCCGTAATCGACGACCGTCTCGGCGTCGGGGAAGAGCTCTCGCACGCGCGCGAAGAGGTCGGCGCGGTCGGCGGTGATGCCCGATGCGAACCCGATGCGGTAGCGCGTCGCCTTGGCAATGTCGCGTTTCACCAGCTCGACTTGCTTCTTCAGGGCTTTTGCGCGGCCACGTGCCTTTGCCGCGACCACGTAATGCCCCGTCGCGCTGCACGTGATGACCGGCTTCAGATTCAAGACCGACCCGAGCGAATACACCGCCTTGTTGATACGGCCGCCCTTGTACAGGTTGTCGAGCGTATCAACGAGGAAATAGACATGGGAACGCGCCGCTGCCGCATCTGCGAGACGGCATACCTCTTCGAAGGGGAGGCCTTGGGCGATGAGCTCTGCGGCATAGACGACGCTGATGCCGCCGCCCGCCCCGATGCTTTTCGTGTCGACCACATGCGATTCGACTTCAGGATGCCCCACGAGCACGCTTTCGAATAGGCCGCAGGTGCTCGAAAGACCCGAAGACGTGAGGACGCAGAGGATTTGCGTGCACCCGTCGGCAATTGCCTGCTCGACACATGCGGCGACATCTTTCGGCGAGGGCGTGGAGGTGCGGGGAATCTCTTCCGCAAAGCGATCGTAAACTTCCTGCGTGGTGATATCGAGAACTTCACGGTATTGCGCATCGCGGTAGTTCACCTGAAGGTAGGCGCAGTAGATGCCGTAGCGTTCGATGACGTCTGCGGGAGTGTTTGTTCCCGAATCGGTTATGAGGGCGATTTTCGACATGAGCATGCTCCTTCTTGCGTATGGGGAAATGCCCTAGGTGCGATACTATACCGACCTGTATCTAGAGTACAATACTAGAATTGCAAATATCTGATAAAAGAATAATGGCATTCTGGTTGTCATGACGAATTGCCAATTTCGCATGCGATACAATACGGTGACATCACGCGATGTTGCTATCGAGATGAAAAGAGGTCGAATATGGCAGCCAACCGCATCGACGAAGCCGACCGCGACTATCCGGCGTACGATTGGGATGCGTATTGCGAGCTCATTGCCGAATTCCATCTGCCACGGTTTGCGGAGATCCCCGATATCCCGCTGTATATGGACCAGCTCATCGGATTCGTGGGCAAGCAGGTGAGCCTGTTCGCCCTTCCCACCGAAAAGCCGCTCACGTCGTCGATGGTGAACAATTATGTCAAGATGCGCATCGTGCCGCAGCCCCAGGCAAAGCGGTATCAGCCGTTGCACGTGGCGTACCTTATCTTGGTCTGCCTGGCCAAGCGCATGTATTCCATGAACGAAATCGAACGTCTGGTGGCGCTTGACGTGCAGCACCGTTTCCAGGTGCCCGATGCCTACGACCGTTTTGTCGAGGTCTTCGAGGGCAGCTTGCGCACGCTGTTCTGCGGCGGTTCCCCGGAAGATGCCCTGGGTCGCATCCGCACGCGCGCGGTTCCCGGCGCGGTTGGCTTGGTGGCGGAAGATCCGAGCGACCTCACCGATCTCGATCGCGATTATCTGATTTTCGCCAATTCCATCGCCTCGAAGATCTATATCGAGCAGATGCTGCTGAACGTTGACCACCGAAACGCCCAGGCGGCGAATTCCGCCGACGCATAACCTGCCGCAGAGGCCTGGTTGCCGGCTGCATCGCGCTTGCGGTCCATCATGTGAAGGAACGGTAGGCGCTTGGCTCCACGCAACATGCACTCCACGCCGCTGGAGTACAATAGGCGCTTACCTTAAGGAGGATTCCCATGGAAGACCGTTTTTCCAGCCTTTATGATCACCTAGAAGCGGCAAATGCCATCGATGCCGAGTATTTCAGGAAGCCGCGCGTGAAGCGTGGTTTGCGTAACGCCGATGGCACGGGCGTCGTCGCTGGCGTCACCAACATCTCGAACGTGCACGGCTACGTTATTTCCGACGACCGCAAGATGCCGGTTGACGGCCACCTGACCTTCCGTGGCTACGATATCGAGGACCTCGTCGAGAACGTGTTCGGCGAAGGTCGCTTCGGTTTCGAGGAGGTTGCCTACCTGCTGATGTGCGGCAAGCTGCCCACCCGCGAGGAGCTGCTGCTGTTCGAGGCCGCCATCGACGAGCAGCGCGAACTGCCCGACGGCTTCACCGAGCAGATGATCATGGGCACCACGAGTGTGAACATCATGAACGTGCTCGCGCGTTCGGTGTTGATGCTGTATGCCACCGCCCCCAACCCCGAGGACCGCAGCTATCGCAACGAGATGATGACCGCGATTTCGCTGCTGTCGCGCCTGCCGCGCATCATGGTGCTGGCCTGGTATGCCAAGCAGGCCAAGTTCCATAATGGCTCGATGATCATCCACCCGTTCATTCCCGGGCAGGATACGGCCGAGACCATCCTCTCGATGCTGCGTCCCGACCGCCAGTTCACGCCCGAGGAAGCGCGTATGCTCGACGTTCTGATGACGCTACATGCCGAGCATGGCGGCGGCAACAACTCGACGTTCACCTGCCGCGTGCTCTCGTCGGCCGATACCGACCCGTATTCCGCCTATGCGGCGGCCATCGGCAGCTTGAAGGGCGCGAAGCATGGTGGTGCGAACCACAAGGTGCGCGCGATGCAGGCCGAGATCAAGGAAAACGTGAAGGATTGGGAGAACGACGACGAGCTGGCCGCGTACCTGGCCAAGATCGTGAACAAGCAGGCGTTCGACCACACGGGGCTCGTGTACGGCATGGGCCATGCGGTGTATACGAAATCCGACCCGCGTGCGGTTATCTGCAAGCGTTATGCGAGCAAGCTTGCCGAGGGCACGGAATTCGAGGCGGAGTACAAGCTGCTTGAGAGCATCGAGCGCCTGAGCCCGCAGGTGATGGCGCAAGAGCGCGGCATTACGAAGACGATGTGCGCGAACATCGATATGTACACGGGCTTCGTCTACAACATGATGGGCATCCCCGAAGACCTGTACACGCCCATCTTCGCTTGCAGCCGTATGGCTGGTTGGGCGGCGCACCGTTTCGAGGAGATCATCAGCGGCAAGCGCATCATGCGTCCCGCCTACGGCACGACGGTGCTCGATCGTCCGTTCATCTTCATCGACGACCGTAAATAGGCAAACCCCGGCAGGGCAAT
>SUUF01000062.1:6341-11506 GCA_015062635.1 Coriobacteriaceae bacterium | reverse complement strand
TGCGGGGTGCCGCGAGGCTAATTCTGAACCCACGCCGTGGGGCTTTCGCCGCGGGCAACGCATGCGTCGGAGAGCTTCTTCTTGGGCGAAAGCTCCCACAGCGGCTCGCTCGCCACCGCCCACTTCTCGGCGGCAGCCACGGTCTTCTGCTCCAATTCCTCGGCAGGTTCCGGGTTCATGTAATCGGTGCTCTTCGCGCCCGACTCGCCTACCATCTGCGAAAGCGCGCCCGGGTTGTCGAGCAGCGGGCAGGGGCGCAGCATGTTCGAGTTGAACGGCTGGTGCGCCCGATAGCTCTTGAACAGCGGGCTCTCGTAGCATTCGAGCAGGGTTTTCTCGCGAATGTTGGAATCGGAATAGTGGATGAACGCGCACGGCTCGACATCGCCGCCGGCATTGATGTGCAGGTAGCGCCGGCCGCCGGCGATGCAGCCGCCGGTGTACTCGCCGTCGTTCCAGAAGTCCGCGAAGAACATGGGCACGTTGTTGCGCCAGTTGTCGCGCACCACGTGGTACATGCCCGCGCGCTGCTCGGCGGTGGCGATAAGCTCAACCGGCGCTCCCTTGCCGATGGGCATGTACGTGAAGATCCACGCGAACAGAACGCCCTTTTCCACCAGGAAGTTGATGAACTCGTCGCTCGTGATGCTGTCGTAGTTTTGGCTGGTGTAGCACAGGCTGGCGCCGAACGGCACCTTGCGCTCGCGCAGCAGGTCCATGGCGTGCACCACCTTGTCGAAGGTGCCTTCGCCACGGCGGCTGTCGGTGGCTTCGCGGAAGCCCTCGATGGAAAACGCCGGCATGAAATTCTTCACGCGCAGCAGCTCGTCGGCGAACTCCTCGTCCACGAGCGTGCCGTTCGTGAACGAGCTGAAGAAGCAATCCTGATGCTTGTCGCACAGGCGAATGAGGTCCTTCTTGCGCACGAGCGGTTCGCCGCCGGTGTACAGGAAGATGTACGTGCCCATGTCCTTGGCCTGGCAGATGATGTCGTCAAGCTCCTCGAAGCTCAGGTGCTTGTGGCGTTTGTCCTCGTAGTTGGCCGCCCAACAGCCATTGCAGTGCAAATTGCAGGCGGTTGTGGGGTCGAGCAAGATGGCCCAGGGCACGTTGCAGTCGTTTTCCGCGGTAACCTGGCGCTGTTTGGCCATGCCCAGCGTCACCGAATTCACGAAGAAGTTCTGAATGAACTTGCGCGCGATTTCGGGGTCGACGTTGTCGCGGATGTTGCATGCCAGCTGGTGGATGTTGCTATCGGGTTTGCCCATTTCGCCCGTCACCATGTTGAACGAATTCAACGTGGTCTGCTGTCCCTCGTCGCCCTGCCCGGAAAACGTGTTGATGAGCTTGACGATTTTGGGAAGGTTGCCATCGAGGTCTGTGCGCAGCATGTCGTAGGACTTCATCACTGCGGCGGAAAGCGCCTTCGCCTTTACGCTATCGATTGCCGACATATCCATCTCCTCCATTCGCCGTGAATGCTATATCCCCAGTACGCATTCGGTATTTGAGCTTTTGGCACTCGCCATTTGAGCTTTTGAAAATGGTAAAACTGCAACGCGCGCGATGGAGCAGCGCGCAACGAACCGTCACCTGTTGGTAACCGAAGGCCACCTCGTTTCATGACGGTTGCCGCGGGTTGTCGAATGGCGTCATGAATTAACCACGACGTGTACCAGAAACTTGCTTGACTTAAACCATGGTTTAAGTCGCACAATCCGCTTAACGGCGTTGACGACGGTTCGCGCGGTTGCGTCGCCGGCAGTTTGAATCCTGCGGAAAGGAATAGCATCATGGCGAAAACCACGCTCCCCAAAGTCGCGCTTGGCGCCTGGGCCTGGGGAAACGATGGCACGTTCGGCAGCGGCATAGCTCCCGAGGAGCTGAGGCCCATTTTCGACGCGGCCATGTCGGCTGGGTTGAACCTGTGGGATACCGCCTATGCCTATGGCATGGGAACTTCCGAGAAGGTGCTCGGCGAATTCTTGAAGGGGCTGCCGCGCGAGAGCTACCTGGTTTCCGACAAGCTTACCCCGCAATGCCTCGACACCACGGCGGCGAACCCCGTCGGATACATGCATGACATGCAGCTCGAGCTCATGGGGCTCGACCGCTTCGACATTTACTGGGTGCACAACACCTCCGAGGCGCCGAAGTGGACCCGCGCGCTCGCGGAATTCTTCGACGGCAAGGCCGATGCGCCCATGATCGGCGTATCGAACCACAACCTGGCCGAGATCAAGGAGGCCGACGCGATCCTGCGCGAGCACGGCCTGAAGGTCGGCGCGGTGCAGAACCACTTCAGCCTGATCAACCGCAGCTCGGAAGATTCGGGCATCCTGCAGTGGTGCCACGAGAACGATGCGGTGTTCTTCTCGTACATGGTGCTCGAGCAGGGCGCGCTTTCGGGCAAGTACGACACGGCGCATCCGATGCCCGAGGGTTCGGCCCGCGCGCAAACCTACAACCCCGTGCTCGACAAGCTCGAGGTGTTGAACGCCAAGCTCGCGCAGGTCGCCGAGGCCCATGGCGTGGGCGTCGCGCAAGTGCCGGTGGCCTGGGCCATCGCGAAGGGCACCTTGCCGATCGTGGGCGTCACCAAGGAGCGTCATGTGGCCGACGCGGCGGCCGCGGCGTCCGTCGCGCTCGCCGAGTCGGAGGTGCACGAGCTGGAAGACCTCGCCGATTCGCTGGGCATCAACGCGATTCGCTTCTGGGAAAAGGTGATGGATTAAGCGGGTAACCCGCAGGTAGGGCGCGTCCGGCTGGCGGGTCAACCCGTAGGTGGGACGCGTCCGGCTGGTAGTGCAACCCGCGGGGCGCTTCCCGCAAGTGGGGCGCGTCCGGCTGGTATGGCGCGTCCGTCGCGCGGAGGCGCCCAACATGAACAGGCAAAGAACGAAAGGCGGTTCGACGATGAAGAACGTATTGGTGGTTTCCGGGCATCCGCGCCTGGACGACGATTCGGTTGCGAACAAGGCGGTTGTGGAAGAGCTCGGCAAGCTCGACGGCTTCACGGTCGACCGCCTGGATGCGCTGTATCCCGACTACACCTTCGATGTGGCGGCTGAACAGGAAAAACTCGTTTCTGCCGACGTCATCGTGCTGCAGTATCCGGTGTTCTGGTATGCCATGCCGGCGCTTCTGCAGAAGTGGATGGAAGACGTGTTCGTCCATGGGTTCTCGCACGGGAGCAAGGGCAAGGCGCTCGTGGGCAAGAAGCTGGTCGTGTCGATGACCATCGGCGCGCCCGAAGAGGCGTACGGGCAGGACGCGGGGGTGCATGTGGAAGACCTGCTGATTCCGGTGAAGGGCGCGTGCGCGCTGACGGGCATGGAGTTCGCGGGGTACGAGTACACGTGCGGCGTTTCCTATGCCAGCCGCGTCGACGATGCGGCGCGCGAGGCCATCGCGCAGGCCGGTCGCGAGCAGGCGGCCCGCGTGGCCACGTTGGTCCAGGGGCTCTAAATGGCCGCGCACGACGGGGCGGCCAAGCACGAGGGGCACGACGCCAGGCACGACGGGCATGGCGCCAAGCACGATGGGCGCGACGCCAGACGCGACGGGCATGGCGCCGGGTACGACGAGGCGGCCAAGCACGACAACCATATGACGCGCCGACGGTTCGTGAAGCTGGGCGCCGTTGCGGGCGGAACCATCATGCTCGCGGGCCTCACGGCATGCGGCGGGCCGGCGCCTGCTACGCCTGCCACCAGCACTTCCGGGCAGGCGGCCGCTTCTGCTTCGACCGCCGCCGGTTCATCCCAAAGCCAGGCCGCGTCGAGCGCGTCATCGGCGGTGCGCGAATCGTCGTCTGCCGCAACGGCGGCGGGGGCGGCGCCGGCCGTCTACTTCGCGCGGGCGGTCGATCCCCAGGCCCTGCAGGCGGTGTTCGACTCGCTGGAGGCGGGGCTGTCCGGACGCGTGGGCGTGAAGCTCTCGAGCGGCGAGCCGGGCGGCAACCACTACCTGAAGGCCGACTTGATATCGGGCCTGGTGAAAGCCGTAAACGGAACCATCGTGGAATGCAATACGGCTTATGGCGGCGGGCGCTCGACCACGCAGGCCCACTACCAGGTGGCCGCCGACCACGGTTTCACCGACATCGCGGGTTTCCAGATCATGGACGAAGATGGCTCGGTTTCGCTGCCGGTGGAAGGCGGGTTCCACCTGAGCGAGGACCTCGTGGGCGCGCATTTTCCCGAATACGATTCCTACCTGGTGCTTTCGCATTTCAAGGGGCACCAGATGGCCGGTTTCGGCGGGGCGCTGAAGAACATCAGCATCGGCATGGCGTCGAGCGAGGGCAAGCTGCTCATCCATTCGGCCGGGCAGAACCGGACGAGCTGGCAGAGCGCGGCGACCCCCGATTTCCTGGAATCGATGGCCGATGCGTGCCAGGCCGTGCTCGCGGCGCAGCCCAACATGCTGTTCGTGAACGTGATGAACAACCTGTCGGTCGATTGCGACTGCGATTCGAACCCCGCACCGCCGAAGATGGCCGACATCGGCATCCTCGCGTCGGCCGACCCGGTCGCGCTCGACCAGGCGTGCGTCGACTTGGTGTACGCGAGCACCGACGACAGCGCCGACCTCATCGCGCGCATCGAGAGCCGCGATGGGCAGCATGTGCTCGAGGCGGCCGAGGCGCTGGGAATCGGAAGCCGCGCATACGAGCTGGTGGAGGTTTCGTAGCCGCTTCGGCGTGGTATGGTGCGTGGGGTTCGCGCCGCTCGCACGGCATGGTTCGGCCCGTTCCCCGCGTTGGCGCAACGCGCGGGGTGGGAAGGCCCGCCGTTGGCCGGGGCGGGTGCGAGGAATTCGGTTGGGGAACCTTATAGGGAGACGCAGATGGAGAAGCTTTACACGATAGGCGATGCGGCGGCCGAGCTGGGAATGCCGGCCTCGACCATTCGCTTTTACGAGAAGAACGGGCTCATTCCCAACCAGCAGCGCTCGAGCGACGGCCGGCGCCTTTTCGACGAGGACGACCTGGAGTGGATGCGCTTCGTGGAGCGCCTGAAGGTTTCGGGCATGCCCATCAAGGAGATCCGCGAATATATCGAGCTGTACATGGCGGGCGATTCCACGATCGAGGAGCGCCGGCGCATCGTCTATGAGCGCCGCGCGGCCATCGACGCGCAACTCGAGGAGCTCAAGCTCGC
>SUUF01000062.1:3896-6241 GCA_015062635.1 Coriobacteriaceae bacterium | reverse complement strand
GCGGGCGCAGATCTTAGAAGTACTGGCCCTCGCGCTTCTTCACCACCAGGACGTCGCAGTTCATGGCGCGGATGAGGTAGGTGGACACGCTGCCCACGAACATGTACTTCACGCTGGAGAAGCCGCGCTCGCCGCAGATGACCAGGTTGGGCTTGAAGGGCTTGATGAACTTCTCGACCATCGTGTCGGTGATGGGGCCGGAAGCAACCTCGAAGATGGTCTCGGGGATGTTCTCGTCGTTGCGGGCGAGGTCGAGGATGTCCTTCATGTTCTCTTCCATGCGGCCCTTGATGGAGTCCACGAGTTCCTTCGAGTTGATGACGGTGGCGTCGGTGCCGGCGGTGTCGACCACGTGGCCGATGAACAGCGAGGCGTGGTTGGTGGAGGCGATGCGGATAGCCTTCCTCAGGACCTCTTCCTGCATGGCCGAGCCGTCAATGGCCACGAACACTCGGGTGTAATACTCAGACATGATGCTCCTATCTCTCGTCGCGCCAGGCGCAATCGTTATCCGTTACGGTTCTACTCAGTAGTATAGGCAAAAAGCGCCCGTTTGCCGGGGACATTTCGCGGTCAAGTCGCTTTCGCATGCTCGAGCGCGCCTGAAGCGTGGGTTGGGGCGGGCGAACCGGGAGCGTTCAGAGTTCGGGTTGGGTGGACGAATCGGGCGCGGGCCGGGCGCGGGCCGGGTCGGCGCCCGCGATTAATGTGCAAACTTCAGCATCCGCTTCCCAAAA
Source organism: Coriobacteriaceae bacterium (assembly GCA_015062635.1). Taxonomy (GTDB): domain Bacteria; phylum Actinomycetota; class Coriobacteriia; order Coriobacteriales; family Eggerthellaceae; genus UMGS1519. The sequence goes on along the minus strand of SUUF01000062.1, from coordinate 5,504 downwards.
CCCCAGGTCGAGATTTTCGAAAGGCGAAGTTTGTACATTAATTCGGTGGTACAGGCGTCAGATTCGGGCGTGGCCACAATCGCGGGGCAAGCCGCAAGCGCCAGGAGGGCGCCAGAATCGCGGGGCAGCCGCAAGTGCCGGGCGGACGCCAAAACCGCCCCGCCAATCGTGTGAACCTGTCGAATGTACGCGCTTGCCGGGCGAATTGCATGCGGGGTTTCCCGTACAATGGGCGCATGTCTGTATTTTCGAACATACGCGAAATCGCCGCCGCCACCTTCGGGCTTGACGGGCATATGAAGCGCCGCAAATACCGCACGATGTCGGGCAACGCGAACGTGTACGAGATCATCTACGACGATGGCAATCCGGTGCGCGTGATGAACGTGCGGGGCACCTACCAATCGGCTACGTATCTTGAGGAAGACTGCTATGAGCTGGTGTTCGGCTACCATCGCGCCTACAACGCGATGTTCCAGGCAGAAGGTGCGCCGGCTGCAGGCGAGCTCGTGGCGAACCGCCGGCCGGGGGCGCGCAAGCCAAGCGACCTGATTGCGCCTGGTCGGGGGAATGCGGGCCAGGGGAACTCGGGTCACGGGAATGCCGGCCAGGGGAGATCGGGTCACGCGCCGGGCGGCTTTCGCATCGAGCGGGTGGCGATGCTCGGCGGAGGCGGGTTCTCGTATCCGAAATACCTGGTGGCGCATTATCCGCACATCTCGGTGGACGTGGTCGAGATCGACCCGATGGTGGTGGCCATCGCCGAGCGGTGGTTCTACCTCGACCGCCTGATGGCAGAATTCGACACCGAGGAAAACGGCCGTTTGGGCGTGCATGTGGCCGACGCGCGCGATTTCCTGGAAACATGCAGCGGCGGCTACGACGCGATCGTGAACGATTGCTTTGCTGCCCGGGTTCCCGTGATGAGCTTGGCCACCGTCGAGGCGGCGCGCACCATCCACGCGCGGCTGAACCCCGGTGGGCTGTACCTGACCAATGTGATATCGGCTTTGCGCGGGCCGCGTGCGAAGCTGCTGCACAGCGTGATGGCCACGCTGCAGCGCGAGTTCGCCCACGTGCACGTGCTGCCCGGCTCGGAGGGCCTGCCGCGGCTCGTCGACAACTACGTGGTGGTGGCCACCGATGGCGACTACGAGTTCGCCCATTCCATATACGTGGAACCCGACCCCGGCACCCAATTCCTGGTGGATGCCCGCGTCCCCGAGTACGAGGACGAATTCTTCCTGATAGACACCTAATCCCGGTCCATCGGGGACATACATGTGGCGACCGGGGACACACATGTGTCGCCACATGTATGTCCCCGGGCGTCCGGGGACACACGCCTTCTGCGCGCTAGAGGGCTAAAGGGGTATGTCCCCAATGGTGCTACTGTCCGGTGAATGGGACAGCAAGGGGCGTGCCTGCGCGTAGTATGCTCGGTGGACATGAGTGGTTCCTGCTGGTGGTGGGGCTGCGTTCGGTTCAGCCGGCCATGTTCCCGAACAATGCAGATTCAACGGAAAGCGGGAGCACCATGAGAATAGCGCGCACATTCTTCACCTACTTCATCATCGTCCTGTCGGTGCTGGGCATCGGTTCGTATCC
>SUUF01000062.1:2560-3796 GCA_015062635.1 Coriobacteriaceae bacterium | reverse complement strand
GACCCCTTGCGGTGTGGCATTCCGCTTGCACGCCGCCACGGCCACGCATCCGCCCGCGTGCTATCATGCTTGCGGAAAACAGGACGGCAGGTTAAGGGAGGCTTGCATGGACGACCAGGCGAAGAGCATCAGCCCGAAGCTCAGCGCGACGAAGGACGCGCCGAATGCGAACTCGAAAATCGACCGCATCATCGCGGTTGTCTCCGGCAAAGGCGGGGTGGGGAAGTCCACCGTGTCGAGCATGCTCGCCTGCGCGCTGCGGCGCCAGGGCAAGCGGGTCGGCATCATGGATGCCGACGTCACCGGCCCGTCGATCCCGAAGGCGTTCGGGGTGAACGCGCGCCTGATGGGCGACGCCGACGGCAACATCGTGCTGCCCCGCAGCGCCAACGGCATCCCGATGATCTCGACAAACCTGATGCTCGACAACCCCAGCCAGGCCGTGGCGTGGCGCGGGCCGGTGGTGTCGGGCGTGTTGAAGCAGTTCTTCAGCGAAACGAACTGGGGCGAGCTCGACTACCTGGTGGTCGACATGCCTCCGGGAACGAGCGACGTGGCGCTCACCGTGTTCCAGTCGCTGCCGGTTGACGGCATCATCGTGGTGACCTCGCCGCAGGACCTCGTCGAGATGATCGTCGACAAGGCCATCGACCTTGCGGGAAGCATGCACGTGCCGGTGCTGGGCATCGTCGAGAACATGGCGTCGTTCACGTGCCCCGACTGCGGCTCGACGCACTACCTGTTCGGCGAGCCGAAGGGCGCGCAGCTCGCGCAGGAACGCGGCATCCCGGCATATGCGACGCTGCCCATCAACCCGACGTTTGCGGCGCTCGCCGATGCGGGCCGCGTGGAAGAGTGCAACGTCGACGACGCCCTTGCGCCCATTTTGGAACAGGTCGCGAACATTCACTATGACTTCGAGTAGCGCCGACAACCACGAGATGGAAACCGAGCCGGCCGCGCCCGAGACGCCCCGCGCGCCCCGCTACACGCTGCGGCCGGTGGTGAAGCCGGTGAAGCCGTTGGGCGCGGCGAAGGCGCACCCGGCCGGTGCGTCCGCCGGTCCGCGTGCCGAAAACGAGGACGACGACGGGTACGACCCCTATTCCGATTACCACGACGGCACCGCCGGTGCCCCCACGTTCGAGCCCGACCCCTGGCGGTAGTGCATGACAAACCCCTCCGGGGCATTTGTCATGTGCATCGCGCACGATGTAACGTTTCCTCGTAGCCTTC
>SUUF01000062.1:0-2460 GCA_015062635.1 Coriobacteriaceae bacterium | reverse complement strand
TTAACGCATCGCGCGAGATGTCGCACGACAGAACATCGCCGCTGTTCAAGACCGGCGCAGCACTGCGCTAAAGCATGCGATATTTCATGGAGAAACCCCCATAGAAGATGCATTTTTTAGGGAATTCCGATATAAACATTCCTCGGACTGCGTGTTGGCATGCTTTTTACCAGGGGTCGCGACAAGCTCACCCCGAGGTAGGCGCGTGCCTATCGGCGGTTCAGGGGAAATGAAAACCGGGTTGGGGGACCGTACGTACCGCGACCTGCAACCATATGATTCGTACTGGTCCGGTCGACCGGGGAGAGGCTGTTAGACGTGACGATCATTGAATTATTCGCCCTGATGCGCAAGCATTTGCGTGTCGTCATCATCGTGCCGGTGGTGTGTGCGCTGCTCACCGCGATATTCTGTTTCACGGTGCTGCCGAATACCTACACGGCCAGCGTCTCGATGTACGTGCTGACGAAGTCGACCAGCGAGACCAACGCGATCACCAACCAGGACCTCTCGGCGTCCCAGATGCTCACGAACGACGTGGCCACGCTCATCAAGAGCGACCGCGTGCAGGCCGACGCCGCGAAGGCCATGAACCTCGAGAACCTTGACGACTACAACATCAGCGTCTCGAGCCAGACCACCACGCGCGTCATCACGATGAGCGTGCGCGGCACCTCGCCGAGCGAGGTCGCCACCGTGGCGAACCAGGTTGCCAAGACCACCGACTCCGTGGCCCAGGAGGTCATGGAAGTCCAGTCCATCAACGTCATCGACAAGGCCTCCGAGCCCGAATCGCCGTCCGGCCCGCCGCGGGCCCTGTACACGCTGGTGGCCTTCCTGTTCGGCCTGTGCGCCGCCATCGCGTTCCTGGTGATCATGGACACCGCCGACACGCGCGTCCACACCAGCGATCAGGCATCCGAGCTGCTGGGTGTGCCCGTTATCGGCCGCATTCCGGTTATCCAGGGTTAAAGGGGGCACACGAACATGGCTAAACTCACCACGGGCAAGCGCCGCAGCAGCAACAACCTGCTGGAGGTGCAAAACGCTGCGAAGACGATGTTCGCGAACATCCGCTTCCAATCCATCGACGACCCCATCAAGAGCATCGTCATCACCAGCACCGTGCCGAACGAGGGCAAGACCACCACGATGTGGTACCTGGCCCAGGCCGCCGCGACCGCTGGCAACCGCGTGCTCATCGTGGAAAGCGACATGCGCCGCCGCTCGATCGCGAAGATGCTCAACCTGCATTCCCGTTACGGCATCCGCGCGGTGCTGACCGGCGAATGCCCGCTCGACAAGGCCGTCATGCAGACCTCGGTCGATGGCCTGTACTTTCTCGACGCCGAGCCGAGCATCCCGAACCCGGCCGACCTGCTGGCGTCGAAGAGCATGCGCAACTTCCACGAGCGCCTGAAGGGCTCGTACGACTACATCATCTTCGACACCCCGCCGGTGGGCACCTTCGTCGACGCCGCCGTGCTCGGCTCCATCACCGACGGCACCATCTTGGTGGTGCGCCCGAATTCCGTGCGTCGCGCCGAGCTGCTGCGCGCGAAGGAGCAGCTCGATAGCGCCGGCGCGAACATCATCGGCATCTGCTCGACCTTCGTCGAGGGCACGGGCTCCGAGTACTACTACTCGTACTACACGAAGGAAGAGGACACCTCGAATGCGCCCGCGCCGGTTGATGCAGCCCCCGCGCCTGCTCGACCGCAGGTCCCGGACGTGCCGGTGAAGGCCGTTCCCACGCCGAAGTACCCGACGCCGTTCGGCAAGCACGGCGCCCAGTAGCCGTAGCATCTAGGAGCAGCAATGCGCGACATGCACTGCCATATCCTGCCGGGCGTCGACGACGGCGCCGTCGACATGGACGAATCCCTCGCGATGCTCGCCGCCGCCAAGCGGGCGGGCATCACCGAAATCGTGTGCACGCCGCACTGCCGCAAGCCGTACTTCGACTACGAGAAGATGTGGGATGCCTACAACCAGCTGCTGCAGGTGTCGGACATCCCCATCGACATGGGCTTCGAGGTGAACTACACGATGCTCGCGAAGCTCGGTTGGGAATGGATCGACGTGCTGAGCTTCTACCAGACCGGCGAGTTCCTGCTCGAGCTGAACACGCATTGCACGCGCGCCGACTTCGACAACTACTTCCGCGCGATTTACGAGATCCAGGGGCGCGGCCACCAGGTGATTATCGCACACCCCGAGCGCTACCATGCCATTCAGGAAGACATCTCGCTGGCGTACGAGCTGGTCGACATGGGCTGCCTGCTGCAGGCGTCCACCGATTTCGTGGAAGGCGGCCGCTTCGGCAAAGAGCGCAAGCCCGCCAAGAAGTTGCTGAAGGAAGGCCTGTACACCTACTTCGCCAGCGACGCCCACAACGTGGGCCACTACGACTGCTTCACCAAGGCCTGGAAGAAGTACGGGAAGTACATGAACCAGTAG
>SUUF01000190.1 GCA_015062635.1 Coriobacteriaceae bacterium | reverse complement strand
GTTTGGGAGGCGCGGGCTTCAGCCCGCCCGAGCAAACGGAGCATCGCCTGGAACCGTCATTCTACACCAGCATCACGTGATACCGCTACCATAAGAACGGCCACTTCGGCTACTCAATATTGACGACCGCGCTACCGTAAATGCGACAGGCGCGCTACCGTACTTTCGCCAATCGTGCTACCGGGAATAAGCTTGCTTCCAGCAGGGCAACCGTTGGAAGGAGCGCGATTGGAAAGGAACGTCATGGGAGAGCTGAACATGTACCGCCAACTCGGCATAAAGCCGAACTTCACCGAGATCGGCAGGAAATACGGACTCGACAGGCGGACCGTCGCGAAGTACTGGAGGAACGGCGACGAGGTCGAGGACCATAGGAGGGACAAGGCAAGTGCGTTCGACGAGTTCAGAGACGTGATCGAGCAGAAAGCCTCGTTGCCCGGAGTCACGAAGAGGGCGATATACGAGTTCCTGCTCCACCGCCACCCCGATGCCGGCCTGCCGAAGTACGGGTCGTTCACGAAGTACTGCCGCAACCGGAGGATCGAATGCGCGCCGACGGCCGAGGTCGACGCGCACCCGCGCTTCGAGACGCCGCCGGGCCGCCAGCTGCAGTTCGACTGGAAGGAGGGCCTGGAGATGGTCGACGTGAACGGCGAGGTGTTCGAGTTCAACGTCTTCTCCGCCGTGCTCGGCTACTCGCGCGCCCACCGCTTCATATACTCGCGGACGCGCACCGAGGACGACCTGCTGGCCTGCCTGCTCGCGACGTTCGTCAGGTTCGGCGGGGTGCCGGAGGAGGCCATAACCGACAACATGGGCGCGCTCGTCACCTTCTCCGGGGGCAGGCGGACGAGGTCGGAGCGGGCATGGCGCTTCGCAAAGGAGGCGGGCTTCGAGCTGAAGCTCTGCAGGGTCTCCACGCCGCAGACCAAGGGCAAGGACGAGAGCGCCAACCGCTTCGTCAACAGGCTGCGCGCCTACGACCACGACTTCGAGGGCGAGCGGGGCCTGATGGACGCCATAGCCAGGATCGAGGCCCGTTCGAACTCCGAGCCCAACGAGACGACGGGGCTGCCGCCCGCGGTGTTGTTCATGAAGGAGAAAGAGCACCTGCGCCCCATAGGCAACATGCGCCTCCTGCAGGACATGGTCGGAAACGTGAGCGTGCAGAGGGTGCCGGCGACCATGCTCGTGCGCGCCGCCGGCAGGCAGTGGTCCGTGCCGCGCGCCTGCATCGGCAAGGACGTCCACGTCATCGCCATGCCGTCCGGCCAGGTCAGGATCACCCTCGACGGCGAGACCGTCGCCGTCCACGACGCGTCGGCCGCGGCCGGCCCCATCAACTACGCCGAGGACCACTACGTCGAGGCGATGTCGGGCAAATCGTGGTTCGGCGACTCCGACATACGCGAGGCGGCGCGCGCCAACCTCGACCTCCTCGACAAGCTGGGAGGCGAGTAGCATGACGGCGCTGAGCGAATCGAGCCCCTACATGCGGGCCCAGGCCAACCTGTCCGAGCTCAAACTCGACCAGATATGCGCGGCGATGCCCGACTACATCCGCATGGTGGCCGATGGCGAGCGCGATTTTGCGCAAGCGATGGCGGAGATGACGGCGTCGGAGGTCGCAGCCAGGCGCGAGAGGATCATGCGGCAGCGGATACGTTCGTCGGGGTTCCCCTATGCCAAGACGCTCGCGGACTTCGACTGGTCGTTCCAGCCGAGCGTGCCGAGGGCCAAGGTGGAGGAACTTGCGACCCTGCGGTTCATGGACGAGGCCGAGAACATCCTGCTGGTGGGCAGCCCGGGAGTGGGAAAGACGCATCTGGCGGTCGCCATCGGCATCGAGGCGGTCAAGGCCGGCCGGGAGGTGCGCTTCACCGACTGCGCCCGCCTGGTCGACGACCTGAAGGATGCGTCTTCCCGGGGAATACTGGAGAAGAGGCTGAAGTACTACGCGCACTCCAAGCTGATGATAATCGACGAGCTGGGCTACCTCGCCATCGACGAGCAGGGTGCCAACCTCATGTTCCAGCTGATCTCCACGCGCTACGAGAAGCGTTCGACGATCATCACCACGAACGTCGGCATCGGCGGCTGGGCCAACGTGTTCGGCGACGACGTGGCGGCCAGCGCCATCGCAGACAGGGTATGCCACCACTGCACGCTCATCAAGATAACGGGAAGGTCGTACAGGCTGAAGGACCTTCCGGCGGAAAGGAGGAAAGAAGACTAGCCAAAATCGGTGAAAGAACGGTGACGTGACTGATCAATCTACGGTAACGCTGATGCGCATGAAACGGTAGCGCAATCGTCGATTCTTATATTGACTTTATCACTACACCACCTCGAGGCCCAACCTCCAGGCCGGCAAGGAGCTCTACGGCCTGGCCGTCGACCTCATGCACGTCGAGACGCTGCGCCAGGCCGACCGCTGGGCGGAGCGGTTCCTCGAGTGGTGCGAGTTCTGGTGCGACTTCCTCGAGGAGCGGACCGTGGTGGACGGCAGGCGCGTCTACACCCACGAGCGGCTCGTCAAGGCCCGCCGCGGCCTGGCGTCGCT
>SUUF01000189.1 GCA_015062635.1 Coriobacteriaceae bacterium | reverse complement strand
GCGTTCTCAGGAACCGTAATCTCTGAAACCGGCTGCGCGTACTTTACGAACTCGGCGGCATCGGCAGAAGGCCCCGTACCGAACCCTCCATAATGCGAGAACACGAGCGCAACAACTGCGGTTGCTGCGACAAAAAGCAATGCGATTCCCAAACGGGCGCGCTTACCCTTCTGTCTGGCGGATGCCTTCATCTAAGCCCCCTTATCGTTTTCTGCGTCATTCGAGTGATCGAACAGGCCGAACGCCATCCCCATGAGCAGGCCCATGCAGATGCCAATGGTCACGTCGTTCAGCGCATTGGCGAAGACGATGCCCCAAAGAACGGCCATTGAGAACGCGAAAACCCGGCGATTCTTCATCGAATCCTTCTTCCGTTGTGTATGGATGTTGTTATGAGTCGCCCGAGGCCTTATTTGGTGAGCTCTCGGAAGATCGCGTCGCGGTCGTAGTCGCCTCGCGGCAGGCCGGGGATGTCCTTGTACGCCTTGCAGACGGCAAGGCTCACCTCGGTGAACATGGCGCTCATCTGCTCGTCGGTGTACGGGCACTCTCCGGCCGCGATCATCGCGCAGAAACTGAAGGCGATAAGCCACAGGTTGCGGTAATAGCAGTCCGCCTCGTAGGCGTCCATCTTGTAGATGCCCATAATCGAGTCGCGCACGAGATCCTGCGAGAACGCGAGGGCCTCCGCAGCCCCGCCGTCCGCGCCGTCGGGCTTTTGCAGGAACAGCAGCCTGAAGAGCTCCGGCTCTTCCCGCGCGAAGCGGATGGTGTTCTGCCCGACGCCGAGGAATGGCACGGGTTCGGCCAGCCCGCGCTCGATGTAGGTCTTGTAGATGCCCTTGGCCGCCTCGTGGACCTCGTGCTTGAGCTCGTCCACCGTCTCGAAGTACGTGAACATCGGCCGCGTCGACGCACCGAGCTCGGCTGCGAGCGAGCGGGCCGTCAGCGAATCGATACCGCCCTCGCGCGTCACGCGCAGGGCGGCTTCGACGATCTCTTCCTTCGTGAATTTGACGCGTGGGGGCATTTCGCCGTCCTTTCCGTGCTTGCGTAACTTCCCAACGTATGGTAACGTGCGTTGCGCAACATATGTTATGCTTATCGGGAGCCGCTGTCAACTAAGGATTTAATAGCACAGCAGCACGCGCAAAGACGCTCCAAAACCACGATTGGATAGCAGGGAGGCAAGCAGATGGAGAACGCTATCGCAAGCGAGGATACAGTTGGAGAAGACAAGGGGGCGCATCAAGCGCTCGAGATAGAAAGCAACCTGACAGCGGGCGGACACGAGCTGCCCCGCGACTGGCTGGCGCGCATCGTCCTGATCTGGGGCGGCTACGCCGTGTCGATGTTCGCGGGAAACGCCGCGAGCTACGCGGGCATCTGGTACGTCACCGAGACCACCGGCTCGCCGGGCATCCTCGCGCTCATGTACGTGCTGGCGTTTTTGCCCATGGGACTTCTTTCGCCCTTCGGAGGCGTCGTCGCCGACAAGCGCAACCGCAAGGCAATCATCATAATATGCGACGCCGTCCTGGCGGCAAGCGGCGTCGCCATCGCCGCGTGGATCGCGCTCGCCGGCCCCAGCGTGGCGGCGGTCGCCGTGTTCTGCGCCGCGTACGGCTTCACGGCCGGCTTCCGCGCGCCGGCGTTCAACGCCACCATGCCGCTGCTCGTGCCCGAGCGGCACCTCGTGCGCATCAACAGCCTGGACACGCTGCTGGGCAGCATCTCGATGATCGCGGCGCCGGCGCTCGGCATCATGCTGTACGCGAGCTTCGGGCTGCAGGCGTCCATCCTGCTCGGCGGCATCGGCGCTTTTGCGGCGGTCGTCACCATGTTCCTGGCCAAGCTGCCCCGTATCGCCGCCCAAGAGCAGATGGGGGCATGGCAGAGCCTCAAGGTCGGCGCATCGGCGCTGGCGGCCGAGCGCGGCTTGCTCGTGCTGACGGTCGGCGTCTCGCTTGGCATGTTGGCCTACGGGCCCATCGACTCGCTGCTGCCGCTCATGGTGTCGAGCCACTTCGGCGGTGACGGGTTCGCGGCGTCGCTGGTCGCGGCCGTCATGGGCGCCGGCCTGCTCGTGGGCGCGCTCGCGCTCATGGCGGCCAACCCCCAGAAGAAGCTCGCGCGAATCATCGTCGTGGCAGCGTTCATCGTGGGCGCGGGCGCGTTCGCGTCGGGCCTCATCCCGCCCGACGGCTACTGGCTGTTCGTGGCATGCGTCGGCGTGTTGGCCATCGCCTGCGCCTGGTTCAACGCGCCTCTGATGACGCTTCTGCAGAAGGGCATTCCCGAGGACAAGCTCGGCCGCGTCATGGGCTTGTTCACCGCCATGAACGGGCTGGCCATCCCCATCGGCACGGCGCTGGGCGGCGCCATCGCGGAGGTCACGGGCACGCCAATGTTCTTCACGATAGACGGCGCGTTCATGCTGGCGCTCGGTGCCGGCATTGCCCTGTCGAAGAGCGTCAGGCAACTGGACTGAGAGAAGCGCCTTGGCAAACGCACTCACATTCAGCCGAATCGTCCTCAGCGTCGCGCTGCTGGCGCCGCCCGCGCTCTCGCCCGCC
>SUUF01000188.1 GCA_015062635.1 Coriobacteriaceae bacterium | reverse complement strand
AGAAATACACGCGGCTACTTAGCGGTGTATAATCCTGCGCAATGTTGATACAGGCATGGTAGAGGCGCGGCCTTCATCAGTACTTGCTGGGTGTGCTCGGAAAAGCTCCAGTGGGGAAAGGGAGGGCTGCCGAAGGGGTTCGCGGGTTTCCGACCGCGTGCTTCTGGGGCGCCGGGAAACACCCGACGCACTGTCGCCCTCGGCGGAGAGCTACCATGGCGGCGCGTTCGGCAAGAGCATCGCAGGCCATGGTGAATACCGTGGCCTGTTTGTTTAGGAGGAGAGGTAATGGAATTCGTCGGTACTTGGTGGGCGCTCGTTCCGCCCATCGTCGCCATCGTCTTGGCGCTTATCACGAAGGAGACGTATAGCTCGCTGTTCGTGGGCATCGTCGTGGGCGCGCTGCTGCTGGCTGGCTTCGACCCCATCAACACGGTAAACTACATCATCTGCGGAACCTTCGGCGATGCGGAATCGGCCAACCTGGGCTTCCTCACCGCCATCAGCGATCCCTGGAACGCGGGTATCTTCGTGTTCTTGGTGTTGCTGGGCATCATGGTCGCCCTCGTGAACAAGGGCGGCGGCTCTGCGGCATTCGGCAAATGGGCTGCCAAGCATGTGAAGACGCGCGTCGGCTCGATGCTCGCCACGTTCTTCCTGGGCGTGCTCATCTTCATCGACGACTACTTCAACTGCCTGACTGTGGGTGCTGTGATGCGCCCCGTCACCGACGAGCAGAAGATCTCGCGTGCGAAGCTGTCGTACATCATCGACGCCACGGCGGCGCCCATCTGTATGATCGCCCCGGTTTCGTCTTGGGCGGCGGCGGTTTCGGCAACGGCTGCGGACCTGAATACGGGCGTCACCGGCATCCAGCTGTTTATCCAGGCTATTCCGTATAACTTCTACTCGCTGCTGACGATCGTGTTCCTTATCGTTATTTGCGTGATGGGTTTCGATTACGGCCCGATGGCCAAGGCCGAGCTTGAGGCGTATCGCGATGGCCGCACCGGTAGCCTGGGCAACGAGGAGAGCACCGTCGTCGAGCGAGCATCGCTGCTCGACCTCATCCTCCCCATCGTCACGCTCATCGTGTTCTGCGTCATCGGCATGATGTATGTTGGCGGCTTCTGGGATCCGGCGGCTGAAGGCTATGGCGATGTGGCGCTTGCATTTGGCAACACCGATGCTTCGGTCGGCCTGCCGTGGGGTTCGCTTATCGCGCTCATTATCACCTTCATTTATTTGATGGTTCGCCGCGTCATCTCGTTCGAGGACGCGACCGGATGCTTCGTGGCTGGTTTCAAGGCCATGGTTCCCGCGATGCTCGTCCTGACCTTCGCCCTGACCCTGAAGCTCGCGACCAGCGCCCTCGGCGCCGACGTGTTCGTGGCTGGCCTGATGGAAGGCCAAGCGCAGTCGCTCTACAACATGTTGCCGGCCATCATCTTCCTCGTGGCGCTTGGCCTCGCATTTGCGACCGGCACCAGCTGGGGCACCTTCGGCATCCTCATCCCCATCGTGCTGCCGATCTTCGCGAACCAGCCTGAGCTGCTCACCATCGGCATCTCCGCCTGCCTCGCGGGCGCTGTCTGCGGCGACCACATCTCGCCGATTTCCGACACGACGGTCATGGCGAGCGCCGGCGCGAACGTCAACCACATCGAGCATGTGAACACGCAGATTCCCTACGCCCTTACCGTGGCGGCCATCTCGTTCATCTGCTTCATCGTGGCAGGCTTCGTGCAGAACCCGTTCGTCTGCCTGGCGTTGGGCATCGTGCTCGTCATCGGCGCGCTGTTCGTGTTGCGTCAGACCATCGGCGTGAAGGTGACCGAGCAGGCGTAATCGCGCGTTGTTGCATCCAAAGCGCCCTAGAGGGGATGCCCCTCCAGGGCGCTTTTGCGTATGTGCGTCGCCCGAAGTACCGGATTCATGCGGCAGCGGTTCGCAATGGTGGCTTTGCCGGCAAGATGATGTTAGAAAATCCCAGTTATGTTTGATATTGAGAAATTCCACGGCTTAGATGTTAAAGAATCCTCGTAATGTATGATTTTCCAGGGGGTGGTCGAGTTGCGGCCTCCTTTGCCAAACGTTATGCCTGCTCAGGGGCTTGCAGTTTTCGCGATATCTGACCCCCCTGCCGGAAAACAAACATTACGAGGAATTTCTAACATCCGGGATGCGATATTTCTCAAAATCAAACAAAATCGCGATTTAATAACACGTCGGCAACACCTCGAAACCAAAGCGTCCCGATGCAACGGGTGAGGTGCCACCCATCACGGGTAGCGCACCCGCGCCGATCCTCATGAAATGGCCCATAAACGAAAAGAAGCCGTTGTTGGAACGGCTTCGGAAAATGTGGTGGAGCCTAGGGGGATCCGCGTGTTCGCTCCGCGAACCCGCAGGCCCTCGCCCTTCGGGCTCGGCCGAAAACGCGCCACTGGCGCGTTTTCCCCTCACGGGTTCGATCCCCCGAAACGGGCCCGGAAATGAAAAGAAGCCATTCTTGGAACGGCTTCGAAAATGTGGTGGAGCCTAGGGGGATCGAACCCCTGACCTCCTGCGTGCAAAGCAGGCGCTCTC
>SUUF01000187.1 GCA_015062635.1 Coriobacteriaceae bacterium | reverse complement strand
GGGTTATGAGCCCGACGAGCTACCAGACTGCTCTACCCCGCAATATTTGCGTGCCGCTTGAAGCGACTAAATTAATTTACGGGTGGTACGGGCTATATGCAAGCTTTATTTGCCCAGTTCATAAAGATTCGACAACTCCACTCCGGTAAAGATGCAGCTCATTGGCCTGCTGCCGCTGACAGCTGTTCCACCTAACGGCCTGCACAATTTCCCGCCCGTGCGCGATAATAACCGGCGAGCAAATACGCCAACGAATCGCTCGGTACCAGAAGACCAGGAGGAATCGATGAACACGACATTTGACTTCACCGGCAAGACGGTTGTCATCACCGGAGGCGCGCGGGGTATCGGACGCCGTATCGCAGAGAGGTTCTTCGAGGCGGGCGCGAACATCGCCATTTGCAGCCGCTCCAACGCCGGATCCGACGAGCTGGCGCGCGAAATCGCTGGGGATGAAAACGATCGCATCCTCACCACCGCCGTCGACGTCACCGATGTCGCACAGCTTCGCGAATTCCTCGACACCGTAGCCGACCGCTTCGGGCGCATCGACATCCTGGTGAACAATGCAGGCATCATGACCGCCGAAAGCGTGTACGACATCACCGAGGAAGGGTGGCAGCGCGTGCTCGACACCGACCTCAAGTCGGTCATGTTCGCGAGCCAGCGTTTCGCGGAACTGCACCGCAGGAATCCCAAACCGGCGGCCATCGTGAACATCTCCTCCATTTCAGCGACCACCTATTTGCCCAACAACCTGCTGTACAACGTCGCCAAGGCGGGCGTTAACACCATCACGAAGACCATGGCGCGGGCATTAGGCCCCGAAGGCATCCGCGTGAATGCCGTGGGCCCGGGGAGCACGCCGACCGACCTCAATGCCGCGTTGTATGCCGACCCTGCCGTTGAGCAGGCATTATGCGACCGACTGCCCCTGGGTCGCCGCGCTCGCAAAGACGACATCGCCGATGCCGTGCTGTTCCTGGCAAGCGACGCCGCCGACTATGTGACCGGCCAGATCCTGTACGTCGAAGGCGGTTGGCTCACGCTGTAACGCGCGAATGACCGGCCCGAATCACTTCCATCAGGAGGCACCATGCCCTACGAAACCATCCTCACCGAATCGCGCGATGGCATCCTCATCATCACGCTCAACCGCCCCCAAGCACGTAACGCCATGTCTTCCCAGATGATGGAGGAATTCTCGACCGAGCTCGAGCGGTGGGAGAACGACCCGACCGAGCGCGCGTGCATCATCACGAACACCGGCACCTGCTTCTGCGCGGGCGCCGACCTGAAAGAGCTCGCCGCCGGCACCTACCACCTGCCTGCCGGCAAAGAGGACTGGGGCCTGCTCGGCATGTCGAAGCACCAGTTCAAGAAACCGCTTATCGCAGCCGTGAACGGCGTGTGCGTCGGCGGCGGCATGGGCCTCTTGCTCGCGTGCGACCTGGCAGTATGCAGCAATCATTCAACGTTCGGTCTTCCCGAGGCACGCCGCGGCCGCGCTTCGACCGGCGACGGCGCGATTCTGCGCCTGATGCAGCAGGTTCCCCAGAAGTTCGCCGCCGAACTCATCCTCGTCGGCGATTCCATCTCGGCCGAGCAGGCCGAGCGCTGGGGGCTCGTCAACTATTCCGTCCCCGAAGCCGAGCTCATGCCCACCGCGTTGCGACTTGCCACCGGCATCGCCGTATCGGCACCGCTGGCCATCGAATACTCGAAGGCCGCGATGAAAGAGGCGGCCGCATGCGATGACCTCGACGGCGGACGCGGGTGGCAGATCATGGACCACTACCAGGCCCTCGTGAATGCGACCGAGGATGCTTCCGAAGGCCCGCGTGCCTTCGCCGAGAAGCGCGCTCCTGTCTGGAAGGGCCGCTAACAGGCGCTGCGCATACACGCTCCAAATGCCCACCGGCCCCATTTCACGAATGGGGCCGGTTTCATTGTCGTACGAGGTCGAACCTAATTCGCCCGCGCGGCCTTTTCCTCGGCGATCCGGGCCGCCGCCATGGCCGCCGCCTCTTCAGGCCCGGCCGGGCACAGGCCATAGCTCGGCTGCAGAACGCTTTCGGGCATGGCGGGACCGGCATAGCATTTCACTTCGCCCGCTGCATCGGCAGATGCAATCTCGTCATCTGACCAGCCGATTTCCGAAAGCACCTCGTGCGTGTCGTACCCAACCGGAAGGGAGCGGCGCAGCACCGGGTCGCCCATGCTCGCCAGGCGCACCGGCATCGTCGTGACCGTGTACGAGTGATCGTCGCCATACCCCTGGTCCTGGTAATACACGCGGCGCAGCTGGTCGTTCGCGAACGCTTCCTCATCGGCCAGCACGTCCTCGACGGTGCGGCACTTCTCGCATGCCAGCTCTTGCTCAGCCAAGAACGGCTCCCATTCCGCCCAGGTCTTCTGCCGGAACTTCCGCTCCATCTCGGCCACCACCTCGACGTTGCGGCCATTGCGGGCTAGTGCCTCCAGGTTGTTCAGCTCGGGGTCTTCCCAGAACCGGGCATCCATGCCCAGCGCATCGAACACCTTGCGGTGGAACTTGTTGTAGTTGCCGAAGCACATCACGAACCACACGCCATCGGCGGTGACGTAGCT
>SUUF01000186.1 GCA_015062635.1 Coriobacteriaceae bacterium | reverse complement strand
TTCAACGACCGGTATCTCGAGGTGGACGCTCCCAACCGGGCGCGGCTGCGCGCGCGGCGCCTGGCGGAAATCGGCCCGGTCATCGTGTTCTGGATCGTGTTCAACGCAGCCATCGCCATCGCCTTGGCGGCGACGGGCAACCTCACCCACGAGGCGGCGTTTCTCTGGTCGATGTTCTACTTCATGTTCGACGTGTTCAGCGTCGTGGTGTGGTGCCCCATCCAAATCGTGTTCATGCGCAACCGCTGCTGCGCGACCTGCCAGATCTTCAACTGGGATGGCATCATGGCCGCAACCCCGCTGCTGTTCGTGGGTGGGTGGTTCGGGTGGTCGATCCTCGCCATCGCGCTTATCGTGCTCGTGCGCTGGGAAGTGACGGCGTTCCAGCATCCCGAACGCTTCAGCGAGTCGACCAACGCCCGCCTTTCGTGCGCGCAATGCACCGAGAAGCTCTGCCGCATCCGCGGGAAGATCGGCGTCGGGCGATAGCGGGCGACGCATGGCCCGCGTTCGATGAGGCCGCTATTCCGCGCGATACCAGGAAGGCCCGAAGAAAACCTCGTGGAAGAAACGGCGGGTGTTATCCGGGCCGATCGCCTGTGTGAACAGGTCTGTGGAGACGCCTCCCTCATCGATGAGCCGATTAGCATAGTCCGAGTTCAGCTGCCATTTTGTGCGTAGGTCGTTTCCGGCAAGCGCCGGCGTGGCCCTTTCGAGCTCGATGAACACCTGCAGGGCCTCGAGAAAGCGCTCGATTGCAAGCTGGTCTTGCGCGGGCGAGAATGCCTTTGCAAGGCATACCGGGCGGAGTTCGTCATACCAACGTGGCTGCGTGGGAAAGTCCGCCATGTCATCCCAGTTCTGGGCGAGGTCCGCGAATGCCCGAATGCCATCCCGATACGTTTCATCGGAGGACACCGAAAGGTCGTAGACTTCCATCAGGAAAAAGCGCTGGTTGCCCGAGTACACGTAGTCCGTCGAGAACAGCGGCACGTTTTTCTTATATGGCGTGATGACGAATGAACTCAGCTGGGCGTTTTCCGCTTCGGTTACCGTCATTGCAAGCAGGTGGCCGACGCCATCGATGTCAAAGCACCGCGCATGATGCGGCCTGCCTCCGATAACCGGGTTCGCGAGCAGGGGGTCGACCGTGCGCTCGGTTATGGCGTAGTGTTTCCGGAGCTCGTCCAGGCCAGCTGATATACGTTGATGTATCAGCTGCGCGTTGCGTTCGCGGTCGTGTTCCTGGGGTGTGCCATCGATAGCCATGCGTGTCCTCCCTCACCGTCCGTCGAAACGTGCCGTGATGATGCGGCTAGTTCCATAGGTGTCGATCCAGTCTGCCTTGTCTTCCAGGAGCTCGCCGTCGGCGTCGAACCAGCCGAGGAACTTGCAGCCCTCTGCGGGATACGCGTGGTAGCTCTGCTCCCATTCCCCCGTTTCCTTCCATTGGGCGTTGTAGAGGGGGTTGAACGAAAGGCCGACGCATCCCGCGCCCTCTGCGGTGAGCACGAGGGGCCGGCACCCTTCGCTTCCCGGGGCGCATGCGCGGATGCTGGCAAGTGGATTGCCCGTCGCATACAGGTGGCGAAGCTCGGGGTTCGCGGTTACGTCCAAGGTTTTCAGCCGGTTGTTCTGGCAGCGCAGGTATTTCAGCTTCCGGTTGCCCGTCGTGTCGAGCGCGGTGAGCTCGTTGTCGTTCACATAGAGTTCGACGAGCTCGGGGTTGCCGGTGACATCGATGGATGCCAGGCGGTTGTTGCCGATGTCGATGCCCTGGCAGGCGCTCAGGCCGCGGGCGTCGAGCTGCGTTATCTCGTTGCCTTGCAGGCCCAGAATGCGCAGCGCGGGCATATCGGAGACGGTGGCGGAGCGAATGCGATTGCGGTATGCGTCGACGAATACAAGGTCGGTACAGCCCGAAAGGTCGAGGTCGCCCACGAGGTCGCAGTCACGCAGGTAGATCTCGAATTGCTGGATGGGATAGACATCCTCGTTGAAGATGTGGATGCCCAGCCCGACGAGCTTGTCGTCGACTTCGACGACACCAAGCGGCATGCCGGCGGGCGGCGGTGTAATCGGGCTATCCGCGACCTCGAAGCTCTTGTCTTTCGGCGTGGAATCGAGGCGCCTGATTATCCGGGCGTTATCCTGGACTTTCCGGGTATTCGCAATCCCGTTGTCATCTCTCATCGAGAAAAACCGCTGGAGCAATTCCCGTTCATGCGCTTTCATCGTTGCCCCCCGTTCTTGTGGCTGCGGCAAAATTGTACGCCATAAAAGGGCCAGAAGGCAGGTGCCCTCTGGCCATGACGGCGTGGTTGCCGCATGCTGCTGGTTTCGGGTGCCGTGCGCTACGCGTCGGCGAGCCGGCCGGCCGGCACTTCGGTGCACCAGTCGTGCGTGTGGCAGTTCGGGCAGGTCACCTTGCGTGTGGTGGGGGTGTGCGTTGCGAAGAACCACTCGCGCGTCTCGGGCTGGAACACCGTGTGGCAATGCGGGCACAGATACGCGACACGCTCCCGGTAGAACCGCGCCAGCGCGAAGGCTGTGGGAATGGCGGCGAGCTCGAAGGCGAGGAATGGTTTCCAATTGCCCTTGCGAACCCCGTGCGTGA
>SUUF01000185.1 GCA_015062635.1 Coriobacteriaceae bacterium | reverse complement strand
TGGTAGGGGCGGTGGGACTCGAACCCACAATCCGAAGAGGCGGATTTTAAGTCCGCTGCGTATGCCAATTTCGCCACGCCCCCATGCTCTTGCGAGGGTTTCATCATACCAGAGCGCGCCGCCCGATTCGCTTACGCGTTGCGG
Source organism: Coriobacteriaceae bacterium (assembly GCA_015062635.1). Taxonomy (GTDB): domain Bacteria; phylum Actinomycetota; class Coriobacteriia; order Coriobacteriales; family Eggerthellaceae; genus UMGS1519. Next base: position 2,485 of record SUUF01000185.1, on the reverse strand, counting down.
CGCGCGGCATCCATCACGATGCCCTCGAGGATATCAGCCTCGCTCGTGGTGTAGCCATCGGTTCCGGCAATCTCGACCACCGCTTCCAAAATGAGCATGCCCGCTGCGATGACGGGCGCGCGGTCGGGGTCGAGACCCACGACATGGCGCCGCTCCTCGACCGTCATGCCGAGCATGCGGTCGCGAATCGCATCGAGCGTGGCCTTCGTCACGGGCGCACCGTGCACCTGCGTGGTGTCGTACACCGCCATGGCCTTGTGCATCGAGACGACGCTCGTCGCCGTCCCCGCCACAGCCACCAGTCGGTCGATGCCGATGCCCCGGGCCGCCATCTCGTCGAAGTATTCCTGGAACTGCGGGCGCATCCACGCATCGGCCGCGGCGACTTCCCCCGCAGCCGGCGGGTCGGTATGGAAGAAGCGCTCGGTCACGCGGCGGCACCCGATGTTGAACGAGTGCACCATCTGCGGTTCCTGCCCCGCCTGCCCCACGACGAGCTCCGTCGAGCCGCCGCCGACATCGACGACGAGCAGCGTCTCGCCGGGAAACGCCGCCGTTGCGCCGGCGAAGGTGAGCCCGGCTTCCCGCTCGCCCGGAATGACCGTGAGCTCGATGCCGAGCGCCCGCAGACGCGCCACGAATTCGTCGGCATTCGAGGCATCGCGCGACGCCGAAGTCGCCATCGCGATAATCGGGATCTCGGGCTGTTCGGGCGTGCGGAACGTGTCGAGCACCGCAAGGTATTCGCGCAGCTGCGCCTCGACACGGTCGATGGCCTCGGGCTTCAACGCGCCCGACGCATCGACGCCTTCCCCCAAATTGGTGATGCCGTAGGCGCGATGCAACGCGCGGATGCCGGCATCGTCCACCTCGGCGACAAGCATGCGGCACGTGACGGTGCCGATGTCGATAGCGGCATAACGGGTGGCGTTCACAGGGGGACCTCCTTAGCCTTCGTAACCGAAGAATGCATCGAGCACGGGCGAATACCAGGTCTCGGGCGCGGGAACCGACCCGGCGACCACCGCCTCGGCGTCGCCAATCGTCGCCGTGCCCGGCTCGGAAGAACCATCAGCGAGGACGCTCACGGAATGCTCGCCGTCGGCGACCCAGCCGAGGCTTTCGTGCGCAAGCTCGGCGATGCCCTCATCGGTCTGCAGGGCCGCCACATGCTCCTCGAGTTCGGCATTGCGGTCGACGAGCGCCTGATACTCGGCCATCATCTGGTCGTTTGCCCGCGATTGCAGGTAGTAATCCTGCGCCGGCTCGTACACCACGCATACCGCGAGCGCCACGCAGACGAACGCGAGCGCCGTGCGTGCGAACCACGGACGGAACACGAACCGGTCGAGCGAGAGCGCCTGCGCGATTCCCGAAAGGAACGCGGGCATATGCAGGCTGAAGCCCGACTGACCCGACTGCATGCGCGTCGCCCGCTGATGCTGACGGCCCATCTTGCCCCGATACACCGCGGCGCGCGGCCCGTCGTCGGCGGGCGTCGGCGCATCGGCATACTCGCGGGCGAACGCACGGTCGGCCCTGCGGCTGCGCGCATCGTGCCGCGCCTTGCGCAGGCGGCCGCGCAGCGAGGTATCCACCGGCTCCTCGTCGTATGCGGCAGGGTCGTCATAGTCGTAGGCAAATGCGTTATCGTCCCAGTCGCCGCGGCGCACCGAGGCGGTGGAACGCATGCGCGACGGCTCCTCGATGAGGCGCGAGGGAACATGGCGCGATAGTCCGCCCCGCCCCTGGCGGGCCTGCGGCTGGGAACCGCGGCGCGAGCCCGAAACCTCGAACGATGCACGGACGCTGCGGGCCGTGCGGCCGCCGGAATCGGAGGGATCCCACGACACTTCGGCTCCGAAGCGCACGTTGCGTCCATGGCCAGTCGGGCGGGCATCGCGGTAGTCGTCGCGCCCATACCCATACCGGTTGCGGTCGAGCTGCGAGAAATCGATGATGGGGGCATCGTGGCCTTGCGTGCGCCGCGACGCATCGGACGCCGCCTGATTGGCAAGCGAGATGCGGCGGATGGTCGCCTTGGCCTGGGTGTACGAGGTCGCAGAGCTCCGCTGGGCAGCACGCCGCTCATCCCGTTTCTCGAGGAATTCCGGGGTTTCAGGCGTCCAAAAGCCCACACGCGACACGTCGTCGCGCCCGTCCGTTCTGTCGTAGCGATTCCGCGCCATCTGGTGACGCAAGCCCCCTTCATTTCGTTCGTTTTAGTAGTGTGTTTAGAAAGGTACTTGCACCATAACACACCCCCGAATCATCGGGGGTGCATAACCGGGAATTCTTAGAAACTTGATGTGAGCGGGCAAACACCGCCGCCTGAAATCGCGACAAGCCGCCTTGGATGGCGAATCCGGCCCGACCCGCGCACTTTGGTATCGGCTGGCTATTCGGCTTTCAGAACGCGGGTCATCAGGTAATCGGCCACCTCGTTCAGGGCGATCTTGCCGTTGATCAGGTCGTGCACCGCCTG
>SUUF01000184.1:1482-2659 GCA_015062635.1 Coriobacteriaceae bacterium | reverse complement strand
CGCGTTTTCATGAGGATGCGTTGCGTACGCTACAATGGAGGCAATCGCCGGTTGCCGTTGGCACAAGGGAAGGGGAATGCACCATGCGCGATTTTGCACCTGAGGAACTTGCGACGCTTTCCGAGGCGTTTGCCTTCATCGGCAACTCGCTGCTCAAGCCCGTCAACCAGACGCCCAAAGTGGGGCTCGACCCGGCGTTTTGGGCGGAATTCCCCGATTTCGGCGATGCGGGCGTGGCCCAGGCGGTAACGGCGTGCCGCGCGTTTGCGGAAGCGGGAAGCGCCGATGGCGATGCCTTCGAGACCCGGGTCGCCACCGAATACGCCCGCCTGTTCATCGGCCCGCCCAAACCGGCGGCGGCGCCGTGGGAAAGCGCATATCGCGGGAGCGGCGGCACCGGCTTCGGGCAGGCGACGTTCGAGATGCGCAGCCTGCTGCGCGAGGCCGGCTTGGAGATGGCCGGCGAGAACAACCAGTATGCCGACCACATGGGCATCGAGCTGCTGCTGCTTTCCGTGTTGCTGCAGCGCGCTGCGGCGGGCGAGGGCGAAGCGGCTGAGGCGGCGGCGTTTGCGGCTGCCCATCCGGCATCCTGGATCGCGCCCTTGCAGCAGAAAGTGCAGGCGGGAGCCCCCGAAGGCTACCTGTGCCACCTGCTGGCGTTGGCGGACGGCCTCCTGCGGCTGCTTGTCGAGCCGTAGTGCGGCGAAGAGGGTGCGGCGCTTGGGCGCCCGCATTCATCGGTTCATGTGCGCATCCAGGTGCGCAAGAGCGGCCGCGAAGCGCTCGCGGTGCAATTGCATGTGGTTTCCCGGCCCCACGACGTAGTCGGTTTCGCAGCCATGCGCGCGCAGGATGCCCGCGCAGGCCTCCATGTTGTCTTGCACGGTGCGCAGGATTTTCGGCGCACCGCGCTTTTCCTTCGTGCCGATGGAAAGGTACGCATATGTTCCCGCGCCGTCGAATTCCCGCTGCCGCAGGTATTCGACCCATCCCTCATACCATACCGAGCCCGAGATGCAGGCGCAGGCGTCAAACGCGGTGCAGTGCGTGAACGCATACAGCGAAAACAGGCCGGCAAGCGAGTATCCGCAGATGGCGCGCTTGCTCGGCGACAAACCGCCCGTGCGCTCGATGGCCGGTATCGCCTCGCCGGTCAGCTCCGAGAGGGTCAGGG
>SUUF01000184.1:0-1382 GCA_015062635.1 Coriobacteriaceae bacterium | reverse complement strand
CAGGGCGACGACGGCGCCGCCGGCGAAGATGAGCGACGAGGGCGTGAAGCCGTCGCCCACGACGCCGAATCCCATCATCGCGCCTGATGAGGAGCTGATGGCGCTGCCGATCCACGGGCCCACGAGCATGGGCACGAGCACGATGGTGAAGATGCGCACGCCTTGGTACAGGCCCACGCGGTCGAGCGGCGTGTTGTTGCGGATGGCGGCCGCGAAGCATGCCACCGCGCCGAGGTAGCCGGCAAGCATCAGCATGCTGCCCGCGAAGACGCCCGGCAGGTCGGTGAGCAGCGTGAGGACGATGCATCCGGCGATGAACAGCACGAGCGGCAGGATGACGGCGCGCGAGAAGCCCCACCGGTCGACGGTGCGTCCGTAGAAGATGGTGAACACGGCCGCGATGATGATGCACGGGGCCATCACGAGCACGTAATTCTCGCCGAGGATGTAGGGAAGGCGCAGGTAGAGCACGTAATAGGGCATGAACACCTGCATGGCGATGGCGAACACGCAGTAGGCGGCGAGCACCAGGTAGAGCATGCGGTTCTGCCGCATCGACGACGGGCGGAACCCGTAGGCGAGCTCGGCGAAATAGCCCTCGCCGGTGCGCGGCTCGGGATGCGAGTCGTCCATCAGCACCGCGGCGACGATGCCCGTCGCGATGACGATGCCGCCGATGATGCTGAAGAACAGCGGGTAGTCGTAGGTGACCGACCCGTCATCGCCGACGATCATCACGAACATCGCGCCGCCGAAGACGACGAGCATGCTGAGCAGCGGCATCGCTGAATTCACGCCTTCGACGCGCCCGCGGTTCGTGTCGTCGGTGATGTCGGTGACCCACGCGTTGAAGCACGAATCGTTCGCCAGGCTGCCGAAGAAGGTCATGATGCAGTCGAAGACGATGGTGAGCGTGATGCCCAGGGCAGCCGCCGCCGCGGCATCGCGCGCGAGCGCGGCCGAGACGTTCTGCAGCGCGGCGAACGCGCAGATGGTAAGGCCCCACACGAGGGTGCCCGCGACCACGAACACCTTGCGTTTTCCCGCCCGGTCAGACCACACGCCCACGAGCAGCGTCGTCGCCGTCGCCGTGAGCGCCGACGCGCTCACCATCAGCGCCACGTCGGAAAGCGACGCGCCGAATGCGTCCTGGATGAACAGGTTGAAGAAGTTGTTCTCGACCGCCCAGGCGATTTGCCCCACCAAGGCGAGCAAGACGATGACGGTCCATGTCTTGCCTGGGATCCTCGTGCGGTTTGCCGATGAAGCCATGTGCGCCCCTTTCCAAATGCTCGCCCTATTGTGCACCTTCCGCCCGGTGCAAAGTCAAGGGGGAATGGCGGGCGCCCTTCGGCATGCTCATCGTCGCCCGCCGGCGGCGG
>SUUF01000183.1 GCA_015062635.1 Coriobacteriaceae bacterium | reverse complement strand
GCATGCCGCCATTAGCGGTGCTGTAGTCGGTGAAGTACGCGCTTGCCGGAACAACCGACAACCCCAGCACCATCGCTACAGCCAGAGCGGCAACAATGAAGTATCTACGTTTCATCTCGTCGCCCCCTAATTCGTCGGCATCGGGCCAGGCTCGGCGTTGGCATCGTCAGCAACATGCCACTCCCATTCGCCGCCCTCTTCGCCGTCGTCTACCAGCTTGTAGTTGTTCTCGATGCCGTGCGCCGGCTTACCCGTAGCCTTATTCACGTAGGTCACGGTAACCTCGGGAACCGCATCCTCATCAGCATCGGCTGCCTTGGCAACGATTGTCTTCACGGAGTCATCGCCGCTCACGAGCTCGAAACCGGTTCCCTCTTCTTCGGTCACGGTCAGCTTCGTACCAGCCTTGATGTGGCGAACATCGGTATAGGCACTTTCGCCGCCGCTATACTCCACCGAAGCGTAGTTATCGTAATCGAAGGGGGAATCCTCGGTCGACTTCAGGTGGAACACGAAGGTCGCCGGGGTTCCGAAGTAACCCTCAACCCGCTTGACGATACGCAAATCGCCGTACAGGTCGCCCTGTTCCGGCTTCATCGCGATGGTCACGTTGGTGACCCACTGGTTGTCCTCAAGGTTCGGCAGGGCCACGATGGTCGGCTGGAACGTGTACTCATGGGTCTCGGTGCGGGCGGTCATCGAATCGGTGATGCCCTTGCCGTGCGCCATAACCAGGTACAGGCCATCTTCCAGGCTCGTAATCGGCGTTCCGGGAGCAGCCATGCCATCTGCCGTCAACTTGGCCGCATCCAGAGCCGCGCATTCATCCGCCAGCTGCTGCCAGGTCTCGGCGCTCCGATCGGCTTCGGCCGGAATGTCGAACCCTTGCCCCGCAAAATCACCCGTCAGCTCGTAGTTGAACTTCTGATAGGTTTCATCCGCTTCCGCTGTGGCAATCTTGTAGTAGTCAATCACCACATCTGCATTGGCGATGTCTTCCTTGAATGCGTCGTCGTAGGAATCGCCCACGGCGTTCACGGTCAGGGTCTCGTTGCCCCCGCCGGTCCACCATGCGCCCGCGGCATACGCCACGGCTCCACCGCACACAAGCGCCACAAGCAGACACGCCGTCAAAACGAAAGCGTTTACGCGCTTACCCGCTATCTGCATGTGTCCATCCCTCCTTCGTTGCTACCCACTCCGCCTCTATATATCTATAGAGCCAAAACGCCTAAGGCGTCCCAAATCCATAGAGCCACCGGCAAATTCATTACCGGCGGCTTACCTGCCCAAGCGGGCAGGGCTATCCACCATGTATAGGCTACTGCCGATTACACCCCCGCTAGCGATGGTGTCGAAACTGTCGGCTGTTTGCCTGAAATCGCACGCTCCCTCCGCGCGAATAGCTGCCATCGCTTCCAAACATACTATAGCGCTATTCGCACGCATTGAGCGCGGGGTATGTTTACGCATTTCACTCACGGGCACCCGCGCCTCCCTCGCCGGGACCGTCTTCCTCGCGCACGGTCTGGCGCAGCGCTTCCGCGGCCTTTTCCAGGTCGGGCTCGGGCCGGCGGAACCGGTAGTAAAGCAGCATGCCCACCAGGAACGCGAACAGCATCGGCACGCCGACCGCCGGGATGGCGATGTAGCGCGGGATCTGGAGCGCCTCGGCCGTGATGGCCTCCTGGTCGAGGATGTTGTCAATGCGATGCCCGCGGACGAGCATGCGGTGCGTGTTGATGCCGTACGGCGTGCACGTGATGAGCGTGCAGTAATCCTTGCCCGGCTCGATGTTCAGGTTGGAAAGGTCGCTCGGCAGCACGATGCGGATCTGGTCGACCTCGTAGGTCACGGTCTGGTCGAGCACCGTCACCGTGAAGGTGTCGCCCTCGACCAGCTTGTCGAGGTCGGTGAACAGGCGCGCGCTCGGCAGGCCGCGGTGGCCGGAGATGACGGCGTGCGTGCCCAGTCCGCCCACCGGCAGGCTCGAGCCCTCGAGGTGGCCGATGGCGATCTGCAGCACCGATTCATCCATGCCGTGGTAAATGGGGTAATCGACGTTGATGCAGTTGATTTGCACGTAGCCCATGACGCCGTTGCCGGTGAGGTCGAGCAGCTTGTTGTATTCCTTCTCTTCCTCGGGCGACATGTGCCAGCGGTTGCCGTTTTGCGCCAGGCGCTTGTTGTACTCGCGTGCTTCGGCGAGCATCTTCTCGATGGTTTCCTTGTCGGTATCTTGAACCGCGGCGACGTAGGTCGCGATGGCGCGGGACTGGTGATAGCTGTTCCACCAGTCGCTGAACGTGGGGTACACGAGCAGCCCGACGCCCACGATAAGCGCCGCGACCGCGATGATAGTCACGATGGATGGACGGCCGCGTTTCTTCTTGGCCTTCTTGCCCGCAGCGCCCGCTTCAGTCGCGTCAGCAGCAGCGTCACCAGCGGTGCCAGCCGCAGTCGTGGCGACGGCGTCCGCATCGGTGGGAAGAGCCACTTCCTGCGTCGATTTCTTGCCTTTTATGTCCCTAAATACACCCATTAGTCTCCCAATACATGGTTAGAACCAATGTAAAAGTATAGCACCACCGCACCCATTGACGCGTTTGCGCGGCTCCCAAACGCCAACCTACCGCTTGCCGCCACATTTCCCTACCCCCACAGTGTGAATGCACGGCGGAAGGG
>SUUF01000061.1:7159-12083 GCA_015062635.1 Coriobacteriaceae bacterium | reverse complement strand
GTCCCTGGCGGGTACAATGTGCCGCCAGGAGGTTCTTACGTTATGAAACCGAACGAGAAAACGCGGCAAGTGCTGGTGGGTGGCGTGCCCGTCGGCGGCGGCGCGCCCTGCGCCGTGCAGTCGATGCTGAACGCTGCGGCCGACGACGTGGCGGGCAACCTCGCGCAGATCGAGCGGCTCGCCGATGCCGGGTGCGAGATCATCCGCATGGCCATCCCGCACCGCAAATACCTCGACGCATTCGAGCAGGTGTGCGCGCACAGTCCGCTTCCCATGGTGGCCGACATCCATTTCGACCACGTCATCGCCATCGAGGCGGCCAGGCGCGGCGCGGCCAAGCTGCGCATCAACCCCGGCAACATCGGCGGGTGGGAGCGCACCGACGAGGTCATCGAGGCGGCACGTGCGGCGGGCATCCCCATCCGCATCGGCGTGAATGCCGGGTCGCTCGACGACGCCATCCAGCAGCGGGCCGACCTGACGCAGGCTGAAAAACTCGCGGAATCGGCGTGTCAGTATGTGGCGCATTTCGAGGAGCGCCATTTCGACGACATCGTCATCTCGGCGAAGGCGCACGACGTGCCCACCACCATCGAGGCCTACCGCATACTGGCGCAGCGCATTCCGCAGGTGCCGTTGCACATCGGCGTCACCGAGGCGGGCACGCTGTTCCAGGGGCTCGTGAAGTCGGCCGCCGGCTTGGGCGTGCTGCTGGAAGAGGGCATCGGCGACACGATGCGCATCAGCTTGACCGACGACCCGGTGCAAGAGGTGCATGCCTGCTGGGCGCTGCTGCAGGCGCTTGGCCTGCGCCGCCGCAGTCCGGAAATCGTCTCGTGCCCCACGTGTGGTCGCTGCCAGGTCGACCTCATTCCCATCGCCCAGCACGTCGAGGAACGCCTGCGTTCGGTGGCGAAGCCGGTGCAGGTGGCCGTGATGGGCTGCGTGGTGAACGGTCCCGGCGAGGCGCGCGATGCCGATATCGGCGTCGCATTCGGCGACGGGGTGGGAATCCTGTTCCGCAACGGGCAGATTTTGCGTAAAGTATCCACCGACGCCGTGGTTGACACGCTGATGGAGGAAATCGAGAAACTGTGACATGCTCGACGCGTGCGGGAATTCCCGCGTGCGCTGGGATGTATTGAAATGGAGTGAAGCTATGACCCGTGTGATTTCGCTGAACAAGCTGTATATGCCCACGTTGAAGGAAGACCCGGTCGACGCCGACATCGCGAGCCATCGCCTGCTGGTGCGCGCCGGCATGATCCGCAAGACGGCATCGGGCGTGTACACCTTCTTGCCGCTGGGCCAGATGGTGCTGCGCAAGATCGAGCAGATCATCCGCGAGGAAATGGACGCCACCGGCGCCCAGGAGATTTTGATGCCGGCCATCCAGCCCGAGGAGCTGTGGATGGAATCGGGCCGCTGGAACGATTACGGTCCCGAGCTCATGCGCCTGCGCGACCGTCACGACCATGGCTTCTGCCTCGGCCCCACGCACGAGGAGCTCATCACGGCGCTCGTGCGCAACGAGCTGCGTTCGTACAAGCAGCTTCCCACCACGCTGTACCAGATCCAGACGAAGTACCGCGACGAGATCCGCCCGCGTTTCGGCCTGCTGCGTTCGCGCGAGTTCATCATGAAGGACGCCTATTCCTTCAACGAGAGCCAAGAGAGCCTGCAGGAAACCTACGACCGGATGGGCGAGGCCTACGGGCGCATCTGCGAGCGTTGCGGGCTTGACTACCGCCCGGTCGAGGCCGATTCGGGCCAGATTGGCGGCAAGGTGACTACCGAGTACATGGCGCTTGCCGAGGCGGGCGAGGCCGAGCTCGTGACCTGCCCGAAGTGCGGGTATGCGGCCGACACCGAGGCCGGCGCGTGCATCTGCACGCCCACCGTGCACGAGGTCGACGGCCTGACGAAGCTCGAGACCCCGGGCATCGCCACCATCGCCGAGCTCGCCGCATTCCTGAACATCCCCGAGTCGTCGACGGTGAAGGCGCTCTGCGGCATCGTCGAGGGTGGCGAAGGCGAGCCCGACCAGGCCGTTGCGCTGTTCATCCCCGGCGACCACGAGCTGAACGAGCTGAAGGCGAGCAAGGCGTTCGGCAACTTCCGCCTGATGACCGATGACGAGATGGAAGCCGTCGGCCTGCCGAAGGGCAGCATCGGGCCGGTGGGTCTGCCGGCGGGCGTGAAGTGCGTGTGCGACGCGAACCTGAAGGACGTCGCGCAGTGGGCCGTGGGCGCGAACGACCATGGCTACCACTATGTGGGCGCGAAGCCGGGCGTCGACTTCCAGGTGGACGAATGGGTCGACCTCTCGACGGTGAAGGCGGGCGACGCCTGCCCCGAGTGCGGCACCGTGATGGACAGCTGCCGCGGCATCGAGGTCTCGCAGATTTTCCAGCTGGGCACGAAGTATTCCGAAACCATGGGTGCCACCTACCTGGATGCCAACGGCAAGGAACAGCACTTCATCATGGGCTGCTATGGCGTGGGCGTCACGCGCACGCTGGCGGCCGTGGTCGAGCAGCACAATGACGAGGGCGGCATCATCTGGCCGGTGTCGGTCGCTCCGGCGAACGTGGTGGTCATTCCGCTGGGCAAGGGCGGCGACGAGGTGTCGGAAGCCGCCGCGCGCATCGCGGCCGGGTTCGCCGAGCGCGGCGTGGAAGTGGCCCTCGACGACCGCAAGGAGCGCCCCGGCGTGAAGTTCGCCGACGCCGACCTCGTGGGCTGGCCGGTGCAGGTTATCGTGGGCAAGCGCGGCCTGGACGCCGGCAACCTCGAGGTGAAGGTGCGCGCCACCGGCGAGCGCGTCGACGTGCCCGTCGATGCCATCTACGACTACGTGGCCGGGCTCGACCTGCTGTAGTGAATGGGGGTGCGGGCCGTATCCCCGGCCTGCATCCATCCTGGGCGGCGCGCTTCCCGTGCCGCCCCTTCCTGTTCCCCCGCGGTTCGGATGCATGCCCGCGCCGCCGGAGGACCTCGCCGCCTGATGGCCGTATCGAAAGGCGATACGCATGAATCTCTCGCACCTGTACTACTTCAAGAAGCTCGCCGAGGTGCAGCATTACACGCGGGCCGCGCAAGAGCTCTTCATCGCGCAGCCCACACTTTCGGCTGCCATGGCGCAGCTGGAAAAGGAACTCGGGGCGCCGCTGTTCGTGAAGCATACGCGCGCGGTGAAGCTCACGTCGTACGGGCAGGATTTCTACCGCTATGTCGACCTCGCGCTCAGCAACCTCGACACGGGCATCTCGCTGGTCGAGCAGCGTGCCGGCCTGCGCCGCACGACGGTGCGCATCGGCGCCATCTATGCCGTGCAAGACCTCGATTGGGCCCAGGCGCTCAAGGATTTCCGCGATTCCGAGGAGCGCGCCACGACGCTCGACATCCGGCAAGACCGCACGCCGGTGCTGCTGAACGACCTGAAAGAGGGCCGCTACGACGTGGTGTTCACGGGCGCGCCGTCCGAGGATTCGTCGGTGGTGTCGGTTCCCTGGAACGCGTTCAACCTGACGCTCGCCGTGAACCGCCAGCATCCGCTGGCATCCCGCACGTCCATCTCGCTCGCCCAGCTGCGACCGTACCACATCCTCTCGTATGCGGCGCACAGCTCGATGTACCACGCGCCCGGCACGCTCGAGGGGCTGTTCGACCGCTATGGGCTCGACCCCGACCTCTCGTACAGCGATTCCATCACGATGTGCTCGCTCGTGTCGGTCGACCCCACGGCCATCGCGCTCGTGGTCGATTCGTATGTCCTGCGCTCGTTCGATGACCTGGCCTATCTGCGGGTCGAAGGCGTGCCGGCCGGCTTCCACCAGACCTTCTTCTGCTATCGCAACGACCTGCAGGCGCCCGATGTCGTGCAACGGTTCGTGGACTTCTTCCGCGCGAACGCGCCGAGCACGCTTTCGCAGGTGGTGAGCCCCGCTGCCGCTGCCGCGCTGTAGGGCTCGATGCTAGAATGGGCGCTACGAGGCGAGAGGAGGCGACGATGGAATTCACGGTGGATGCAGCGGGATATGCGCTGTTCGTGGACGTGATGCCGATGGGCGACGATTGCCTGATCGCCCTGCGTGGGGGAGACAAGGCCCATGTGGGTTCCACGGCGATGGCCATTCCGCGCGCAAGCCTTTCGGGCGCGGGGCGCAGCGCGACGGTGTCGACGCTCAACCGCACCGGTCATAAGGACGATTTCCTGGCAAACCCCATCGCGCATGTGGTGGCGACACGGATGGACTGCGTCGCGGTATGCGCGGCGGGCGTGCACGTGGACGATGCCACGCCCGAGCAGATCGCCGCGATACAGGCGGCGGTGCCGGCGATTGCCGACCGCGTGTGCGAGCTGTTGGAAGAAGCGCGGCAGGAGGCGGGGCGCGCCTAGCGCCACGATTCCGGAAGGAGCCGATATGTCGAAGAAGCGCCTGGTAGTTGGCATGTCCGGCGCAAGCGGAACCCCGCTTGCCATCCGCACGCTGCGCGTGTTGCGCGATATCCCCGACGTCGAGACGCACCTGGTGGCGACCGAGAGCGCGATCTTGACCGCCGGGTACGAAGCCGGGATGCCGTTTTCCGAGATCGTCGGCCTGGCGGACGTGTATTACGAGGGCAACCCCACCGATGCGGCCATCGCGAGCGGGACGTTCCGCACCGAGGGCATGCTCGTCGTTCCCTGCAGCATGAAGAGCGTCGCGGGAATCGCCTGCGGGTTCGCCGACAACTTGCTGCTGCGTGCCGCCGACGTGTGCGTGAAAGAGAAGCGCCCGCTGGTGCTCGCGGCCCGCGAGACGCCGCTTTCGCCCATCCACCTGCGCAATCTGCAGACGCTTGCCGCCCTGCCGCAGGTGTGGATCATGCCGCCGATGATGACGTGGTACATCAACCCGCAGAGCATCGCCGAGATGGA
>SUUF01000061.1:4931-7059 GCA_015062635.1 Coriobacteriaceae bacterium | reverse complement strand
GCGTGGTCGCCCACCTTTTGCGCGCCAAACGGCGTGATGGTATAGCGCTGCACGTCGAAGATCTCGCGCTCTTCCACCACCACGGTCATGAGGCTCGGCTCGCTGCCATGGCGCGGGTCGGAAACGGAGCCCGGGTTCAGGTACAGCACGCCGTCGATTTCCTCTTCGCGCGGCACGTGCGTATGCCCGTGCACCACCACGCGGGTGCCGCGGGGCAGCTCGGCGGGAATGTCTTCCGGACGGTGCGTCACATAGAAGCGCACGCCCTCGTAGCTGGGCCGCGCCACGTCGTGCACGGTGTGGCCGTAATCGGCAAAGCGGTCGCAGTTGCCGAACACCGCCACCGTGGGGGCGAGGCATTCGAGTTCGGTCATGATGCGGGTGCTGCAGGTGTCGCCTGCGTTGATGATGACATCGCAGTCCTTCAACACCGTCTTCGCGGCGTCGGGCAGGAATCCGTGGATGTCGGAGATGAGTCCTATAAGCATAATGCGGCATTGTAGCGCAAAATGCCGGGTGTGTGCCGTGCTGCGTGTTTGGTTTGTGCGAAGGGGCGCGCAGGGGCGGTATCGCTGGTACCATGTGCGCACGCAACCAACACCGGGAAAGAGGGCGATATGGCGGAATACATCGAGGGAAAGCGGCCGGTGGTCGAGGCGCTCACGCGCAAGACCCCCATCGAGATCGTGCTGATGGCCGACAACCTGAAGTCGGACAGCTTGGTCGAGACCGTGCTGCGCAAGTGCCGCCAGGCCGGCATTCCGGTGAAGAAGGTGCCGCACAAGGAGCTTGACGAGAAGTCGGAACGTGGCAGCCACCAGGGCGTGATGGCGCGCACGAAGCCGTACCCGTATGTGGGCATCGGCGACATCGTGGCGCGTGGCCAGAAGGATTTCGAGGAAACCGGCCGCTCGCTCGTGGTGGTGCTCGACCACATAACCGACGCCGGGAACCTGGGTGCCATCGCCCGTTCCGCCGAAATCGTGGGAGCGACGGGCATCGTCATTCCGAACAAGCGCAGCGCCCATGTGACGGCCGCCACCTACAAGAGCAGCGCGGGTGCCATTTCCAACTTGAAGATCGCGCAGGTGGCGAACCTGGGCTCGACCATCGACCGCCTGAAGGACGAGGGCTATTGGGTGGCCGGTGCGAGCGAGCATGCGAGCGAGGCGCTGTGGAACACCAACCTGAAGGGCAAGATCGTGCTCGTGATGGGCAACGAGGCCGAGGGCCTGGCCGACCGCACGCAGAAGAAGTGCGATTTCCTGGTGGCCCTGCCGCAGGTGGGCGAGATTGCCAGCTTGAACGTGGCCCAGGCGAGCACCGCCCTGATGTACGAATGGCTGCGCCAGAATTGGAAGTAGCCGGCATTCGGACGAAGGCATGAACTGGGAGGAAGAGCATGGCGCAGCGCCGCAAGCGGATGCTGATCGTTGACGGGTACAACGTGCTGCGATCGGGCAGCCGGTACCGCCACATCACGAGCCCCGACTACACCGACGATTCGTTCAACACCGCGCGCGAGCGGCTGGTGAACGACGTCATCGATTTCGCCGGGCGCACGTACGAGGCCTACATCGTGTACGACGGGGCGGGCAATGCCTATTCGGAGGGCGCGCCCGAGACCGTGGGGCGGGTGAAGATCATCTTCTCGCCGGCGGGCACGTCGGCCGACAAGGTCATCGAGAAGCTCGCGCACGAAGGCCGCGTGCGTGGCATGGAGGTGCTCGTGGTGACGAGCGACGCCACCATCCAAGACACCGTGTTCGGCGGCGGTGTCGATCGCATGAGCGCTAACGGCTTCTCCCGCGAGATGGAGATGCTGAAGGAAGACACGCGCCTGGACGAGGCGCCCGTGGTCGCCCGCAAGATGACGGTGTCCGACCGCTTGGACGCCGATACCCTCGCGAAGCTGAAGGCCCTGCGCGACGGGAAGTGACAAATGCCCCGAACCTGACAAATGCCCCGGAGGGGTTTGTCAGGTAGATAGCCCCCGATGGACCTGATGGCGATGCGCCAATAAGTCCTGCGTGACGGGAAGCAAGGTGGAATTTCCCCGATGCCTGCTGCAAGGCCGAGAGGGAACGCTGCGTCTTTGCGTCCGCCGGGCATCGTCGCATCGAGGCTG
>SUUF01000061.1:0-4831 GCA_015062635.1 Coriobacteriaceae bacterium | reverse complement strand
TGCGAAAACCCAGGTGAAAGGGCGAAAACAGCAGTAAATCAACACATCTCGAAAAAAAATTTCTTGACAGCGGCCTATGGCGCCCCTATTTTAGTAACTTGCGTCTTTTCGCAGAAAATGGCTCATTTTCGAAGGAGGAACCAACCAGTGGCGCAATCGATAAAAACGGTTCCCAACAGGTATTATAGGGAACGCACCAGCTTTGCGAAGATTCCCGCGGTCATGGATGTCCCGAACCTCATCGCCATCCAGACGGAAAGCTTCGACTGGTTCAAGAACGAGGGCCTGGGCGCGACGCTCGCAGACATCAGCCCCATCGAGAGCACGACGAAGGACATGTGCGTCGAATTCGGCAACCATTACTTCGGCGAGCCCAAGTACACGGTGGAGGAATGCCGCAAGCGCGATTGCTCGTTCCAGGCGCCCCTCTACGCCGAGGTCCGCTTCATCAACCGTCTCACCGGCGAGATAAAGGAGCAGGAAGTCTTCATGGGCGACTTCCCCATGATGACCCCCCAGGGCACCTTCATCATCAACGGCACCGAGCGCGTCATCGTCTCGCAGCTCGTCCGTTCGCCCGGCGTGTACTTCTCGGCCGAGCACGACCGCCCGTCGAACAAGCTCATCTATAACGCGAAGGTCATCCCGAGCCGCGGCAGCTGGCTCGAGTTCGAGACCGACAAGCGCGACGTGCTTTCGGTGCGCATCGACCGCAAGCGCAAGCAGCCGGCCACGCTGATGCTGCGCGCCCTGGGCCTCGCCGAGACCCGCGACGAGATCGTCGACATCCTCGGCAGCTCGGAAATGGTGCTGCGCACGCTCGAGCGCGACCCTGCGACCACCAAGGAAGAGGCGCTCATCGAGCTGTACAAGCGCTTCCGTCCGGGCGAGCCGGCCACCATCGACAGCGCCCGCACGCTGCTCGACGGCCTGTTCTTCAACCCGCAGCGCTACAACCTGGCGAACGTCGGCCGCTACAAGATGAACAAGAAGCTGCACGGCGGCGCCGACATCGAGAGCTCCACGCTCACGCAGGACGACATCGTCGCGACGATGAAGTACATCGTGGCCCTGCACGACGGTGAAGAGGGCTACACCACCGACGACATCGACCACTTCGGCAACCGCCGCATCCGCACGGTGGGCGAGCTCATCCAGAACCAGTTCCGCATCGGCCTGTCCCGCATGGAGCGCGTCGTCCGCGAGCGCATGAGCATGCAGGAGCCCGATGACATCACCCCGACGAGCCTGATGAACATCCGCCCGATCGTGGCGGCCATCAAGGAATTCTTCGGTTCCTCCCAGCTGTCCCAGTTCATGGACCAGTCGAACCCCGCCGCCGGCATCACGCACAAGCGCCGTCTGTCGGCTCTGGGCCCCGGCGGCCTCTCGCGTGAGCGCGCCGGCTTCGAGGTCCGCGACGTCCACACCTCGCACTACGGCCGCATGTGCCCCATCGAGACGCCTGAAGGCCCGAACATCGGCCTCATCGGCTCGCTGGCCACCTATGCGCGCGTCAACTCGTACGGCTTCATCGAGGCCCCGTACCGCCGCGTGGTCGACGGCAAGGTCACCGACGAGGTCGACTACCTCACCGCCGACGTCGAGGAGAACTACGTCATCGCCCAGGCGAGCGAGCTCTTCGACGAGAAGACCCGCGAGTTCGGTTCTTGGGTCGACGGCAAGTTCGTGAAGAACAACCGCATTCTGTGCCGCATGAAGGACAACCAGGGCGTCTTCGGCGAGCCCGGCGAAGTCCCGCCCGAAATGGTCGACTACATGGACGTGTCGCCGCGCCAGATGGTATCGGTCGCCACGTCGCTCATCCCGTTCCTCGAGCACGACGACGCGAACCGCGCCCTGATGGGTTCGAACATGCAGCGTCAGGCCGTGCCGCTGCTGCGCCCGCATGCGCCGCTGGTCGGCACCGGCATCGAGGAGCGCATCGCCGTCGACTCCGGCGAGCTCATCACCGCGCAGAACGCCGGCGTCGTCGACTACGTCGATGGCCAGACCATCATCATCGAGAACAACGACGGCGAGTACGACGAGTACCTCATCCCGAAGTTCCAGCGCTCCAACCAGAGCTACTGCACGAACCACAAGCCCCTCGTGCGCCCCGGCGACGAGGTGCAGGCGGGCGACGTGCTGGCCGACGGCCCGTCCGTCGACCACGGCGAGCTCTCGCTGGGCCAGAACCTGATGATCGCCTACATGCCGTGGGAAGGCTACAACTACGAGGACGCCATCGTCATCTCCGAGCGCGTCGTCTCCGAGGACCTGCTCACGAGCATCCATATTTCGGAATACGAGCTCGATGCCCGCGACACGAAGCTCGGCCCCGAGGAAATCACCCGCGAGATCCCGAACGTGTCTGAGGACATGACCGCCGACCTCGACGCCGACGGCATCATCCGCATCGGCGCGGAAGTCGGCCCCGGCGACGTGCTGGTGGGCAAGGTCACGCCGAAGGGCGAGATCGACCTCACCGCCGAGGAACGCCTGCTGCGCGCCATCTTCGGCGAGAAGGCCCGCGAGGTGCGCGACACGTCCCTGAAGGTGCCGCACGGCGCCGGCGGACGCGTCATCGACATCCAGCACCAGAGCCGCGCTGCCGGCGACGACCTGGCTCCGGGCGTGAACGAGCTCGTGCGCGTGTACGTGGCCCAGAAGCGCAAGGTCCAGCAGGGCGACAAGCTGTCCGGCCGCCACGGCAACAAGGGCGTCATCTCGCGCATCCTGCCGGTCGAGGACATGCCGTTCCTCGCCGACGGCACGCCGGTCGACGTCATCCTGAACCCCCTGGGCGTTCCCTCCCGTATGAACGTCGGCCAGCTGATGGAATGCCACCTGGGCTGGGCCGCGAAGTGGGGCTGGTCCGACGAGGACACCGACGAGCCGGTTCCCGGCAACCGTTACGTGTCGACGCCGGTATTCGACGGCGCCACCGAGGACGAGATCTCCGAGGTCATCCTGAAGGCGAACAAGAACCTGCTGAACATCAACCGCGCGAAGTACGGCGACAAGGCCATCGACAAGCTCGTTCCGCAGCTGTCGGCCACCGGTAAGGTCACGCTGTACGACGGCCGCACCGGCGAGCCGTTCCGCGAGCCCATCACCGTCGGCTTCCCCTACTTCCTGAAGTTGGGCCACATGGTCGACGACAAGATCCATGCCCGCTCGACCGGCCCTTACAGCCTCATCACGCAGCAGCCGCTCGGCGGCAAGGCGCAGTTCGGCGGCCAGCGCTTCGGCGAGATGGAAGTGTGGGCGCTGTATGCCTACGGCGCTTCCAACGTCCTGCAAGAGATCCTCACCGTGAAGTCGGACGACACGACGGGCCGCGTGAAGAGCTACGAGGCCATCGTCAAGGGCGAGAACATCCCCGAGCCCGAGGTGCCCGAGAGCTTCAAGGTGCTGCTGAAGGAAATGCGCTCGCTGTGCCTGAACGTCGAGCTGGAAGGCGACGACGAGCAGACCATCGACATGAACAGCGACCCGGCCTTCGAGGATGCCGACGATGCCGAGAAGGGCATCCTGGGCATGCTGCAGGAGGACGCCGCGAAGACCGAGAAGGAAGACGAGGAAGCCCTGAAGGACATCACGTCCGAGCTGTCCGACCTGCTTGCGGGCCTGGACCTCGACGCGATCGGGGCGAATCCCGCCGACGCTGAGGGAGAGGAGGAGTAGAGATGAGCAAGTTCGACGTGAACAACTTCGATGCCCTGCGCATCTCCCTGGCTTCCGCCGAAGACATTCGCGGGTGGTCCCGCGGCGAGGTGAAGAAGCCCGAAACCATCAACTACCGCACCCTCAAGCCTGAAAAGGACGGCCTGTTCTGCGAGAAGATCTTCGGCCCCACGAAGGACTGGGAGTGCGCCTGCGGCAAGTACAAGCGCATCCGCTTCAAGGGCATCACGTGCGAGCGCTGCGGCGTCGAGGTTACCCGCAGCAAGGTTCGCCGCGAGCGCATGGGCCACATCGAGCTGGCCGCGCCCGTTTCGCACATCTGGTACTTCAAGGGCACGCCGAGCCGCCTGGGCTACCTGCTCGACATTCCGCCGAAGGACCTCGAGAAGGTGCTGTATTTCGCGAGCTCCATCATCACGAGCGTCGATAAGGAAGCCCGCGACGAGGACGTCGACGAGCTGCGCGACGAGCTGGCTGCCGACCTCGAAGAGCTCGATAGCGAGCGCGACCGCCTGGTCGCGAGCGTGCGCCGCCTGTCGGTGGACTACGTTCCCGAGCCCGACGAGTACGTCGACGACATCGAGGAAGACGAGCAGATGACCCCCGAGGAGGTGGAGGCGGAGCTCGCCGACATCTACGAGGAGTTCAACGAGCGCAAGGAACTGCGCACCCGCGCCCTCGAGGAGTTCCTGAAGATCGAGCCGAAGCAGCTCATCGCCGAGGAAGCCCTCTACCGCGAGATGCGCCTGAACTACCGCGAGTACTTCAAGGGCGGCATGGGCGCCGAGGCCGTGCGCGACCTGCTCGACAACATGGACCTCGAAGAGGTCTCGGCCGAGCTGCGCGACACCATCGCCAACGGCAAGGGCCAGAAGCGCGTGAAGGCCGTCAAGCGCCTGAAGGTCGTCGAGGCCTTCCTGCATTCCGACAACAGCCCGTCCGACATGATCCTCGACGTCATCCCGGTCATCCCGCCCGACCTGCGCCCGATGGTGCAGCTCGACGGCGGCCGTTTCGCGACGTCCGACCTGAACGACCTGTACCGCCGCGTCATCAACCGCAACAACCGCCTGAAGCGCCTGCTCGACCTCGGTGCCCCCGAGATCATCGTGAACAACGAGAAGCGCATGCTGCAGGAGGC
>SUUF01000060.1 GCA_015062635.1 Coriobacteriaceae bacterium | reverse complement strand
TTAAGCCCCGCCTCGCCGAAAGTACTGCCGGGGAAGCCGGTGGGAGGATAGGGCGTCGCGCTCATGCGGGGCGTTTCCTTTTTCCCTTCGGGCGATACTTTGGCAACTGCATCCACACTCAAACCGCTTACAACTCTTGTTTTCCGCAATTCCAATGGTCATATACGAGAATATGCGTGGCCACTCGTAATGGGTTCTGCGTTGTGGCATCTTTTTTGTTCATGTTTTGGCGTTGTATAATCGAATGGGTGCTTTTACTGACGTCGGAGTTAGGAGGGGTCAGTGAGCGAGAAAACTGATGAGACAAGAGAACTCGCTGCCGCATGCATCGCCAGCGGGGACATCTTGCAGAAAACCGTTGAGCAACTCGAAGGGTCGTCGCGACGCAACCGGCAGAAAGCGGCCAGCGTCATGAGCGAAATCGCGAAAACGAATCCAGAAGTGCTTGGGCCGTATATCGCCGATATGGTTGATGCTTTGAGTCGCCCTGAAATCCAGACCCGGTGGGAATGCCTCGAGGCCTTGACGCGTATGGTTCCGGTTGATTCGCGCGCGTGCGACAAGGGCATCGAGGGCGCGGAAATCGCGTTGTTCGATGAGGGGAACGACTTGCTGCACCTCGGCGCCATGCGATTCCTTTGCGCGTTGGGAGCCACAACCGAGAAGCGGTGCGAAAAGGTGTGGCCGCTTATCGACGAGGGCATGCAGTGCTACCATGGCGACCCTGCGTTCCAGGATATGCTCGTGGCGATTATCGACTTCTCGAAGGGGAAGATTACCGATGAAGCAAAGGCGGGCTTGAAGCAGCGCATGTCTTTCGACGCGGCGAATGCAAAGGGCGTTTTGGGCGTTCGCGCGAAGCAGATCGTCGAGAACGTCTCGTAATTTGAACATCACAGCTTGATGGGCGCCGGACGTGGAACGTCCGGCGCTTTTCGTTGCATCCTAAGGTATGCTATACACTCAATTTCAGCAGCATATGCAGATGGCATGGGCCGAGCGGCTGCTTCCGGCATATCGCGGGTGTATCCTGCGATATAGGTGCAGGATTCTGCCGCGGGGTTGACCTGCGGCAGACGCGACGAAGAGATGGGTTACACATGAAACAGACGCTGGATATTGGCGGCAGGAAATACAGCTATTACCCGGTGGGGCAAATCGAGGGAGCGCAACGTCTCCCGTATTCGCTGAAGGTGCTCCTCGAGAACATCCTGCGCACCGCACCCGATGAAGAGCGCGCCCGCGAGCTGAGCGCCCGCCTTATCGAGGCCGGTCTGCAGGGGCGTCAGGGCGATGAGGTCGAGTTCGCGCCAGCACGCGTGCTGTTCCAAGATTTCACCGGCGTTCCCGTTTTCGTCGATTTCGCGGTGATGCGCGAGGCCATGGAAGCGCTCGGCGGCGACCCGGCGCGGGTGAACCCCCAGGTGCCGTGTGATTTGGTAATCGACCATTCCGTCATCGCCGACGAAGCCGGCCATCTCGGATGCCTCGAGGCGAACATGGCGCTCGAATTCGAACGCAACAAGGAGCGCTATGCGTTCTTGCGGTGGTCGCAAGAGAGCTTCGATAACGTGCGCATCGTCCCGCCGGGAGCGGGCATTTGCCATCAGCTGAACATCGAGCGTTTCGCGCAGGTCGTGATGACCGAAGACGATGACGAGGCGCCGTTGGCCTATTTCGATACCCTCGTGGGCACCGACAGCCACACGCCGACGGCAAACGGTATCGGCGTGCTCGGTTGGGGCGTCGGCGGCATCGAAGCCGAGGCCGCTGCGCTCGGGCAACCCATCACCACGCTTGTTCCGCCGGTCATCGGCGTGCATCTTACCGGCCGCCTTCCCGAGGGCGTCACCGCGATGGACCTCTCGCTCACCTTTGCGCAGATGCTGCGCGCCGAGGGCGTGGTGGGCTGCTTCGTCGAATGCTTCGGCGATGGCGTGCAGAGCCTGACGACGACGCAACGGGCGTGCGTTTCGAACATGACGCCGGAGTATGGCTGCACGTGCACGCTGTTCCCCGTCGATTCACAAACGCTGAAATATCTCGAGCTGACGGGTCGCAGCGCCGACCAAATCGAATTGGTCGAGGCGTATGCGAAAGAGCAGGGGCTGTGGAACGACCCGGCCGAGGAACGCGTTTACGCGAAGGTGCTCGAGCTCGATTTGGCGACGGTCGTTCGCAATATCGCCGGTCCATCGCGTCCGCATGACCGCATCCCCCTGGCAGATGCGAAGGAGGCGTTCGAGGCAACTTGTGCCGCACGCGGCCTCGATTGCGCGCAAACGGTCGAGGTCGACCTTCCCGCGGGCACGCAAAGCCTGACGCATGGAGCCATCGCCATCGCGGCAGTGACCAGCTGCACGACCGCGACCGACCCGGCGATGATGATCGCCGCCGGCGTGCTCGCGCGCAATGCCGCGGCAGCCGGTCTTTCGCCCAAACCGTGGGTGAAGACCATCTTGGCGCCGGGCAGCCAGGCGACCGAGCTCATCCTCGAGCGTGCTGGCCTGATGGGCGGCCTGCGTCAGCTGGGATTCTTCACATGCGGCTTCGGCTGCATGAGCTGCATCGGCAATTCCGGTCCGCTTTCAGCGCCGATGCATGCGGTGGCCGACCAGATCGAGTTGGCGAGCGTGCTTTCCGGCAACCGAAATTTCGAGGGACGCATCTCGCCGGATGTGTCGCAGAACTACCTGATGCCGCCCGCTGCCGTGGTGGCGTATGCGCTGGCGGGCACCGTCGATTTCGATTTCGCGACGATGCCGCTGGGCGAGGTGAATGGCGCGCCGGTGTTCTTGGCCGACATCTGGCCCGACGATGCCGAGGTCGAGCGTCTGCTCGCGGCGCATGTCAACCGCGCGCTCTTCGACGAGACGGGCGGCAGCCTGTATGCGGGCGATGCGGCCTGGAATGCGCTTGGCGGCGAGCCGAGCACGAAGTTCAACTGGGATGACGCGTCGACCTATGTGCGCCGCGCAACCTATTTCGAGGGCATGGGCGCCGAGCCCGATGCCGTGCGCCCCATCGAGGGTGCCCGAGCGCTGGCCTTCCTGGGTGACTTCATCACCACCGACCACATTTCCCCGGCGGGCTCGATCGCTGCCGATTCGGCGGCTGCGCGCTACCTGCGCGACCATGGAGTTGCCGACGCCGACTTCAACACCTATGGCAGTCGCCGCGGCAACCACGAGGTTATGGCGCGCGGCACCTTCGCGAACGTGAAGCTCAGCAATGCGCTGGCCGATGGGAAGAAGGGCGGCTGGACGCGCGATTTCCTCGACAACCAGGTGAAGCTCCTGTTCGATGCCTCTGAGGACTATCGCGGGGCCGGAGTGTCGCTTGTCGTGGTGGCCGGCAAGATGTATGGCAGCGGTTCGTCGCGTGACTGGGCGGCGAAGGGCCCGATGCTGCTGGGCGTTTCAGCGGTGTTCGCCGAGAGCTACGAGCGCATCCACCGCTCGAACCTCATCGGCATGGGCATCCTGCCCCTGCAGTTCCTCGATGGGCAGAGCGCCGCATCGCTCGGGCTCGATGGCACCGAGGAGTATTCGGTGGAGCCCATCGACTTCTCGGCTGGCCTGCCGCAACCCGCAATCGCGAAGGCCTGCGCGAAGAAGCCCGATGGAACGACGGTCGAATTCGAGGTGAACGTGCGCATCGACACGCCTACCGAGGGCGCCTATTACCGCCACGGCGGCATACTGCAGTATGTTCTGCGTAATCTTGCCGCACCGGGTTCGCGATAGGGTAGGATATCGGGGATATCAAGCTGAGCACGGGGCATTGCCCGTGCGTGAAAACCGGCCACACCTAATTGAAAGGGGTAGCTTTGGCAGAGACCGCCGGACCGAACATCCCCAATATGGGGAATCTCAACTGGAAGGACATCCTGAACGGCTTCGGGGTGAACGTCGAGACGCCCGACTTCTCGTCGGCGGTGGCGCGTGAGCGCAAGCCGATGACCACCGCGCAGAAGATCATCATCGCCATTATCGCGGTGCTGGTCATCGGGTTTGCGTATTGGTGGTTCCATCCGGCCATCAACATCCACAGCGTCGACATGTGGTGGTTTATCGCCATCGTCATCTTGCTCCCGTCGTTCTTGGGTCTCCGCTTCCTATCGCGCAAAGCCGAGCATGACGAACATGACGAGATGAAGGCGGCGAAACGCTCTAGCCTGTTCAAGAAGCTCTCGTTCATCCCCATCATCATTTTGGCGCTCGTCCTCATCGGCGGCATTGCCTCGTGGAGCATCATCCCGGGCAATGCGGCGCGGTACGCAAACGTGTTGCAGACCCAGGAATACGATTTCGCGACCGACATCCAAGAGGTCAACTACAAGCAGATTCCCGTCATCGACCGCGATTCCGCGGCGCTGCTGGGCAACCGTACCCTGGGCGAGATTCCCGAGTACGTGAGCCAGTTCGAGATTTCGCCGCTGTATTCGCAGATCAACTACCAGGGCACGCCGGTGCGTGTGAGCCCGTTGGGGTATGCCGACTTCTTCAAGTGGATCAATCAGATGAGCACCGGTTTGCCGGGATACGTCTTGGTTGACATGACGACGCAGGACACGAAGGTCGTGCGCGATGCCGGTGCGATGTTCTACTCGCAGTCCGAGCCGTTCGACCGCAACATCGACCGCTATGTGCAGCTGGCCTACCCCTTCAAGATGTTCGATGAGAAATCGTTCGAGATCGACGAAGAGGGGCACCCCTGGTGGGTGTGCCCGGTGCTCGACTTCACGATCGGGCTTTTCGGCGGCCAGACCATCAAGGAGGCCGTGCTAGTCGATGCCGAGACCGGCGAGCATACGCTGTACAAGCTCGAGGACGTGCCGCAGTGGGTCGACCGCGTGTTCCCGTCCGACCTGCTTATCATGCAGTACAACTGGAGCGGCCTGTATCTGAACGGCTGGCTGAACTCGTGGCTCGGCCAGACCGGCGTGAAGCAGACGACCCCGGGCAGCAACGGCATGGCCGGCTACAACTACATCGCGAAGGACGATGACGTGTGGCTGTACACGGGCGTCACCTCGGCGACGGCCGACAACTCCATCATCGGTTTCGTGCTCATCAACCAGCGCACGGGCGAATCGCACTTCTATCCCGTTTCGGGCGCGACCGAGATCTCGGCGATGAACTCGGCTGAAGGCCAGGTCCAGAACCTCCGGTATGTGGCGACCTTCCCGCTGCTTCTGAACATCAACAACCAGCCCACGTATTTCATGGCCTTGAAGGACGGCGCGGGTCTGGTGAAGAAGTTCGCGATGATCGACATCCAGCGCTACCAGAACGTGGCGACGGGCGATACCGTGAACGAATGCCAGAAGACCTACAAGGCGCTGCTGGCCACGAATGGCATCTCGGCCAAGGGTTCTGGCGCTGCCTCCAGCGGCCAGACGGTCACCGGCACCATCGAGACGATGGCGCAGGCGGTCATCGACGGCAACTCGCACTTCTACATCACGCTGAAGGGCGACGACCGTATCTACGACCTGAGCTTGCCCGGCCTCATCGAGATCGTGGGCTACAAGGTGGGCGACGAGGTCACGCTTTCGTACACCGAGGACGATCCGACGAGCCCCGTTGACGGCATCGGCGAAGAGGCTGCTGCCTCGGATGACGATTCGGCGCCTGCCGCGAATGCGGATGCGCAGGCTGCGCCTGTCGACGAAGAGGAAGAGGCTGAAGCCGAATAACGGCTGGCGGCCAAACGATTCGCACGATAACGGCTCCCGCATGCGGGAGCCGTTTTGTCTTCTGGCGGCGATTACGCGGGCGGTGCGCTAGATGAGCGGTTCGGGATCTACGGGCGTGCCGTTTACCTCCACCTGGAAATGCAGATGTGCTCCGAAGGCGGCGCCGGTTTCACCGACGTCGCCGATATGCTGCCCCTGCCTGACGATATCACCGACCTGCACGAGGGTGCGCAGGGAGTGCATGTACTTGGTGACGATTCCGTTTCCGTGCGCGATGACCACCCAGTTGCCGGCGCCGCCGTTGTAGCCCCCATCGTTTGTGGCATAGATGACGGTGCCGGGAGCCGCCGCGTGGTATGGCGTGCCTGCGGGCGCGGCCAGGTCGAGGCCCTGGTGGAACGAATGGTCGAAATCGCGGAATCCGAAGCCGCTCGACACACTTGCATTCGGACAGGGGCTTTTCAATGGCGTCTCGCCGTCGAAGGCGGCTTCGGCGACTGCCTCGGCGGCCGACCGGCGCGCTTCGGCGTCGGCGATGCTTGCGGTGATCTTCGCCGCTTGCGCCACGAGATCGTCGTGGAGCCGCTCCGCCCTCGATCGCGCTTCTTGCGCCGCACGCTCATCGCGCTGGGCTTGCGCGGCGCGGGCGGCATGGGCCTTCCGTGCTTGCTCCAGCTGCATCCGGGCGTCCTTCGCCTCTCGCACGAGCGCAACCTCCTCATCGGCGATCGACTCCATCGACTCAATCGCGCGGTCAAGCTCGGCAAAGTCGCGGGCGGTAATTATCTCGAGCAAGGGGTTTTCCGATCGGCCCTCTTTGTACAGGCTCACGCTCAGATTCCCGAGCAATTCGGTAATCTCATCGATGCGGGCTTCCTGCTCGTCGACCTCATCTTGGGCTTGCGCCGCGGCTTCCATCGATTTCTGGTAGTTTGCCTGCGCCTGCTCGATATCATGGTTGACTTCGTTTATCGCGGTTTGGCAGGCATCGATGCGCTCCATGATGGTGGCGGCGTCGGAAGGGGCGTCATCGGAATCGAGGGCGCATGTCTGTTCCGTGATGAGCAGGCATGCGATTGTCGCAACCGTTATGCCGGTTGTCAGGGTGTTTGATGCTGTGCGCAGAATCGATTTGACCGCAATCATAGAGACCACTCTTTCCCTCGAGCGTGATGGATATATGCTTGCGGTGATTTGTTCCCATTCAGGATATCGCATTCGAACCGTGATTGGCGGAAAGACCATCATGGCTTCACCGCGTGTCCAAGCTCATCGAGCATCGCCCCGGTTCACCGCCGTAATTTGCAGACTCCGTGAAACGCTTGACCGGGTGTGGGGGAAGCCTGATAATGCTAGGGCTGTGTTTTACATGGCACACAACAACGGAATAGTTCCGCTGCCAAAGACAGCCGGTACCGAAAGGTTCAAACGCGCAAGCGGCCCGCCGAGGTGGTCATGGATTCATCGAATACTACGACCCCTGCTGTCAAACGCTCAGGGGTCGTTGCTTTTCCCAGCTGCGATCCACCCGCAATGGGGCGGAACCGGAGTTTGAGGAAAAGGAGGTGCAAGAATATGCCCAACGCGCAGAATATCGAGACTTTGGCAAAGATCAAGGAAGATGTCGCTGCCGCGTCCGCTGTGTGGGTGGTCGACTATCGCGGTCTTACCGTGAAGGAGGCCCAGCAGCTGCGCCGCAGCATCCGCGAGGCTGGCGCTCATCTGACGGTGTACAAGAACACCCTCATGAAGATCGCTCTGGCCGAGCAGGAGCTCCCCACCATGGAGGATATCCTCCAGGGCCCGAGCGCATTCGTGTTCGCCGGCAACGACGCGGCTGCTGCCGCCAAGGCGGTGAAGGAGTTCGCCAAGGAGAATCAGAACCTGGTTCTCAAGGGCGGCATCATGGATGGCCAGCAGTACGATGCGGCACAGGTGGAGGCCATCGCGTCCCTGCCGTCCCGCGAGCAGCTGCTCGCCCAAATCGCCGGTGCCATTTCCGGCGTGGCCCGCGGCCTGGCTGTCACCATCAACGGTGTTCCGTCTGGCCTTGCTCAGTGCATCAAGCAGGTTGCCGAGCAAAAAGACGCTGCCTAAGGCAGCACCTGCGGCGCGAGCCGCGTAATTGGAAAAGAGCATTGGCCGCATGATGCGGCCGCAAACGAAAGGAAGATCACCATGGCTGTGACCAAGGAAGAAATCATTGAGGCCCTGAAAGAGATGTCCCTGCTCGAGGCTTCCGAGCTCGTGAGCATGATCGAGGAGACCTTCGGCGTGTCCGCCGCCGCTCCGGTCGCCGTTGCCGCTGCTCCGGCTGGCGAGGCTGCTGCTGCCGAGGAGAAGACCGAGTTCGACGTTATCCTCGAGGGCTTCGGCGACAACAAGATCGGCGTCATCAAGGTCGTCCGCGCCATCACCGACCTCGGCCTGAAGGAGGCCAAGGCTCTGGTCGAGGGTGCTCCGTGCCCGGTCGTCGAGGGTGTCAACAAGGAGCGCGCCGAGGAGGTCAAGGCTCAGCTCGAGGAGGCTGGCGCCGCCATCACCCTGAAGTAAATTCGCCCAACAGGCAATTTGCGATAGAAAGCCGCCCCAAAAGGGCGGCTTTCGCCATATTTGCGCACTATTTCGTCATGCCTCGAGCGGCAGTTTGGAGGCGGCCCATATGCTAAAATCAATCGTTTTTATGGTTTGGACGATGGGAACGGAAGATGCATATGTCGCAAATCCGCAAGTTGAAGATGTCACGCCCCTGGGCTCTGGCCTTTGCCTGCATGATGCTGGCGGCCCTCGTGCTCGCCGCGGCGCAGACGGCGTCGGCCGTCGTGCGCATGCCCGATGTGAGCAAGGAAATGACCAAGGCCTCGTATTGGAGCGATAAGCAGCCCGATGCCGATGCCGTGCTCGCCGACAGAAGCACGATTGACCAGCTGAACCAAGATGGCATCGATGCCGATGGCACGATGCTGCAGCCCCTGAAGGATGCCGCCGAGCGCTTCTACACGAAAGAGGAACAGCAGCGGCTGAAGGGTGGCGTCGAGGGCGACCTGGCCTACTTCCTGAGCGTTGGCGCCGAAGACGTCGAGGGCAACGCCCTTACCGAGGAAGAGGCTGCGGAGATTGCGGCCAACTGCCCCACGGATGGCTCGACGCCGCAGATTGCAAGCGGGTATGCCATCGTGACCACGCATACGACGATGCGCAACCTTCCCACCGATCGCATGATGGGCGAGACGCCCGGCGACGCCGATGATGACAACCTGTACCTGTCGATGCTTCGCGTAAACGAACCGCTGCTCGTGCGCGCGGCTTCGGTGGACGGCAAGTTCCTGCTGTGCATTTCGTCGTGCCTGCAGGTGTCGTGGGTTCCGACGGAGGATGTGGCCATTTGCAAGGACCGCGACGAATGGCTCGAGGCGTGGGACATTCCCGAAGGCGAGGAGCTCGTGGTGACCGGTTACAAGGTGCGCACCGAGCAGTCGCGCGTGACCAAGAACACCGCGAACCGCTTGCTCTATATGGGCACGGTGCTGCAGCGCGTCGACAAGGAGGATGCCCGCGAGCTCGTGGGCACGCGTTCCATCTACAACAATCACGTGTGCTACCTTCCGGTGCGCGACGATGACGGCAACTATTCCCGGGAACTCGCGCTCATCGCGGAGTCCGAGAAGGTGAGCGAGGGCTTTTTGCCGCTGACGTCGGAAAACATCTCGAAAGTGGCCTTCAACGCGCTCGGCCAGATGTACGGATGGGGCGGCATGCTCGAGGCAGATGACTGTTCGGGCTATGTGCGCGATGTCTACAAGTGCTTCGGACTCGAGCTTGCACGCAACACCACCTGGCAGATGAACCTTCCCGTGCGCCAATACGACCTCGAGGATATGGACGATGCGCATAAGGCGGCCGCCATTGCCCAGATGCCGCTCGGCACGGTGCTGTTCTGGGGCGGGCACGAGATGTTGTACCTGGGCCAGGAGGATGGCAAGCTCTATGTCATCAGCGCCGTCGGTTCGGTGGGAGACCTGTTCGACGGGGGCTATGGCGCCACGCAGGTGAAGGGCGTCGTCGTGAACACGCTCGACATGGTCCGTGGCAATCGCAACACGTGGCTGCAGACCCTCACCAAGGCGAACGTCCCGTATGTTCCGCAGTCGGATCAAGGCACGAGCATGTATGACATCGCTTTCTACGAGGGCACGGCCACCTGGCCCGACGAGACCTTCGTGGAAACGGGCAGCGCCATCGAGCCCGAAGTGGCCATCCCCTTCTTGGAAGAGGGCGCCGATTACACGGTGTCGTTCAAGGACAACGTCGAGCCGGGCACGGCGACGGTGACAATCGCGGGTGCGGGCGACTATTCGGGCGCGGTGAGTCGCACCTTCGAGATCTTGCCTGCCTCGATCGCCGACGCGACGGTGTCGGTGAAGAACGTGACCTACACCGGCAAGGCCCAGAAGCCCAAGCCCACCGTGAAACTCGGTGGCACGACGCTCGAGCTGAAGAAGGACTACACCGTCTCGTATGCCGATAACGTCGATGCGGGAACGGCCACGGTCACGGTGAAGGGCACCGGCCGGTTCACCGATTCGGTCGAGAAGACGTTCAAGATCAAAAAGGCTGCCCAGGCCATCAAGGCGAAGAACGCGAAGAAGACCGTCAAGCTCAAGAAGGGCGAGAAGAAGCTTGCGAAGACGAAGCGGGTCTCGCTGAAGAGGCTCGCGGGCGTGTCGGCGAAGACCGCCGTGAGCTATACCCGCATAAACAAAGATGGCCGTTCGCGCATTTCCGTGAATACCAAGACCGGCGATGTTGCGTTGAAGGCGGGCTTGAAGAAGGGCGCCTACAAGGTGAAGGTGAAGTTGCGTGCGGCGGCTGACGACAATTACAAGGCCGCTAAGGCGAAGACCGTCACGCTGAAGGTGGTCGTCAAGTAGGCTGGCGTCTGTCCAGGTAAAACGAATGGGCTGGGAGCGAATCTCCCAGCCCATTGTCGTATTGGCTATCGGATGGCCGTTGCCTATGCGAGTTTCGAGCCGACCAGCTTGGCTGCGGCGGCCTTGTCCATGTTGCCGCCGGTTGCGGCCGTGAGGGCCTTCATCACGCGTCCCATGTCGCGCTTGGTTTCGGCACCCAGTTCGGCGATGGTCTTCTCGACCAGGGCTTCCAGCGCCTCGCCGGAAAGCTGCTCGGGAAGCAGCTCTTCCAAGATGGCAACCTGCTGGCGCAGCGTCTCGGTGCGCTCGTCGTCGTTCGCGGCCTTGATGCTGCCCTCCAGGGTTTCGCCCGTCTGTTTGATGAGGCGCTTGATCATGGCGTCCACGTCGGCGTCGGTGATCTCGCGGCGCTCGTTCACCTCGATGTTCTTGATTTCGCCATGCACCTGGCGCAAGATCGACAGGCGCACCTTGTCCTTCGCCTTCATGGCTGCCTTAATCTGCTCTTTCAGCTCGTCGTACGTCATACGCGCTCCTTTCTTCAACCGCGCAAGTATAGCGCAAGGCGGCGAGGCTGGTGTGCGTTCATGTCCCGTGCCGCGCCCATTCCAAGCTGCCAGGCGCGCACGACAAGCGGCAGACGGTTTGGGGCGATGGGGCGCGGGAGGCTATAATGAGTGCAGACAAGTGGTGATGGCTTCGGGAAGCGAGGGCGATATGAGCATCGAGCAGGCGAATTGCATCAGGCGTTTCATGCGGGTTTGCAGCGACGGTTGGCAGAAGGGCTGGCACGAGGCGAACGGCGGCAACCTTTCGTATCGCATGGACGGCGAGGATATCGCCGTGTGCAAGCCGTACCTTTCCGTGCGCACGCCCTGGATTTCCGTGGGCGTCGAGGCGCCCGGCGTGGGAGGCGAGCTCTTCATCGTCACCGGTGCCGGCAAGTACATGCGCAAGGTGGAAGTCGATCTTTCCGACAACATCGGCATCGTCGAGATGAACGCGGCCGGCAACGCATATCGCGTGGTGTGGGGCTTCGACGATTCGGGCCGCCCGACGAGCGAGTTCGAGACGCACCTGCTCATCCATGAGGTGTGCTCGAAGCTTTCCGACGGGGACGATCGGGTGGTGTACCATGCGCACACGCCGAACATCACCGCGCTCACCACCGCTTTCGTGCTGGATTCCCGCGTGTTGTCGCGCGTGCTGTGGAAGAGCACGAGCGAGTGCATCATCGCCGCGCCGGAAGGCGTGGGGCTGCTGCCGTTCACGCAACCGGCGAGCAATGAGCTTGCCGAGAAGACCGCCGCGCTCATGGAGAGTTTCCGCGCGGTCGCATGGGCGGGACATGGCGTGATAGCCTGCAGCCAGACCTTCGATGACACCTTCGGGCTCATCGACACGCTCGAGAAAGCGGCCTACATTTACATCATGGCGCGGGCCATGCGCGGCGGCGAGGAAGCGGCCAACTTGCTTTCGGACGATAACCTGCGCACGATTTGCGCGAGCTACGGATTGGAGCCGAACGAGGACTTCCTTTCCTAGAAAGAGGAT
>SUUF01000059.1:5986-12203 GCA_015062635.1 Coriobacteriaceae bacterium | reverse complement strand
TTCAGCGTATGCACGTAGCGCGTGCCCTTGAAGTTGTCGGGGTCGCGATACTTGATGTTCGCGCGGCGTGCCTGGAAATCGGTGCAATCGCTGCAGCTCGAGATCTCCTTGTAGGAGTTGTAGCTCGGCAGCCACACCTCGAGGTCGTAGGTCTTCGCAGACGAGAACCCGATGTCGCCGGTGCACAGGCTGATGACGCGATACGGCAGGCCAAGCTGCTGCAGGATGTTCTCGGCGTCTTCCACCATGGCCTCGAGGTCGGCGAAGCTTTCCTCGGGCTTGGCGTACTTCACCATCTCGACCTTGTCGAACTGGTGCACGCGGATGAGGCCGCGCGTGTCACGGCCGGCCGAACCCGCCTCCTCGCGGAAGCACGGGGTGTAGGCGCAGTACTTCAGCGGCAGTTGGCTCGCCTCGAGCACCTCGCCGGCATGGATGTTCGTGAGCTGGACTTCAGCCGTGGGGATGAGGTACATGCCCTCGCGGGTCTTGAACAGGTCTTCCTCGAACTTGGGAAGCTGGCCCGTGCCCGTGAGCGTGGCGGCGTTCGCCATCGCCGGCGGCCACCATTCCTTGTAGCCGCGGTCGACATGCGTGTTGGCCATGAAGTTGATGAGCGCGCGCTCGAGGCGGGCGCCCGCGCCGCCGAGCAGCACGAAGCGGGTGCCGGCGAGCTTCACGGCGCGCTCGAAGTCGATGATGCCCAGGTCGGTGCCCAGGTCCCAGTGGGCCTTGAAGTCGAAGTCGAACTCGCGCGGGGTGCCCCAGCGGCGCACCTCGGGGTTGTCGTTCTCGTCGGCGCCGATCGGCGTGGTGACATCGGGCATGTTCGGCGTGGCCATCAGCAGCATCTGCAGGGCCTCATCGGCCTCGGCGCGCTTGGCGCTCGCCGCCACGAGCTGCTCGTTGATGGCGCGCACCTGCTCCTTGGCGGCCTCGGCCTCGTCCTTCTTGCCCTGCTTCATCAGGGCGCCGATCTCCTTGGAGGTCTTGTTGCGCTGGGCCTGCAGCGCCTCTTCCTCGGCGATGCCCGCACGACGGGCCTCATCGAGCTCGCTGAAACGGGCGGCATCGAACTTCGCATTGCGGTTCTTCATGGCCTCGGCAACAGCGTCGAGGTTCTCGCGGACATATCGCAGGTCCAACATGGCGGCATTCCTCCTGAAATTCTGTAATTCTGAAAGCGGGGCGCGTCCTGCGCGGGCGCTCCTCGGAGCCGTACAGTATACTCTACCGACAGCGAATGCCCCGATAACCACAAAGGACTACCATGGATTTCGACCAGCTTTACCACTTCATCTTCGAAACCTACGAGGGTATCGGCATCTCGATCGTGGTCTTCCTCGTGGTGTGCATCGTTGCCGCGGCCATTTTGGAACGCCGCACCCGCAAGAAGTTCGTCGACCGCCCGAAGAGCGAAAACGATTTCGACCTGTTCGAGGAAATCGACGATTAAGCCCCGCCGTTCACTTGCGGCGATAGGCGATTATCTGAAAGTCGAAGCGTCAAATTCCCTGCATAAGGGTATAGTGAAGCGCATTCTACCGGACGCCAGCAAGGAGCATCCATGGCCGAGAAACTGTATAACCGCAAAGACAACTACATTCCGCGCATCGCCGCGGTCCACGACCTGTGCGGGTATGGGAAATGCTCGCTCGGCGTGGCGATTCCCGTGCTTTCCGCCGCCGGATGCGATGTGTGCCCCGTGCCCACGGGCCTGTTCAGCAGCCATACGGCCTTCCCCGGCTGGTACATGCACGACACCACCGCCATCCTGAAGGACTACACCGACGCCTGGAAGGGCATCGGCGTCGAGATCGATGCGGTGTATTCCGGATTCCTCGGCGACCCCGAGCAGGTGGCGCGCATCCGCGACCTGTACGAAACCTACCCGAATGCCCTGCGCGTGGTCGACCCGGTGATGGCCGACCATGGCAAGGTCTACCCCACCTACACGCCCGAGCTATGCCAGGCCATGGCCGAACTCGCCGACGGCGCCGATATCCTCACGCCCAACCTCACCGAGGCGAGCATCATCCTGGGCATCGAATGGCCGGGGGCGAACATCGACGAGGCCACGGTGCGCACGATGATCGACGGGCTGCGCGCGAAGGGGGCCAAGAACGTCGTGCTGAAGGGCATCGAGCGCGGCGACGGGCTCATCCGCAACTACATCGCGGGCGAATCGGTGGAATTCACCGAAACCGCGAACGAGAAGCTTCCCTACATGCTGCATGGCACGGGCGACCTGTTCACCAGCACGCTGCTGGCAGCCGTGATGGCCGGGCGCGACCTGGCCGAGGCGACCCGCTTCGCGAGCGATTTCGTGCCCGCGGCGATGAAGGTGACCTCCCACCAGCCCGATTTCCAGAACCGCGGGGTGAGCTTCGAGCCCCTGCTGGGCACCGTGGCCTCGCTGCTGCAATAAGCGCGAACGGCGATAACCGGCCACTCGTCTGGGAAAACACGCCAGCCGAACGTCCTCTGACGCATGCGCGTTCATGCGGTACCATAGACAGAACCATCCGAAAGGGGAAGCCATGGCACCGCAACCAGCGCAATTGCCCGCATATGACGAAACCGAGGCCCCGCTGATCCTCGGACGCTACAAGGTGCTCGCCGAAGCGGGATCCGGCGGGTTCGGCACCGTCCAACTCGCGTGGGACACGCGCATGCAGCGTCGCGTGGCCGTGAAGGTCATCGACCTCTCGGCCCTTTCCGAGCAGCAGGGCCAGGTGCTCGACGATGTGGCAGACCTGCCCAACCTCGCGCTCACCGGCCTGGAGGAAGCGCGCACGGCGGCCATGCTGAACAACGCGAACATCGTGACCGTGCACGACTTCGAAGTGCAGGACAACGCCGCCTACATCATCATGGAATATGTCGACGGCATGACGCTCACCGACCTCATGAAGGTCGTGGGCGACAATGTGACCGTCGACATGGTGACCGCCGTGTTCGACGGCGTGGCGGCCGCCCTGCAGTTCGCGCACGAAAACCAGGTGCTGCACCTCGACATCAAGCCCGACAATGTGATGATCGACCACCAGGGCCAGGTGAAGGTCATGGACTTCGGCCTGGCACGTCTTTCCGGCGCGCAGGGGTTCCAGTCGGCGGCCGGCGGCACCATCGGATACATGCCGCCCGAACAGATGATGCGCGAATCGCTTGACGCCCGCTGTGACGAGTGGGCGCTCGCGAGCCTCACCTACGAGATGATCTCGGGCAAGAACCCGTTCTTGGCAAACGACCTTTCCGCCGCCATCGACCGTATCGAAGGCGCCGAGCTCGTGCTGCCGTCGCTGTGTCTGGAAGGCCTGCCCACCGGCATCGACGACGTGCTGTTTTACGCCCTCGACCCCGACCGTTTCAAGCGCTACGCCACGGTGGAAGATTTCGCCGAGGAAATGGACCGCTTCCTGGGAAGCGCGGCGGCTGGCCGCAAGCAGCTGGCAGCCTGCGTGCGCACCGCCCTCGACGACGGCAGCGCCCA
This sequence comes from Coriobacteriaceae bacterium, assembly GCA_015062635.1. Classification (GTDB taxonomy): domain Bacteria; phylum Actinomycetota; class Coriobacteriia; order Coriobacteriales; family Eggerthellaceae; genus UMGS1519. Next base: position 8,710 of record SUUF01000059.1, on the reverse strand, counting down.
GGTGGTCGAAAGCGGTGGCCGCATCAAGAAGCGCCGGCGTCTAGGCGGCCGGGCGGTTGGCGCCATCGTGCGCGGCCTGAGCGCCGCAAACGCCGGCGTGCTCACCTTCGCGAGCCTCATCTCGATAAGCGCGCTCGGCGGGTGGACGAACCCCATCTGCTGGGGCGGCACGCTCGCCGCCGTCGTGCTCGCCGCCATCCTCCCGCGTTGGATCAGCGTCCTCATCATCGCCGTCGTCGCGGCGGCGCTCATCTACGGGCACGCTTTCGTCATGGGCGGCATCGTCGCCGCCGCGGGCCTTGCCTGGTGGATTGCCATCGGCCGGCTCGAAAACTCCTGTTCCATCGGCGGTTTGTCGGGCGGCCTCTTCGGCGCCGCCGGCCTCAACCAGATCGTGCCCTTGCTATGCGGCTACTTGATGAGCCCCGGCAAAGCCGTCGGAAGCGCGGCGTTCGCAAGCGTGCTCGCGTTCGCGCTGGCATGCTGCGGTTCGCAAAGCCTCATGGGCTGGACGCTTCCCATCGGCACGATCGTCGGCAAAGACATCCAGCAAAACGCGCTTGCCCTGGTAGCCGACCCCATCACGTGGATCATCATCGGCTGCTGGCTGCTCGCCGCCCTGCTGTGCGCCCTGTGCTGCAGCAGGCGCACGATGTTCTGGGAGATAATCGGCGTGGTTCTGGGCGCTGCCGTGCTCGTCGCCGGGTCGTTCGGCGTGGGCTGGTACGAGATGAACTTCGCCACGCTGTTCGGGCCATCGCTGTTGCTGCTGGTGCCCGCCCTCATCGGCGCTGCCATCTGCCTGCTGCTGGTGGTGCTGGTGCACCGCCTCGTGGAAGACGGAGAGGTCGTGCGGGGATTCTCGGGATAACCGCGCTTCCCGGTTAACGAAAAGGCATGTCGAGCACGACCGTTTCCGCCGCACGATGGAAACGTAGGCGGTTTGCCTTGCCATCGGCAGGGTTGGGAATCGACAACACCACGAATCGGCAACAACGCAATACAGGAGCTATGAACGAACAACGCGCCCGGTTGCGGGCGCGTGCTATTCGCGGGTTTCGCCCCGTATGGCGCTAGCGGCGAACCTCGTCATCGAAGTGGTGGATGTCGCCGAAATAGTAATCGGGCAAAACGCCGTGCTCGCGTTTCGCGCATGCGAGGAAATCATCGCGATCCCAAGTCTCGCCCGTGGTCATTATCAGGTACAGGTTATCGTCGACGCCGAAGACATCGCCCGTGCACCAGAATCCGTTGCGCTCGTAGAACGCGCGGCGGCGGTAGCGCTGCTCGGCATTCGGCGCGCTTTCATACGGCAGCTCGATGTCGAGCACGAGGTCTTTCCCCGGATTCTCGCTCATCATATGCTGCATCACCTGCGTGCCATAGCCTTTCGAGCGCAGGCTCTCGACCGTAGCCAGGTACAGCACGAACAGGTATTTGCCGGCCTGCAACGTGAACGAGAAACCGCAGAACGTCTCGCCGTCCAGATAGGCGGTGAAATCGGCTCCGCCGGCGCTGGCGAAACGGCACATCGCATCAAACGAGAACTTGTCCTCACGCGGAAACGCGAGCGTATAGAGGTCGTCGACTTCCTTCGCCAACGGGGTGCCGGCTATGACCGGCTTTGACTCCAGCGTGCCCATCTATCTTCCCTCCGACAATAGCCTGGGAAAATTGTAGGGCGCAACGACCATCAACCCGCTCGTTAACACGCCAAAATGCCTTGTTTGTCCGGGAACGGTAGTAACCGGGCCCTATTGAGGCACGTCACATGCGCCGATTTCCCATCTTGATGCGCAATGTATCGATGTTTGCAGCCGCCACATGAAATATGCGCTGACCATCGGTAGAATGACCGGCGAGACAGCACACCGGCACAAAGGAGACAGATATGAAGGTACTCATGCTCAATGGCAGCCCGCACAGCAAGGGCAACACCGCCGTCGCCTTGAATGAAATGGTTCCCGTTTTCGAGGCGGAAGGCATCGAAACCGAGATAGTCACCGTCGGGAACAAGGCGATTCGCAGCTGCATCGGATGCGGCAAGTGCTCGGAGCTCGGACGTTGCGTATTCGACGACCTGGTGAACGAGATTTCGCCCAAATTCGAGGCGGCCGATGGCCTCGTGGTCGGAAGCCCCGTTTACTACGGGTCGGCCAACGCCACGCTCGTCGCGCTGCTCACGCGCCTGTTCTACAGCGCCCAGTTCGACCCGAGCATGAAGGTCGGCGCTGCCGTGGTGGCGACCCGCCGTGCGGGTACCACGGCGACGTTCGACGAGTTGAACAAGTTCTTCGCGATATCGGGCATGCCCATTGCAAGCGGCCAATACTGGAATGCCGTGCACGGCCGCGCCCAAGGCGAAGCCGCGCAGGACATCGAAGGCTTGCAGCAGATGCGCACGCTCGCCCGGAACATGGCCTTCCTGATGAAGAGCATCCAGCTGGGCAAGCGGGAGTTCGGCCTGCCCGAGCGCGAGCCCTTCACGCCTTTCAACTTCATTCGCTAGATGCAGCCGATGCCTGGCAATCGCCCTTACACCATCGCCCTCACGGGCGGGCCCTGCGCGGGTAAAACGACCCTGCTCAACCAGCTGCGGGGCATGGAATCGATTGCCGGGCATATGCCCCTGTTCGTGCCGGAGGCGGCGACGATTCTCGTCGGCCGCGGTCTCGTGATCGGGCAAGACGTCGTCCATTTCCAAACCGAGACCCTGCGATTGCA
>SUUF01000059.1:3316-5886 GCA_015062635.1 Coriobacteriaceae bacterium | reverse complement strand
CCGAAAAGACGGCCCGCGCCCGTGCGGCCATTGAACAGGCACTAAGACACGCCGGGGCAAAAGCAACCCCGCGCAGCAACGTCGAGCCCGACTAGAGCAGCACGGTGTTCACGCGCTGCACCGCCGCTTGCACCCGCGCCGGGTCGGCGGCTTCAAGCGGCAGCAGGCGTGCGATTTCCCCTGCGCCATAACCCAGCGCCTCAGAAAACGCGCTCATCACCAGCTGCAATTCATAGGCCACGTCGATGTGCTCGCCCACCGTCAAGCAGCGGTAGAGCAACTCGTAAAAGCCGCCCATCTGCACGATGACCGCCCGCACCACGCGGGCATCCGAAGCCTCGAACCCGTCGGGCACGCCCAACTGCGCAAGCGCCCAGTCACCGTTGAACGAGAGGACCTCCTCGGTGAGGTCGCGGTTGCGAATGACGTCGGCCAGAAACGCCCGATATCCCTTCTCTTGCAGCAGGAATTCGAAGAAGCACACGCCGATGACGAAGATGTGCGTGAGGTTGCCTTTCAGCTCTTCTTCGGAAATACCCAGCGCGATGCGCGATTCCTCGAGCAGGCGCTCCATGAACCCGATGGCAAGCTGCTGCTTCTTCGGGAAATGGTATTGCACGAGGTTGCGGCTGATGCCGCAGGCCTCGGCGACGATGGCATACGACGTGGCATCGTAACCGCGCGCGCGAAACGAGGCGCGCGCGGCCCCGAGGATCTCGTGTTTCAGCTTTTCATTCTTCGGCCTGGGCATACTCGGATGTTACCAGATGGGCTTTTCGCCGTTCGGCGGCACGTCCGGCTTCTTCGGAAGTTTCGCATTTAAGAGCCAGAACCCGCCGGCTACCTGGTATGCCGCCCAGAACACCCAGACGCCCATAAAGTCGGAAAGCCGCAGGTCGACCCCGGCGGGATACGTTCCAAACCAGCTGTTGATGATGTCCATGATTGATCTTCTCAAGTATAGCGGCCGGAACCCCTGGTCCCGGCCGCTTCCCTGGCCTCGGCGCTTCGAACGCTATTCCAGCGCCTGCTGCCGTTGCGCGTCCATCTTCCAGGCAAGCCAGATGGCGCGGCACGAGCTGGCGATGCACAGCGCTCCCACCGCGAAGAACAACGGGTTGTTCAGCGGGTCGACGATGCTCGCGAAGAAGCCGATGCCCTTCGGGCTGAACGTGAAGCAGGTGCCCAGCAGCGTGAACACCGCGAGGAACTTCATGCCCGGCTGGTAGTGGCCGATTTCATCGAAGCGGCGCTGGGTCATCAGCGCGAGGATGGCGTTGGTGGACATCATCAGGAACAGGCACAGCGGGTCGCCGATGGTAACGCGGATGGCTTGGAACAGCAGCACGCCGATGGCGTAACCGATGAGGCCGCGCGTCCAGGCGTATTGCTTGCTCACGGGCTTTCCGTTCGTGAAACGCCCGAACACTTCCTGCCGTTCGTTCTTCACGCATTGGTACAAGCTGAATATCTCAATGCAGACGAACATCATGCAGCCAATGCACAGCACCTCGAACAGCCACCAGCCGATCTCGAAGAACCACATGTTGAAGCAGATGAACGCGAAGGTGACGTCGTGGCCGAAATACCAGGCGTGCATCCAGAAATAGAACGGGCATTGCTTGTTTTTCACCTGCATCCACATGCTGGCGCCATATTGCAGGAAGCCGAACCCATAGGTGATGAATGCGGCGATGACGATTGCGGTGGGGTCAGCCCACACGTTCGCCATGCCCTGCTCGATAGTGTACATAGTACCTCCTCGACTCGAGCGTTTCCTTACTTTGTATAGTATTTGCGTTTCCTATACACGTCAAGGGTTCAGGGCGGTCAGCATATTGGGCGCTTTTCCGCGTGGAGTGTGCTCGTGTTCGAAATGTGCAGCTTGAGTGAACGTGAAATTCCCGATTGACACCGCGTGGGGTTGGTCGCATAATACCTTTCGCTGCACTTGGTGCGCCCTTACCTCAGCTGGATAGAGGACCTGACTACGAATCAGGGCGTCGTAGGTTCGAATCCTACAGGGCGCACCAAGTGCAGCTTTCTTTTTTTCTCCCCCACACCAACCTGCGCGCTCAACGCGCGCTGTCCTCGCTGAAAACGCGCCACCGGCGCGTTTCCCGGGCGCTCGGACCGATCGGCTCCCGCCACCCGCTCCGCCGCCCTCCCCCAGCTACCGCGCGAATGCGAGGTTCTGGCGCGCTCAACGCGCGCTGTCCTCGCTGAAAACGCGCCACTGGCGCGTTTTCCGGGCGCTCGGACGGTTCGAATCCTACAGGGCGCACCAAGTGCAGCTTTCTCCCTCCAACCAACCTGCGCGCTCAACGCGCGCTCCACCCACGTCATCCCGGCGAACGCCCGGTCCGGGAAGCTGTCACAAACGTACCACCCACAACACCCGGAGCCATTCCCCCGGGACACTGGCGCGAAACACAGAAGCGTTCCGACAGTTCTGTATTTCGTGCCATTTGAAGCCCGATTCTGGCAGAGAATACAAATCTGTTCCGACAGTTCTGTACTTTCTGCCACTCAACCTTAGGCGCTGGTTGAAAATACAGAAGTGTCGCGAC
>SUUF01000059.1:0-3216 GCA_015062635.1 Coriobacteriaceae bacterium | reverse complement strand
TGTCGCGACGGTTCTGTATTTTCTGCCATCCGGCCACGCAGGCATTCTTTCCACTCGAATCGGCCGGCGCCGAACCGGTTGTTTTATCATTGGGCTACACGCTGGCATCGTGATCAAGGAGCTCGGCATTGGCAAATACGCAGTCACATATCATGCGGCGGTCGCTGGCTGCATTGCTGCTCGTTTTAGCCTGCGCCCTCAGCCTCACCGCGCCGCCAGCCGCCCTTGCGCAATCAGACGTTTTCGCGGTATTGGCCGACACGCACGTGCGGTTCCAAGGCGACGACCTGCTCATAAAGAACAACGCCGACACGATGCGGGCCTTCCGCTGGGCAAGCGGTCTGAAAGGGCTCGACGGCGTGATCGTGGCCGGCGATATCGCCGATCGCGGGTTCGCAGGCGACTTCCAGGCGTATGACCTGCTCTGGCAACGAACGAAGCTCACCGTGCCACGCATCCAGTGCATGGGTAACCACGACACGAACAACGGCGGCGCGCTCAGCGGCCTGAATGTGAAGAAATGCACCGCCGAATTCAAGAAGATCAACGGCGGAAAGACGACAAGCTTCCAGGAATTCGATAACGCGAACGTCATAACCCTCGGCGGGCCCTACACGAGAAGTGGCAAGAACGTCTACTCGAATTACCAGCTCAAGCAGCTCGATAAGCGCCTGCTGCAAACGGCGCGCCAAGGCAAGATGGCGGTGGTCGTATGCCATTATCCGTACAACACCGCGCTGCCCAAACGCAATAAAATGCTGGCCATTCTCGAATCGTATCCCAACGTCATCTTCATTTCGGGACATGTGCACTACTTCCTGCCCTCGCAGTGGTTCCAACGCGTGCACCCCAGCACCAGCGCAACCACCCCGTTCAAGCGCAGCGGCATCAACGCAAAGAAGGCCTCGTATTCCTTCGTGAGCATCGGCGCCGATTCGGTGACCCGCAACCATAGCGTTGGCGGCACCTGGAAGTCGAAAGGCCAGACCATCGGGCAGTGGCTACGCATCACCAACGGCGGGAAGGTGCGCTACCAGCGCTACGACCTGAAAACCGGCGCGAAGCTCAAGGCATGGACGGCCACACAGCTCACCGGCACGGTGAAGGTGACGGCGAAATCGGCGACAGCCGGCAAGAAGGGCAAGATGACCTACCAGGTGGTGTTTTCCGACGGCAAGGCGCATGGCGGGTTGGAAAGCGGAGCGACGTTCAAGCTGAAAACCGGGAAGAGCCGCGCGTTCAAGCACATTCCCGCAGGCGTGCTCGTGACGGTGAAGTGCGTTGATGCGCCCGCCGGATGGTCGACGCCCAATCGGCTGCGCGTCGAGGTGACGGGCGAAACCCAGACGCTCGTGCTGAAACATGCCTACAAGAAACCCAAGGTCAAGAAGCAGTCTGCGGTGAAGGATGATTCGCTGAAGGTGCAACAGGACCCTCACGCACAGGCCGATGCAGCGGAAGATGTCCTGGAAACGAGCGCCGCGGAAGCGGAGACGCCGATGCCCGCTGAAGCAGTTCCCGCCGACGAACCTGAACTTGACCCGCAACCTAAGGCGTCGGACGCAAGCGAACCAGAAGCGGAAGGACCAACTGGAACGGATGGGCAGTTGCCAGGCACCGAAGATGGCGAAGGGGATGCGACCGCAGATGCCACTTCGCCAGCAGCAAGCGATGATGATGCCGCGAAGAGCACGGATGGCCAGGCGGAACCTCCCTCATCGAACGAGGAGGCCGTTCCGCCCGATGCGCCGGAAGAGGATGCGGTCGAATCTACGGTGAGCGCCGAGACGCCCTAACGCCCGGCCGGTACGTCTTGGCCCGTGCTGCCGATTTTGAGCGCAACCAACGCCGCGACGATCACGATGGCAATCATGACGAGCGCAATCGAGAAGACCATGTCGAAGCCGCCGAGGTTGTCGGCGATATACGGCCAGACGATATTCGCCGCAGCGCCACCGATTGCCGGCGCCACCGCCACGCGTGCATAGAGCACCGGATACAGCTCGCCACCACCGTAGATGGCACGCACGAGCATGGGCACGAGCACGAGGATCGACGCCATGAAGAAGCCGTACACGAACCCGCCGATGGGCATGAGGACGGTGCCGGGAAGCATCCACACGCAGGCAATGCCCACGGCCCCCGCCGCGCACAGCAGAATCAGCGCGCTGCGCACCGAGAAATCGGAGAACGCCCCGAGGATGAGCTTGCCCGCCGCGCTGCCCGCCTGCGAAAGCGACGAAAGCACCACGCCCGTGACGAAGGCCACGGGCATCAGGCCGAGCGCCGTCTGCTCATCGATCCAGTACACGTATTTCGGCAGGTAACCGTTCACCTGACAAACCATGTTCATGAGAAAGCCCGCGATAAGCAGCAACGCAAACGCCGGCGTGAGCATGCATTGGCGGGCTTGTCGCGCGATCTCGGCCTCGTCGACGGCGGGACGGGCCGGGGCTTCGACCACCTGGCCCTCGACCGGTTCGGCCGCGCCAAAGGGCGTGAGCCCGCAATCGGTCGGGTAATCGCGGATGCACACGATGACGGCCGGCACGCATACGATGACGATGATGGCCGCGTAGATAACGTAGGCGGTGCGCCACCCCAAGGTCTCGATGATCTGCTGTCCGATGAGCATGAACGTCACACCGCCAAACGCCGACGATGCGGCGAAGATGCCGAGGATGAGCCCGACATGCTTCTCGAACCAGCGGTTCACCAGCGTCGCAGGGCCTACCGATAAGCAGGCGGCGAACGAAAAGCCCGTGACCGTGGCAGCCGCCCAGAACATCCACGGAGCCGTCGCAATCGAAAACACGAGGAACACCGCGACCATCGTGAGAGAACCCGCCAACATGATGGTGCGCATCTTCACGCGACCGATGACATTGCCGAGCACCGGCTGGAACACCGCCGCCGACAGCAGGCAGATGGCCATCCATGCAGAAATCTCGGCCGTTTGGACGCCCAGGTCCTCGGCGATGACGGGATAGAAAATGCCCGGCGTATTCATGAGCATGCCGGCGGGAATGAAGCACGTGAGGCAGCAACAAACGACAATCGCCATGTGACGTGGGCTCAGGCCCGAACTCGCGCGCATACGCCGCCTCCTCGCATTCCTCCCTCGCCAGACTATAACGAAGCCCCGCACCTGGGCTTTTGCGAAATGCGAAGGTAATCTATTCGCATCGCGTATCGATTTGCGCGCTTCCTGGTACT
>SUUF01000058.1 GCA_015062635.1 Coriobacteriaceae bacterium | reverse complement strand
ACGAGCCTTTCCGTCGAGGCGCGCTACCACCCCGAATTGCGCCGCAACTTCATGCCGATGCGCCTGTGGCGCAACCTGCCCGAGATGCGCCCAACCAGGTAAGCGTTCGCGTTACCCCGGTCAAACTGCGTTTCAGCCTCCCGCGTCATCCCGGGCGCCCCATCCGTCATGTCGAGCGCAGCGAGAGATCTCCCGCGTCCCCACCATGGTTGGAAGGTGCAACGTTACCTCGTAGCCTTCGTAACATGCATCGGGGGCTATCTACCTGACAAACCCCTCCGGTGACTTTGTCAGGTGCATCGGGGGCTATCTACCTGACAAACCCCTCCGGGGCATTTGTCAGGTTAGGGGAGGACGCCGGTGCCGTCCCAGTGGGGAATGAACGACTCGAGGGCCGCGGGGCCGTCTTGCCAGAAATAGTCCTCCAGGCCCAGGGAATCGGCGAAGTCGAGCAGCGCCTCGTATTCTTCCGGCGTCGTCGGACGCGAGAGCTCGGGATAGCGGGCATCGGGACGCATCGGCGTGTACTGGCTCATGAAACTGTAGAGCACGCGATCGCCATAGCGCTCCCACAGCTCACGCACCACATGGCGGGAATCGTCGATGCGGTCGGGAAGCACCAGATGGCGCACCACCACGCCTCGCACCAGCGCCGGCGCCGCCTCTTCCCCGCCAGCCACAGGATACCGATGCTCCCCGATAACCGGCTCCCCCACCTGCGCGACCATCTCGTCAAGCGCCGCAAGCGCCTCGTCGTGGTATTCCGGCGCCCGCGAGTAATCGCGCGCCGCGCTCGAAACGGCATCGGGCGCATACTTGAAATCGGTCAGGTAGACATCGACCGTGCCCTCGAGCGCGCGGATGGCCTCGGCCGTCTCGTATCCCGACGTGTTGTAGACGATGGGAACATGCAGCCCGCGCCGGCGCGCCTCGGCAACCGCCGGAACGATCCACGGCGCATACTGCGTCGGCGTCACGAGATTGATGTTCGCGGCATGCCGTTCATCCTGCAGTTCCAGGAAGATCTCGACCAGACGCCCGAAATCGACGTCGACGCCGGCGAAACCCATCGATATCGCATCGTTTTGGCAATAGCGGCAGCGCAGCGGGCACCCCGAGAAGAACACCGCGCCGGAACCGGGACCCACGCTGATGAGCGGCTCTTCCCATTCATGCAGCGCCGCGCGCGCGATGCGCAGCTGGTCTGCCGCGCCGCACACGCCCCGCTCCCCCGCCGCGCGGTTCGCGCCGCATCGACGCGGGCACAGCTCGCAGCTAGTTGGAAGAGAAACCGCCGAAGGGCGTGCCATAACCGTCCTCGTCATCTTCGAATCCGAAATCGTAGCCGTATTCGTCGTAGACGTCGTCTTGGTCGTCATGGGCATGGTCGTGGTCGTGGCTGCTGCTTCCGTAGATGCCGTCAGCGCGCGTCCAATCGAGGCCGTAGGCCACGCCCTCCTCGTCGGGCGCATAGGCCAGCGCCAGCGCATGCGCGGGAAGCTGCCCGCCGCCCACGATGACGAACAGCTCCATCAGGTGCTCGCACGCCTCGATCTGCGTCAGCACGAGGTCGATCTCCTCGGCGCCGTTCGACACGGCGGCAAGCTCGGCGAACAGCACCTGGCAGGCATAGGTTCCGTGGAAATGGCCTTCCTCGATGGCCTGCATCACGCCGGCCGCACGCGGGGTGCAGATGCCCGCCTCGACCGCCGCGGCGATGGCGGGAGCCGCCGATTCGCCCTGGGCCCGCGCGATGGCATGCGCCTCGACGAGCGAGACGAGCGCGGAAGCCTGCTGCGCGGTGCAGATGGCCTTCGCGAACTGGCCGGAACCGGGAAGGCCGGTTGGACGCACGTCGTTCGAGATCACCTGCAGCAAGGGCAGCACGTCGTCGACCGCGTCATCCTCGCCGCCGGCGAACACCATGATGTTCTCGGGGTCGCCGAAGGCATCGTGCGCGCACGGGTCGAGCAGCACGAGCGGCGCGTCAACCGACTGCAGCTCGTTCACGCGCGCCACCGCGTAGATCTCCTTCGCAAGCGTGGTGGTCGACGGGCTGAGGTCGACCAGGCAGCACCCTTCCTTCGCCTGCTCGACCGCGCCGCCCGTTCCCAGGTACACGTCTTCGAGCTGCGACTGCGCGAGGCAGTACGTGAAGATGTAGTCGGCGGAAGCGAGCCCCGCCGCCAGCACGTAACCGGCGTCTTGCAGCTTGGCGGATATCGTTTCACCCACAAAGGTATCGCCGGCGAAGGCGAATGTTGCGGCCATGGTCTATCTCTCCTCGGTTCGTTCTCTTCGTTGCCGATGCGGCTACTTCCTGCTGTCGGGTCCCCAGAAGACCATCGAGAGCATGCCCGGGCCCACGTGGCTGCCGATGACCGGGCCGATGTTGCAATGGATGACCTGCAAATCGGTGGCGGTCTTGCGCAGCATCTCCTCGAGGCGCTTGGCGTCCTCGGGGCAGTCGGCGTTGCCGATCATCACGATGCGCCCGGCGCGGTCGCGCTCGGGAATGAGCTTCGTGAACAGGCCCACCATCTGCTTGATGGCCTTCTTCTTGCCGCGGGCGATGCCGCACGAACGCAGCTTGCCGGTCTCGATCTCGATGTCGAGCAGCGGCTTCACATCGAGCTTCGAGCCGATGACGGCAAGCGCCGACGGGATGCGCCCGCCGCGCTTCAGCGCCTCGAGGTCGTCGACGACGAACATCTCGTTGATGTGCGGCGCGGCGCTATCGGCCCAGGCGATCATCTCCTCGGCGGTGAGGCCCTTCTCCCACTGGCGCAGCGCCTCGTACACGAACAGGCCCTCGGCCGTCGCGGCGAGCTTCGTGTCGTAGATGTGCACGGGCTGCGCGTCCGGATGCTCGGCGCACAGGTTCTCGTACACCGTGCGCGCCGTGTCGAGCGTGCCGGTGAGCGCGCTCGCGAAGCTCAGGAACACCGCCGGCTTGTCGGAGGACATGGCCGCCTCGAACGTCTCGGCGAGCATCGTCATGGGAAGCTGCGAGGTCTGCGGCTTCGCGCCGTTGCGCATGCCCTCGAAGAACTCGTGCGGCGTCTGCTGCTCGTACATATCGTCCACGTGCACCTCGTCATCCAGGGTGTACACGTATTTCAGCAGGAACACGCCCTCGCGCCGCAGCATCGCCGGCGGCAGCTCGCAGCATGAATCCAAGATGAGATTGCATTTCGTCGTCATGGGACTCCTTGGTCTTAGCGGCAGGGCACGGGGCGCAAACGCGCCCCGCATCCCGTTATTCGTAATGGCGCAGCTTCTTCACCAGCGCCGAGCGGCGGTGGAACAGGCCGGCCTCGAGGCCCACCGGGTAGCTGTGCGGGTTGAGCATGCGCTTCTGCGACTCGTCGAGCGCATCGAGGCTCTCCTTCGCGCGCGCCTGCGCCTGCATCACGTCGCGGAACTCGGGCTCGAGCACGACCTTGCCGCCCCGCGCGAGCGGATGCAGGATGTCCTCGTGGCGCAAGCCGCCGAGGCGCTTCTGGCGCAGCTCGTCAGCCGGGTCGATGATGACCTCATGGTCGTTCACCTGCGAGAACAGGTCGTAGATCATATCGCCGGCCACCTTGCCGTTCTCTTGGTAGTAGCGGCGCACGCCGAGCACGCCGGGCGTCGTGAGCTTGTTGGTCTGGCCCGACACCTTCAGGCAATCCTTCCAGGTGTCGGAGCCCTTGGCCTTCACGGCCGAGAGCTTGTAGACGCACCCGAGCGTGGGCTGGTCGTACGACGAGGCGAGCTTCGTGCCGACGCCCCAGCTCATCACCTTGGCACCCTGCCGCTTGATGGAGCGGATGGTCTGCTCGTCGAGGTCGTTCGACAGCACGATGCCCGTTTCGGTGAGGCCGGCCGCGTCGAGCTTGCGCCGCGCGAGCTTGGCCATCCAGGCGAGGTCGCCCGAGTCGATGCGGATGCCGGCGAGGCGCTCGCCGCGCTCCTTCATCTCGAGCCCCACGGTGATGGCGTTGTCGATGCCCTGCTCGACATCGTAGGTGTCGACGAGCAGCACGCAGTTCTTCGGCATGGCTTCCGCATAGGCGCGGAAGGCCTCGAGTTCGGAATCGAAGGACATCACCCACGAATGGGCATGCGTTCCCGACACCGGCACGCCGAAGCGCATGCCCGCGAGCACGTTGCTCGTGGACGCGCATCCGCCGACGATGGCGGCGCGGCTCGCGAAAATGCCGCCCGCGGGGCCTTGCGCGCGGCGCAGCCCGAATTCAGCCACGGGGGTTTCGGCCACGTCGCAGATGCGGGCCGCCTTCGTCGCGATGAGCGACTGGAAGCCCACGTGCGTGAGCAGCGGCGTCTCGATGATCTGGCATTGCAGGATGGGGCCGGTCACGCGCAGGATCGGCTCGTACGGGAACACCGTCGCGCCCTCGTGCACGGCATCGATGTCGACCTGCATCTCCATCGTGCGCAGGTACTCGAGGAATTCCGGCTTGAACAGCTTGCCGCCGCCGGGCGCCTCGAGCGATGCGAGGTAGGCGATGTCCTCGTCGGTGAACGTGAAGCTCTCGATGAGCTCGGCCACCTGGTCGAGCCCGCAGGCGATCACGTAACCTCCGTCGAACGGGTTCTTGCGGAAGTGCATGTAGAAGCACGCCTGCTCCTCGAGCTTGCCCTTCTCCCAGTAGCCCTGGGCCATCGTGAGCTGGTAAAGGTCGGTAAGGAGCTCTTCGTTATTGCTGCTCATCGGTCTTAGCGCCTCCTGTCTTGTGGCTCCGTCTGCGTACACGGCGATGCACCGTGCCCTCGCCCTTCGCCGCCTTGCCCGCGGCGTTTTCCGCGGGAGCCGGCTTGCGTTTCGCCTGTTGCGCCGGTGCGGCATGCTTGCCCTGCTCGGCCGCCTCGGCCGGCTTCTGCCCCGAGCGCCTGCGCCGGCGGCGACGGCCCTCGGCCGCCTCGGCCGCCTTCTCGGGCGTGCGCGCCGCATCGGCCTTCGCGCGATGCGAGCGGTTGCGCACGGGCTGCTGCGCGGCATCCTTGGCCTCGCCGCCCTGCGCCTGCCCGCGCCCGCCGCGGGCGCGGCGCCTGCGATGCGAGCTCGGCGCGGCCGCGGCGCGTTCCTCTTTCTGACGCACCGGGTTATGGCGCACCATGCCCTGCTCGGCCAGCTTGTCCTCGCCGGTGAAGTGGTCGGTCGTGCCCATGCTCGCCGCGAGCTTGGCCGCGAAGTCGTTGGCGTTGGCATACTCGTAATACGCCTCGCCGATCGATTTCGGGCGCTGGCTTTCGGCGCCTTCCTCGGGCGCGTCGAATGCCGAAAGCGGGATGCGCACCTTCTTGTTCTTGTCGACGCGCAGCACCACCACCTCGTGCGGCGTATCGAGCTCGCACACCTTGAAATCGCCCTCGGGCGTGTGGATGGTGGCGTTCTGCTTCGGCGCGCGCGCCTTGAAATCCTTGTAGGTGTCGTACTCGTAGCGCAGGCAGCACATCAGGCGGCCGCACACGCCCGAGATTTGCGCGGGGTTCAACGAGAGATCCTGCGCCTTGGCCATGCGGATGGAAACTGGGCAGAACTCGCCGCCCAGGCGCCGGCAGCACAGCTCCTGGCCGCAATGCCCCAGGCCGCCGACGATGCGCGCCTCGTCGCGCACGCCGATCTGGCGCATGTCGACCCGCACGTGCAGCTTGTTCGTGAGCTTGCGCACGAGCTCGCGGAAGTCGGCCCGCTCCTCGGATTCGAACAGGAACACGGCCTTCGTGCCATCGAACAGGTATTCCACCATCACCGGGCGCATGGCCTCGTTGGTCTCGGCCGCGAGTTCGCGGAACACCGGCAGCGCCTCGGCCGAAAGCCGGCGCATCTCGTCGCGCTGCTCGACGTCCTCGTCGGTGGCCAGGCGCAGCACGGGCGCGAGCGGCGACTTCAGCGCCTCGACCCGCTCGTCCTCGACCTCGATCACGTCGGAGGCAGCCACGCCGAACTCGTGCCCGCGCGCGGTGCTCACGATGACCGCCTGGTCCTTCGCTATGTCAAGATCGCCGGGGTCGAACCACAGCGTCTTCGGATCGTATTCAAGCCGTATGGGGGCTATGCGTTTCATACAACGCCTCTCTGATATCGAAAAGCAACACGTCGATGCATGTTTCAAGGGATACATTATAGGCGATGGCCTCGTCGGCTTCATCGACAGCACGTAACGCCCTGGCAACGCGGGCGGCATCCACCCGCGCCGCGGCCGCCTCGATGCCGGGCAGCGCGTCGGCGTTCATCACGAGCTGCGGCATGCCGTCGCGCACCATCAGCACGTCGCGCAGCCACGAGCGGATGATGCTCGTGAGCTGGCGCAGGTAGTCGAACGATTGCATGCCGAGGATGCCCTTGTTGCGCGCCTCGATGCGGCGCAGGGCCGATGCCTGCAGGAAGTCGGCGTTCTCCTCGAGCTCGCGCTCCTGCTGGGCGCGCACCGCGTCGAGCGGGGCCTTCGCCCCCACCACGAGCTCGCCCGCCGTCGTCAGCACGTCGAGGTCGTCGGCGGCATGCAGTCCCTCGAGCGATTCGAGCACGCGCTTGCGGTAGGCCATGCGCTCGGGGCTGCGCACGAATTCGGTCGCCTTCGAGAGCGACCCGCCGCATGCCTGTATCGCGGCGGCGGCCTTCGCGGGCGCGACGCCCGTGTTCTGCACGAGGATGCCCACCGCCTCGTTCGCGGGAATCTGCCGGAACGGGACCACCTGGCAGCGCGACACGATGGTGGGCAGCACGGAATCGCGCGTGCGGCCGAGCAAGATGAGGATGACGCCCGGCTTGGGCTCCTCGAGCGTCTTCAGGAACGCGTTCGCGGCATGCACGCCCAGGAGGTCGACGCGGTCGATGATGTAGACCTTCCGCTTCGCGCGGATGGGCGCGACCTCGGCGTCGGCCACGATGTCGCGCACCTGCTCCACCAGGTAGCCCGACGCTCCCGCGGGCGCGAAATAGCGCACGTCGGGATGCTTGCGGCGCTGGATGCGCTGGCAATCGTCGCACGTGCCGCACGCATGGCGCTCGCACACGACGGCCTGCGCGAAGGCGTAGGCCGCCTGGGTCTTGTTCGAGCCGGCCAGGCCCGTGAACAGGTAGGCATGCGAGATGCGCCCCGTCGCGATGGTGCGGCGCAGGAACTCGCGCACCTTCGGCTGGCCGTACACGCTATCGAACACGTCGGGCATGCGCGCCGCCTATTCCGCCCGCGCCGGGTTCGAGCCCTGGTCGACGACCGCCTTGGCGTCGGTGTTCACGAGCTCGATGGAATCGAAGAATTCGCGCCCGAACCGCTCGTCGACATCGCCCCACTCGAAGATGTCGGCGATCTCGCGGAAAACCGCGCGCGCCGTCTGGGGCTTCGGCACCGCGGACGACACCACGCGGATGCGCTCGGGATTCGCCTCGGCGATCTCGCGGAAACCGCGGCGGACGTTCGCGTGGAAGGCGATGCCCGCCTGCTCGAGGCGGTCGGCCTCGCCGTGCTTCGTCGCGCGCTGCAGCCCCTCGAGCACCGAATCGTCCTCGTCGCCCGTGGTGAGCATGATGGTGCGGCACGGGTGCACGCCCTGGCAGGCGAAGTTGTTCGCCATCTTCACGGCCTGTATGGGCAGGCCGCGGCCATAGGCCTGGTAGGCGATCGTCGAGTCGTAGAAACGGTCGCAGAGCACCACCTTGTCTTGCTGCAAGGCCGGGATGATGACCTCGCGCACGAGCTGCGCGCGGGCCGCCTCGTAAATGAGCAGCTCGGTCTCGTCGGCCATCGCGGAATTGTTCTCGTCGAGCACGACGGCGCGCAAATCCTCGCCGATGGAGGTGCCGCCGGGCTCGCGCAGGCACACGACCTCGCATCCCTGCTGCCGCAGCGCGTTCGCCAGGAAGTTCAGATGCGTCGTCTTGCCGGCGCCGTCGCCGCCTTCGAATGTGATGAAGATGCCGGGGCCCTCGCCCTTGCCTTCGCCTATGCCCATCGTTCGGTCGATCCTATCCGGTGCGGCCGCGCTAGGCGCCCGCAGCTTGTTCGTATACATCCGCGCCCGTGGTGTCGACGCCGACGAACACCGGGAAATCCACGACCTCGATGCGTCGCAGGGCCTCGGTGCCCAGGTCATCATACGCCACGGTGGTGGAACTTTCCACGCACTTCGCAAGATAAGCGGCTGCGCCGCCCACCGCCACGAAGTACACCGAGCCCGTCTGCACGCAGGCCTGCTTCACGGCATCGGACCTCGTTCCCTTGCCGATGGTTGCCACCACGCCCGCCCGGTGCAGGCGCGGCGCCGCGAAATCCATGCGGCTCGCGGTGGTGGGGCCGATGGCGCCGAACGGGCGCCCGGCCGCCGCCGGCGTGGGGCCGGCGTAGAAGATGGCCTGGCCGGAAAGCCCATAGGGCAGCTCGTCGCTGCCCTGCGCGTCGAGCTCGGCGAGCAGGCGGATGTGCCCGGCGTCGCGCAACGTGTACAGGGGACCCGTCAACGTGCACGCATCGCCCGCGCGCAGCTTCGCGAGTTCTTCCTTTTCCAGTGGAAGCGTCAGCTTGATGGTCTCTGACATGCGCCTCGCCTTTCTGCGTGAGATGAATCGCCCGCACCCGCGGGCGGTCGGTCGGCTTACAGTTCGTAGGTGCCGCGGCGCATGGCCGAGCATCCCATGTTGATGGCAAGCGGCAGGGCCGCGATGTGGCACGGCGCCGTCTGCACCCGCACGGCGAGCGCCGTCGTCGCGCCGCCCAGGGCGCCGGCCCCGATGCCCGTGGCATTCACGAGGGCCAGCAGCTCCTCCTCGAGCGCGGCGGCCCGCGCGTCGGGGTTGGGCTGCCCGATCGGGCGCATCAACGCCTGTTTCGCGAGGCCGGCGACCTTGTCGAAGGTCCCGCCGATGCCCACGCCGATGACGAGCGGCGGGCAGGCGTTCGCGGCCTTCAGGCGCACGCAGGCCAGCAGCTCGTCGACGATGCCCTGCTTGCCCGCGCCGGGCACGAGCATCGTCACGCGGCTCGCGTTGTCGGACCCGCCGCCCTTCAGCATCACGTGCAGGCGGGCGCCGGGGCGCTCAACCAGGTGCACCTCGGTGAAGGCCGGCGTGTTGTCGCCGGTGTTCGCACGGTCGAACAGCGCGTCGCGCACGATGGATTTGCGCAGGTTGCCCTCGGTGTAGGCCGCCCCCACGGCGGCGTCCACGTCGGCGAGCGCATCGCCGGCCACCAGCACGTCGGGGCCCGCCTCCAGGCACACCCACACGCTGCCCGTGTCCTGGCAGATGGCCACGCGGTCCTCATGCGCCATCCGGGCGTTTTCCAGCAGCAGGTTTAGCACCTCGGCCGCACGGGGCGATTCCTCGCGCTGCGCCGCGTCGCGCAGGGCCTGCTCGATGTCTTGCGGCAGGTCGAATGCGAGCTGCGGAATCGCATCGCGCAGCACCGCCGCCACCTGCTCCCTCGTGATGGTCTTCACGGCGACTCCTTCCCTGGCCGCCCGGCCCGTGCCGGCGGCCGGCAGCCTAGCTCGACTTGCGGCGCCTTCCGCGGGCGCCCTTGCCGCCCTTGCCGTCGGCTTCCTTCTTGGCGGCGCGTTCCGCCGCCTTGGCCTTCTTCTCGGCCTCGCGGCGTTCCTTGCCCGGGCAATCGAAGTTCGGGCACAGCTTCCACGGCCCGCGCTGCGTCGTCACCACGACCATCGGCGCACCGCAGTCCTCGCAGGTCTCGGATGTCGCCTCGAGCGTGCCGTACTGCGGCAGCGGATAGCTCGTGTTGCATTCCTCGTAGTTCTCGCAGCGGATGAAGCGCTTGAGCGAACGCGGGTTGCGCTTCGCCCAGAGCTTGCCGTCGCGGCCCGCCTCGGCGCACGTCGGGCACATGCCCACCAGCACGTCGGGCTCCTGGTTCGTCGCGCAGTTCGGGTCGATGCATATCACGCGGGGCTTCTGGCGGAAGGCCGTCACCTTCACCTGCGGCATGCCGCAGGTCGGGCAGGTCTGCTCCTGGCTTTCCACACGGCCCGACGGCAGCGGGTAGGTCACGTCGCATTCGGGCCAGCCCGCGCACCCGATGAACATCGAGCGCGTCTTCTGGCTCGCGCGCAGCTGCAGGTCCTTGCCGCATTTCGGGCACTTCCCCACATAGGCGTCGGCCGCCACGGCATCGGAAAGCGCCGCGTTCACCTCTTCGGAGTGCGGCATCAGCTCGCCGAGCTGTTCGGCCAGCAGGTTGCGGCTCACCTCGACGACCTCGCTCTTCGGCATCTCGCCGGCGGCGATGGCGTTCATCTTCTGCTCGAGATCGGCCGTCATGTCGGGGCTCGTCACATGCGGGGCGAAGGTGCCCAGCGCGTCGCACACCGCCATGCCCAGCGCGCTCGGCTCGATGGGGTTGCCCTGCACGTATTTCACCTGGTACAGGCGCTCGATGATGCTGTGGCGGGTCGATTTCGTGCCCAGGCCGTGTTTTTCCATCTCCTGCAGCAGGCGACCCTGCGAATAGCGGGCGGGCGGTTCGGTCTGCTTCGCCTCGACGCGCGCGCCGTTGAAGGTTATGCGCTCGCCCTCGCTCATCGCGGGCAGCTCCTCGTCCTTCTTGCTGCCATAGGGGTAGATGGCCCTGAAGCCCGGCTTCACGAGCACGTCGCCGCGCGCGACGAAGGGCTCGCCGTTCACCTCGATGGTCACCTTCGTGCCCTCGATGGTCGCCGGGCCCGAAAGCGTCGCCAGGAACCGGCGCGCCACCAGGTTGTACAGCTTGTATTCGGCCGGCGGCAGCATGTCGGGCGTCGCCACGCCGGTGGGATAGATCGGCGGATGGTCGGTCTCTTCCTTGCGGCCGCGCGTGGGCGAGAGCTTGTCCTGCTTCAACAGGCTCTCGCAATAGGGCCGGTAGGCGGGGTTGCCCGAGATGCGCTTCACGACGTCGCGCAGGTCGAGCGACGCCGGGTACACCGTGTTGTCGACGCGCGGGTAGGAAATGTAGCCGTCCATGTACAGGCTTTCCGCCAGGCGCATCGCGCGGCCCGGCGTGATGCCCTCGGCCGATGCGGCCGCCATCAGGCTCGTCGTGTTGAAGGGCGCGGGCGCGGGAACCTTGCGGCTGCGCTTCTCGACCTCGGTGACGAGGCCCGACGTCGCGCCTTCCACATGCTCGAGCACTGCGTTGGCCTCGGCCTCGTTCTTGAAGCGCGCCGTGCGGTGAATGATGTCGAGGTCCTGCCCCGCCTGGTTGAACGCGCCGTGGACCACCCAGTAGTCCTCGGGCACGAAGGCCAGGCGCTCGCGTTCCTTGGCCACCACCAGCGCGAGCGTGGGCGTCTGGACGCGGCCGGCCGAACGCACGTTTCCGTAGCCGCCGAACTTCACGAGCGTGAGGTAGCGCGTGAGCACCGCGCCCCAGATGAGGTCGATGTCCTGGCGCGACTCGCCGGCGTTGGCCAGGTCGAAGTCGAGCTCGACCAGGTTGTTGAACGCGTGGGTGATCTCTTCCTTGGTAACCGCCGAATAGCGGGCGCGCAGCGCCGGCACGTCGGGGTTGGCCTCGCGGATCATCGAAAGCGCGTCCATGCCGATGAGCTCGCCCTCGCGGTCGAAGTCGGTCGCGATGATGACGCTGTCGGCCTTCTTCGCGAGGTTCTTCAGCGAGCGGATGATCTCCTTTTCCTTCGGGAGCTTCTCGATGGGCGCATACACGAGGTACGGCAGCGCATCCATCTTCCAGCCCTTCAGGTCGATGCCGTCGGCCAGGAACGGCTTGCGCTTGGTCTTGTAGGGCGGCTTTGCCAGCCCGCGCGGCAGGTGCGCCTCCATTGGGCGGCCGTCGGAATCGATGCCCTTCCAGCCGCGGTTCTTCTTGTATTCCAGCTTTGTCGCGAAATCGGGTTCCAAGATGTGCCCGCGCAGGCCGATGATCACGGCCTCTTCGCCGTCCATCTCGCAGCGGTACACAGGGGTCGAGTACACCTTGTCGGCCTTGCCCTTGCCCGCCCCCACGAGCTTGGCGATGTTTTGCGCGACGTTGTTCTTCTCGGTCACTATGAGTTTCACACGATGCCCCTTTCTTTTATTAACGTGTGCGGGGATTAGCTAGCAATACTAGCGGAAAACCGGCGGCCGACACAAGGAAAGCCCCAAACCCGCATGATTGTGTCCATTGGGGACATACATGTGGCGACCGGGGACATACATGTGGCGACCGGGGACATACATGTGGCGACCGGGGACATACATGTGGCGACCGGAGTATGTCCCCGGGCGTCCGGGGACACACTTGTGGACCCGGTACACCCAGGCATCAGCTTCCCGCAAAAAAACCGCCGCACCCCGTGTGGGATGCGGCGGTTCCTTTCGCCGTTAGCGGCTAGCCCGTGGCTTCGGGGCTACTGCTCGGATTGGGCGCGGCGGCGCGCAAACACGAACAGGC
>SUUF01000004.1:34052-50903 GCA_015062635.1 Coriobacteriaceae bacterium | reverse complement strand
TCGGCCATCTGCGAGGCCATGGCCTGCGCCATGCTCGTCGCCATGGTCTGGGCCGCCTGCGTCATGATGGTCTGCATGGCGGTGGCCAGATACGGCGCGAACTGGTTCACCATGTAATCTTGCATCATGACATTCATCTGGGTCTGGAAAGCCTCGGTGAGCCCCGACGTGATGCCGGCGATGGTCTGCTGGGCTTCGGGGTTCGCCTGCAGGAATTCCGCAAACAGCGCAGCAGTGTCTATTTGCGCACCCGGCGTAGCCATCTGGGCCATAACCTCGGGATGCGCGGTGAGCAGCCATGCCGTGAAGCTTGCGGCAACCGAGTTTGCCGCCTCGGTTATCTGAGCCTGCTGCTCGTCGCTGATGGGCAGCTGCGGGATGGCGGAACTCTGTGCTTGATCGGCGGTCTCCTCGCCATCGGCGTTCGCGTCATCCGCGCCATCGCCTTCGGCATCCGCGCCATCCGCACCTTCGCCGTCCGTTGCAGAGCCGCCGTCTGAAGCGGATTCACCCTCGTCGGAAGTTTCTTCTTGGGATGCATCCTGCGTGGGCTGGAGCTCGAACTTCGGCGCATTCTGCATGATCTTCTTCATCGTGTCTTCGCTGAATGCCGATGACAGCGCGCTTGGGTCGATGTCCATTGCATTCGGGTCGATCTTCATGCTGTTCGGATCCATCTGAATGCCGGATAAATCGAGGTCCATGTCGCCCAGGTTCTCGAAAGCGCTCGTGTCGAAACTGAACGCATTCCTCAACGCCTCTTCGTCCACGCTGAACACGTTCTCGAGGTCGAAGTTGTTCCCCTGCTCGTCTTGCAGCTCGTCGAAGGTCTTGCCCGTGAACACATCGACATCGCGGTCGGCCTTCTGCTCACGCACGATCTGCGATTCCGCCGCAACCTTCATCAGGTGATACGTCAGGTCTTTCGTGTAGGCAACGCCTTCGGTGAGCATGACGGTGCTGGCATCCTCGCGCGCTTTCACAATGCCCACGATCTTCAAGTTGATGGCGTTGCCCCGCAAGATGTCGCGCATGAACGCCGTGTCTTTCGACATGTCGGTCCACGTGCCCTGGTCTTCGTTCTTCTTGTAGGTGAGGGCGGTGGGCACCACCTTGAACGTGAGGTCCAACGCGTCATCGTAGGTGAAATCGACATGGTCATCGGGCACATCAACATCTTCGCCGTTGAGCGCCTGCTTGGTCATGTCCTCCATCTTCTTGGGATCGAGCACGCCAAGGCTGTACAGCGAATAGTCGGAAATCTTCCCACGGCGCGAAAGCACGACAACCGCCTCGTCGTATTTTTCCGGCCATCGGCCCTTCACGACTTCCATCTGCGATTCCACAAGGTTACGGTCTTCCAGCATCTCCTGGAACGCCGAGAATCCGCCGCTCATGCTCATGAGCGAGCTTGTGTTCAGCCCGTTGCTGAAAACGCTCGACATATACGAGGGATTGAGTTTCACGAGCTTCGAGGTATCCGATTTGTAGACGATCGGCGTGATGCCGTAATCGTATTCGATGTCGTTCACATACTCCCAGATGCCGTCGCCACCGCTATCGATCCACTTCTTGAACGCCTTCAGGTCGTTGTTCTTCACTTTGGCGAACATGTCGGTCATGATGCTCGACTGCGGGATGAGCTTGCCCTTCTCTTCGTTGCCCTCGCCTTCTTCATCGGCCGAGGCATAGCCCGACATCCCCGTCATCAGGTTCGCCATGTCGAAGCTCGACTTCGTGATGGTTAGGGGATATGCGGCGAGCGCCTCTTCCTCGGTATCGGCGATGTAAGCGTTCACGCCATTCGAGAGCGCGAGGATGGCAGCGATGCCGATGATGCCGATCGACCCGGCGAACGCCGTGAGGAACGTGCGGCCCTTCTTCGTCATGAGGTTGTTGAAGGAAAGCGAGAGCGCCGTGAGGAAGCCCATCGACGCCTTGCCCGATTTATCGGCGTTCTCGCGAGCGGCGAACCCGGCCTGCGGCGCTTCTGGCTGCGGAGGGACGGCGCTTGCCGCATGTTTGCCACGAGAAGCCTCGGCTGCGGCCGCCCGCATGGCGCCGGCAGCCGTGGCCGCAGTCGTCGTCGCTGCGACGCGGGCTGCGCGCGGAATCGCCGTCCTGCCGCCCGATGCGATTTCAGCCGCGGCGGCGGCGAGTTCCCAATTGGCCAGCGGGTTGCTATCGCCCACAACCTTGCCATCCGAGAAGTTCACGATGCGGTTCGCGTAGGTCTGCGCAAGCTCGGGGTTATGCGTGACCATGATGACCAGGCGATCCTTTGCCACCTCGGAGAGCAAATCCATCACCTGGATGCCGGTCTCGGTGTCCAGCGCGCCCGTCGGCTCGTCGGCGAGCAGGATGTCGGGGTCGTTCACCAGGGCACGCGCGATGGCCACGCGCTGCATCTGGCCACCGGAAAGCTGGTTGGGCTTTTTCGAGATATGGTCGCCCAAGCCCACCTTTTGCAGCATCGCCTTCGCACGGCGCTGACGTTCGGCGCGGCCGACGTTTGCCAGCGTCAAGGCCAGCTCGACGTTCGCGAGCACGCTCTGGTGCGGGATGAGGTTATAGCTTTGGAACACGAAGCCGATGCGGTGGTTGCGATACGTATCCCAATCGCTCGACTTGTAATTCTTGGTCGAGACGCCATTGATGATGATATCGCCGGAATCGGCATGGTCGAGGCCGCCAAGCACATTGAGCAGCGTCGTCTTGCCCGAACCGCTCGGCCCGAGCACTGCCACGAACTCGTTGTCGCGGAACGTGATGTTCACGCCATCGAGCGCCTTGTTCACGAAGCCGCCGGTGTTGTACGACTTGCGCAGGTCTCTAATCTCAATCATGGGGGCGAACCTCCATAACACTGTTTCGTATGAAATGCGTTTTGAACACTATACCCCGCCGATTTACATCGCGCACGATGGATATCTGTTTTCATGGTAACGCCACGGTAACCGCTTCAAATGGTCATGCCGGACGCTTGCCTCCCCGGCAAACACGCGCAAAAGAAAAACGCCCCGCCAAATTGACGGGGCGTTTCGGTTCGCGGAAAGCGACGGAGCTACCCGCGAATCTCGGCGCCGGTAGCGCCGCAGACCTTCTTCACGAGCTTCTCGTGGGCCTTGTCGACCTCTTGGCTCGTGAGCGTGCGGTCGGCCGCACGATACACAAGCTTGTATGCCATGCTCTTCTTTCCAGCACCCAGGCGCTGCTCGTCACGGTACACGTCGAACAGTTCGACGGTATCGAGAAGCTTCCCGCCAGCGCTCTTCATGCGCTGGACGAGCATCTCATGCGTCACGGCCTCGTCCACGACGAACGCGACGTCCATCGTGACGGGCGGGAATTCGGGCACGTCGACGAAATCGCGTGCGGGTTGCGCGGCCTTCACCAGCGCCTCGACATCGAGCTCGAAGGCCACGACGGGGCCGTTCACCTCGAAAGCCTTCGCCGCGAGCGGATGGATCTCGCCCACCCAGCCGATGACGGCGCCGGCGGCGTTCAGCTGCGCGGCACGACCGGGCTGCAGCCACGGAGCCTCGTCAGCCTCGAGGACCTTGAAACGCACCTTCGGCAACGCCAACTCGCGGATGACGGCTTCGAGCACTCCCTTGCCGTCGAAGAAGTCGAACGGCTGCGGGTCGGTGTTCCAGGTCTTCTCGGCCATCTTTCCCACGAGCACGCCGGCCAGGCGCTGCTTCTCGCGCGGCAGGGCCTTGCCCGCCACGCCCAGGAAGACGTTGCCCACCTCGTACAGCTGGATGTCGGCAACCCCGTGGCTCTGGTTGTAGGCCACGCTGTCGAGCAGGCCCGGGATGATGCTCTGGCGCATCACCGATTGGTCGGCATTGATGGGGTTGATGAGCTCGACCGCCTCGCCCAGGTCTTCGCGCTTGTCCATGCCGAGCTTCTCGAGCTCCTTCGGATCGGCGAAGGCATAGGTCTGGGTCTCGTTCAGGCCGCAGGCGCTCATCGTGCGATGCAGGCGCGCCACGATGTGCTCGGTTTCGGACACGCGCGCGATGCGCTCGCGACCGCCGGGCAACGTCGGCGGAATCTTGTCCATGCCATACAGGCGCAGGACTTCCTCGTACAGGTCGATTTCGCGCTCGAGGTCGGGACGGTACGTCGGCGCCACCACGTTGAAGCTCTTATGGCGGCCCACCGATACCTCGCACCCAAGGCGCGTGAGGATGTCAACGATCTCGGACGGGGCGATATCAGCGCCCATCATCGCGCAGAAACGCGGAACGCGGAACGTGAGCTCCGCCGGCTGCGACTGAATCGGCCACTCATCCACCAGGCCCTTGCATACCGTGCCGCCCGCGAGCTCGGCGATAAGCGCAGCGGCGAAGTCGGCATTGCGCTCGATGCGGCGGTCATCGACCTTGCGCTCGTAGCGCATCGAGCTCTCGGAGATGAGGCCGAGGTTGCGGCTCGTGCGGCTCGTGTGGCCGGGGCTGAAGGTGGCCGCCTCGAGCAGGATGGTCGTCGTGCCGTCGGTCACCTCGGAATCGAGGCCGCCCATCACGCCCGCCAACGCCACTTCGCGCTCGGGCGTCGCAATGACGGTCATATCGGAGGTCAGGTCGCGCTCCTCGCCATCGAGCGTGGTGAACTTCGTGCCGTCGGCCGCCGCGCGCACGATGATGTGCGCCTTGCCATCCGGGCTCTTCACCTTGTCGAAGTCGAACGAATGCAGCGGCTGGCCCAGCAGGAACAGCACGTAGTTCGTGATGTCGACGACGTTGTTGATGGGGCGTGCGCCGCAGCTTGCGATGCGCTCGACCAGCCAGTCGGGGCTCGGCCCGATCTTGACGTCCTTGATGATGCGCGCCGTGTAACGCGGACAGCGCTCAGGATCCTCGATGGTAACGTCCACGTGGTCGGCGGTCGCATCGTCGGCATCTTCCACCAGGTTGTAGGTGGGGTACGTCACCTTTTCGCGGTACATCGCGCCCACTTCGCGCGCCAAGCCCTCGATGGACAGGCAATCGGGACGGTTCGGCGTGATCTCGAGGTCGATGACCTTGTCGGAAAGTCCCATGTACTCCGCAAACGGCGTGCCCACCGGCGCATCGGCCGGCAAGATCATGATGCCCTCGTGGTTGTTGCCCAGCCCCAGCTCTCGCTCGGAGCAGTTCATGCCGCAGCTCGTGACACCGCGCAGCTTGCTCTTCTTGATCTTGAAGTCGCCGAATTCCGCGCCGACCATGGCCACGGGAATCTTGTCGCCCTCGTTGAAGTTCTGCGCGCCGCACACGATCTGCAGCGGCTCGGGCTGTCCGTCTTTGCCCAGGTTGTTCTCGCCCACGCTCACCTGGCACACCCACATGTGGTCGGAATCAGGATGCGCTTCCTTCTTCAGGATCTGGCCGACGACCACTTTGTCGAACTGGGCGCCGGTCTCCTCGACGCCTTCGACGCCGGTTCCGGTGAGGTCGAGCCAATCGCAGAAATCCTTCAGCCCCACCGGCACGTTCACATACTCGGAAAGCCATTTGGTAGATAGTTTCATAATCACTCTTTCAGTAGTGGTAAACCCGCTTTCGCGCCAACGTCAGCGAGGGTTTCCGTGGTGTGCGGCTGGGCGTCGATGGGGCGTGCGAAGCGTACTGTGGTACGTGAGCTCGACCCAGCGGCGGCCAGACGTGCGCCACGGGAAGCCGCAGCGTCGGCCCGTCCGCCGTTCGTTAGAACGGCGGAACCTAAAACTGGCGCAGGAACCGCATGTCGCCATTCAACAGCATGCGCAGGTCGGGAACGTTGTACTTCAGGCACGCGATGCGCTCGACACCCATGCCGAACGCGAAGCCCGAATACACCTCGGGATCGATATCGGCATACGCGAACACGTTCGGGTCAACCATGCCGCAGCCGAGAACCTCGACCCAACCGGTGCCCTTGCAGAAACGGCAACCCTCGCCATGGCAGATGCCGCAGCTGATGTCAGCCTCGGCAGACGGCTCGGTGAACGGGAAGAAGTGCGGGCGCAGGCGCGTCTTGCGCTCCTCGCCGAACATCTGCTTCACGAAATACTCGAGCGTGCCCTTCAGGTCGCCGAAGGTGATGCCCTTGTCCACAACCAGGCCTTCCACCTGGTTGAACTGCGGCAAATGGCTCGGATCGGCCACGTCGCGGCGATACACCTTGCCCGGTGCGATCATATAGATGGGCGGCTTCTGGTTCTCCATCACGTGCGCCTGCACGCCGGAGGTCTGGGTGCGCAGCAACACGTCGGACTCGCCCTTCACGGCTTTCACCGCACCCGACTTGTCGACGACGTAGAACGTGTCCTGCAAGCCACGGGCCGGATGGTCCTCGGGGGTGTTCAGGGCCTCGAAGTTGTAATAGTCGGTCTCGATTTCGGTGCCCGATTCCACGGTATAGCCGATGCCGTGGAAAATCTCGGCGATCTCGTCGGTAATACGGCTGATCAGATGGCGGGTGCCCATCTGCTGCATGCGCCCCGGCAACGTGATGTCCACGGCGCCGGCGGCAATCTGCGCCTCGAGCTCCGATGCCGACAGGTCTTCCTTGCGGTGCTCGAGCGCGTGCTCGACCTCGCCGCGCACGATGTTCACGGTCTTGCCGACCGTCGCGCGCTCCTCTTTGGGCACCTGGCCCATCGAGCGCAGGTACGCGGTGAGCGTGCCCGACTTGCCCAGCACGGCTACGCGCACCTGCTCGAGCGCGTCGGTCGTGTCCGCAGCGGCAATGGACGCGAGCGTCTCGTCGCGCAGCTGCATCACTTCGTCTTGAATCGACATGCCTTTCCTTTCCTTTTCCTGGGCGCCACCCTTCCCCGGGAATGGGCTCGCCCGCCGTTCGCCCGTTTGGCGGCAACAAAAAAGCTCCCGCCCTTGCATCCAAGGACGGGAGCATTCGCTCTCGCGGTACCACCTTGGTTGACGGCCCCGGTCGCCCGGTGCTATCCACTCCGACCCTGTAACGGGAGTACCCGTCGCCTCCTACTTGCCCCATACGGCTTTCAGCGCGCGGCTCGTGAAGGGAATCGCCTTGCCAAGCACCGGGTCCTTTCAGCCGTGGAACCCTCTCTGGAGATGCCATCCTGCAAGACGCTGTCTTCGTCATCGCCTTTGAATCCGGCATTTTACACCACCTGTTACCCCGCTGGATGCTTTTTATCGCCTTCACGCGAAATCCCGACGTGAACGGCCTGGATGCCGAACCGGTATGGCATACTTAACGCATTCTGACGGCAGGAGGGTGCATGAACTGGCAAGACGATTACGCAAGCAAGCTGAAAACCGCGGAAGAGGCTATAGCCCTCATACCGCCGCACGCACGGGTGGCCATGCCCGACGGCGCGGGCGAACCCCGGGTGCTCATCGAGGCCGTGTGTCGGAATTACCGGCAATTCGAAGACGTGCGCTTCTTCCAGGCAAGCTCCACGAACGGGCTCGACATGTTCCAGCCCGAGATGGCGGGCCACATCCGTTACGAGACCTTCATCGGCAGTCCCGGCATGAAATCCGCCTTCTGGGAAGGTTTGCTCAACGGTCGCGCCGATGTGGTGCCCACGTACTTCAGCACGGTCGAGCGCGACATCCGCGGCGGGCACTACCCCATCGACGTGGCGATGCTGTCGCTCTCGCGCCCCGACAAGCACGGCTGGTGCAGCTTCGGGCTTTCCGTCGATTACCAGCGCACGGCCGCAAATGCCGCAACCTTGGTAATCGCCCAGGTGAACGACAAGATGCCGCGTACGCTCGGCGAATGCTTCATCCACGTGAGCGAGCTCGATGCCATCGTCGAGGTATCCGACCCCATCGCCGTGAGTCCCATGCCGCCCATCGGACCGGCCGAAGAGGCTATCGGCGAATACATCGCGAGCATGGTGAACGACGGCGACACCATCCAAGCCGGCATCGGCAAGATTCCGAATGCCGTGATGAAAGCCCTGATGGGCAAAAAGGATCTCGGCGTGCACTCCGAATTGTTCACGACGAGCATGATGGATCTCGCGGAAGCCGGCGTGCTGACCGGACGGCGCAAGACGCTGCATCCGAACGTGAGCGTCGCCACCTTCGCCCAGGGAACGAGCGAGCTCTACGACTGGATTGACGACAACCCGAGCGTGCAGTTCTTCCCCGTCGAATATGTGAACAACCCGTACGTCATCGCAAAGAACGACAACTTGGTGTCGGTGAACTCCTGCGTCGAAGTCGATTTGTTCGGCCAGGTGGCAGCAGAAACCATCGGCTTCAAGCAGCTCTCGGGCGCGGGCGGGCAGGTCGATTTCGTCCGCGGCGCCACGATGAGCCGTGGCGGGCGAAGCATCCTGGCCATGACGTCGACCGCCGGCGGCGGCAAGATCTCCCGCGTGAAGCTGTTCCTGGATGCCGGCACGCCGGTTACCACGCCGCGCGACGAAGTGCAGTACATCGTGACGGAATACGGCATCGCCGATTTGCGTGGCAAGAGCAACTTCGACCGCGCCCGCGCGCTCATCAAGATCGCGCATCCCGATTTCCGCGACCAGCTGCGCGAGGAATACCAGCGGGTCTACCGCATCGACCCGTTGGCATAGCCGAAACACAGCTCATATCCAAGCGGCCAAGGGCGTCCTTGGCCGCTTATTTAGCGTGCATAACCTCGCTCAGATCCCGCAAAACCCCAAGCCGCGCTTCGCCAGGAGCCACTCTTTGCGCGCTAATTCGCGGGAGAAACGCCCGGGCTAACCACGAGGCTGCAATTGGGCAGACAGGAAACGCCGTGCGATGCTGAGCATCATGCGTTTTTCCGAAAGAGGCGCCGCAAGGTATAGGGGCACGATGGCACGGGCAATCGACGGGATATCCGTGATATTACCCGGCAGGCCGGCGCGGCGAAACGCCGCGATGGCAAGCTCGCAGAGAAACCGTCGGTCGGAAAGGGACATGTTCGGCAGGAAACGCGAGGCTACAAGCCCTGCAGCGATCCCCTCGGGGTCCGGCTCGCGCACGACAATCCGGCCACCCACGATGCGCACGGCGCCCGCACCGTGGTCGGGGCGGTCTGCGGTGCATTCCGTATACCGATGCCGATGCGGATCGCCGGCTTCCATCAGCAGCCCCACCGCTGCCGGCGTGATATACCGGACGATTGGGAAAGGCAACTGGGCATACCGGGCGGCGATTAGCTCGTCATAACCCTCGAATTCCGGACACATCGCACCCCCGCAGCGAGTGAGCGCGGGACCATCGAACGACACGACGCGCGTGATGCGCGAAAGGAGCCCGTTCTCGCAAAACACCCCCACGTGCTCCGCCTCGGCGCCGCCCTTGGAGTGCCCGCACAGCACGAACTGCGCCTGCGGGTATGCGTCGAGCGCCTCTCGGTAATACCGAAGCGCCTCCTCCTCGCCCGGCCCTTCCGCCTGCCAGGAAAGGTTCAGGCTCTCGGCCCAGCCTACCAGCTTCGCGTCGGTCCCACGATATGCGATGACCACCAACTCGGGCGCTATGGGAAAGCATGCCGCCGCAAATTGCATCACCCGTTCCCCGTCGACGATGCAGCGAAAACGCTGCAGCTCAATCGGTGCGAAACGGGGGCTTTCCACCATCGCGGAAACGATGCCCTGCATGGTGGCGGGATCATAGTCATGCTCGATGTATTCATGCAGGTCGGCATGTTTTTGCAACTCGCCAAGCGGCACGCCCAAAGCACCGGGCCGAAAAGCCTCGAACCGCTCGAACCCCGCGTATATCAGCGCCGCGAACGCGAGCAGGTCGGCATCGCCGAGCGGGCGATCGGCAAACGAGCGCGACTCGGTGCGAAGATATGCCTCCAGGTTCTCTTCCATGGCCGTAATCACATACGTTCCGCCCCGGAACAGGCAAGATGCACCCAGGCGGAAAAGGCGGCTGCTATTTATGCGGACGCTTGATGTAGGTGGTCAGCTGGCTTGTCGTGGTCATCTTGCCATCGGAAAGCCGGAACTGCTCCACGCGGATAACGCGGATGCGGCCGCCGTAGCGGATGGGCGTTGCGACCGTGCGCACCACATCGCCCGCCTTTGCCGATTCCAAATGCGTCACGTCGAGCTGCAAGCCCAGGCCGATGATTTCATCCTTGCTCGCATTCAGCGTGGTGAGCTCGCTTGCGGCATGCTCAGCCAGAAATGCGGTAATACCTCCATGCAATATGCCGTGAACATTGCAGATATCCTCGGTCACCGGCGTCTCGATGGCCAGTTTGTCGGGAGTGAGCTCGACGACTTTCGTGCCCAGGTACTCGATGATGTCCATACATGCTCTCCTCTCGCATCGTTCTCGCGATTCGGCGTACGCAATCCGTCGCTTCCCCGCCAGTGCCGCAAGCGGGTTATTCCGGAATTCCCATTACGTACACTAATTTGGAGCCAGCTGCAAGTATAGCGGCCTTCGCACGCATTCAAGCGCACCGGTGGGCCATGATTCTCGGAAGGCGCGTTATGCGCTTTTTTTTCGCGGTGAGCCGACAATAGCAGCCCGTATATCGTGTTACGGGTATAGCGAAATCGTCGACCGAGGGAGAAATCATGAACGCGAAACAACTATGGTCAGTTTTGGCGGTCGCGACATGCGCGGCCTTGCTTGCAGGCGCGCTTGCCGGATGCTCAGGCGCGTCGGCTTCGACCGATTCCGATATTACCGTCACGGCCACAAGCGATGCCAAGATCGTGCCCGACAAGGCGCGCATCAATGTTTCGGTGGTCTCGGAAGAGAAGACCGCCGAGGCGTGCCAGAAGGAAAACGCCACTCGCGTCAATGCGGTCATCGAGAAGCTTGGAGGGCTCGGAGTCGCCGACACGAGCATTCAAACCGCCAACACCTATCTCTTCCCCCGATACGGGCAGCCGAAAGACGGCTCGGAAGACGATGAATACGTGATAACCGGGTACGAGATGACGACGACCCTGCGCGTCGAGGACCTCGACATCGACAATGTGGGAACGGTCATCCAGGCATGCGTGGCCGAAGGCGCCAACCAGGCCGATGGCATCGAGTTCTATGCGAGCACCTACGACGAGGCGTATCAACAAGCCCTCGAGGCAGCCCTTGGCACCGCGCGGAACAAGGCCGAGGGCATCGCGAACGCCTCGGGCGTCAATCTCGGTTCCATCGTGCGGGTTTCGGAGGGATACCAAGACACCTCGGCCCGCTACATCAGCAACCTTGATGTCTACGCATCGGAAGATGCGGTCGACTCCGGCGCCGCCACCGCGAAAACGATGCCCGGCCAAACGACCATAACCGCCGAAGTTACCGTCACCTACGCCATACGGTAAGCAAACGTCAAGCGGCGGCATGCCCGCATGGACGCCGCCTGTGTTACGACCGCTTCTTCGCGAAATACTCCTTGCTCACAACGCGAGTGGTTATCGTGCCGGTGGATACCAGGCGGCCATCCTCGGTTTTAGCCTCCACATGCCAGTATTCCTTGCGGCCGCGCTCGCCCAGGTCTTCGACGCGCTCGAGCTCGGAGCTACCATACAGGTAACCCTTGCGCACAGCGCTGACGTGCCGTATGTCGATATGCGAGCCAAACGAGAACTCGGACTCGTGATCGGTGCCGAGCCACGAGGTCCAGCTCGCCACCGATTCCAGCAGCGAGATGGTCGCACCGCCATGCACGAAGCCTGCCGGCTGTAGGATGTCGGAGGTAACGGGCATCCGACCAACGGCGCGGCGCGGGGACGCCTCGACCTCGGTAATGCCAAGCGCCTTGGTCAGGCCGTACATCGTCAGCTCGGGCTTGTCCTGCTCGAATTCGCCCGCCGTTTCGGTTTCAGGCAAATCGAATTCCCGATAGAAGCAGGAATAATTGCCGGTATGACACGCCGGCCCCACCGGGCGCACGAGCGCAAGCAGCGTATCGGCATCGCAGTCGTAGCGAAGCGAGACGAGTTCCTGGGTATTACCGCTTTCCTCTCCCTTGTGCCAGAGCTTCTGGCGGCTTCGGGAATAGAACCACGTCGTGCGTTGTTCGATGGTAAGCGCGAGCGACTCGGCATTCATCCACGCCATCATCAAAACGTCCTTGGTCTCGTTATCCTGCACGATGCACGGCACCAGGCCCTGTTCGTTGAATTTCACATCGGCCGGCGTCAACGCCATCGTCTCGAAATCGCTCGCCATGTCCACTCCAATCATCTTGCGTACGCGGTGGGGTAATCCCGTTTGCCAGCAGCAGCTATTCTGTCGGCACGATCACCACGGCCTGACTGCCCATCAACTTCCATGCCGCCTCGAAGCCCTTGCGGTCATAGGGCACATTCGTATCGTATCCATACGGGTCGTTTATGAACACATGCTTGTCGTCGAAGCCGGTAACCACCACGCTGTGAAGCATCCAGTTCACGCGCATCGTGCCATCGGGAGTCTCCCATACCTCCTCGAGCATGTCGGGCTGCATCGTCGTCGTGGTAATAACCCAAACCGGGTTGCCGCTCGCAAGCTCTTTCAACAACACGGTGAATTTCTGCCCGGTAATATCCACCACCTTGAACGACCGGTTCAGCAGATGACGCTGCGCGAGGACCGCAACCGGGCCATGATACACGCTGTAGCCCGCCTGACCGGCAGGCTCGCCTCCCATCTCGCCCACGAACGCCTTATTCGGGTTGCCGTGCCGGCCATCCTTGCCGACGAGCGGAACGATGGGTATCTCCGAAGCCAGCTTCTCCTTCGTGGCCATCACGCCCGCATGTTGCAGCAACATGGCCAAGCTCGCCATTTCGCAGCCGTTCGCCATCGCCGTGCCGCCATTCGAATCATCCATCTGATTCACCAGGGGCACGTCGAGCTTCACCTTCGTGCCCTTCGACACGTCGACATCCGCGATGCGCTTGAGCTCGGTGGTTGGCTTGGGTTTCGCCTTGTCAACGGTAAGGGGCTCTATCTTGTCCGCCGAAACGCGATCGGCGGAACTCACGTCAATCTTCAGGTTCTTGTAATGCGTGTTCACGTTGGCCTCGCGCTGGGCAAGGTCGATGGGCTGCGCCGCGGCTTCGGCAGCCGCTTGCTCCGCCGCAATCCGTTCCGCGTCGTCGGAGGCGTTCGACCATCCCACGGAATATCCGAAGGGGATGCCCACGGCAAGCACAGCCGCGATGAGCAGGCATGCGGCGACCTGCTTGTTACGCCGCGCCCAATCGGCCAACTTCCCCCACTCATTCGCCTGCCGAACCTCCGCGCGGACATCTGGGGAAGCGAGGGGCGCGCCGGCATGCGGCTCCGGCAAGCCCACGCGCTCGTGCGCAAGGCGCACCTCGTTTGGGCCACACTCCTCCAGTGCCTCGACAAGGCGTTCGGTCCGCGCCCGTTCCTCTTCGGTCTGCAGGGCGAATATGCTGATGGGACGATGCGTGCTCATGACGCTATGCATCTTACATGACAAGGGCACAGCGGTGGAGCAAGGGAATGTCACGCCATGAATTATGCGGTTCTCGGCGGACTGCCCGTTAAGACACTCGCCCTCAACCTTTGATTGCGCGCAGGAACGCGTCGCCGTATTGGGCAGCCTTCTTCTCGCCGACGCCGGGAATGTCAAGCAATTCGGCTTCGGTCTGGGGCTTGCGCTGGGACATCACGCGCAGCGTACGGTCGTGGAAGACGATGTAGGCGGGAATTCCGGCTTCTGCAGCCAAGCGGGCACGGAGCTCTTTCAGGCGTTGGAACAGCTCCTCGTCGACTGGCAGGTCGGCAAGGGTTTCGGCGGCGGTCTGCGCATCAGGCTGACCCGCACGCGCGAACTCGCGCTCGCGCTTCTCGCGTTCTGTTTCCTTCGGCACCTTCACGACCAGCCGTTCGCGGTTGCGGAGGAACTCCCCTGCTTGCGGGGTGAAGCGCAGCGTGGGGTATTTTCCCGAGTCAACGAGCAATAAACCCCGCTCCACCAGCGCATCCATGATGAAGCGGATGCGACGCGTGGACACGTCCGCCATGATGCCGTAGGTCGAAAGCGTGTCATAACCGTTGTCGAGCACCTTCGTGTTTTTCGACCCGCGCAGGATATCGACGATCATCGCGCGCCCGGCGATGCGATTGCGCTGCGCAAGGCGGTACACGCAGCTGATGATCTTTTGCGCTTCGACGGTAATATCCTGTTCTTCGAATTTCGTCTCGCAGTTCCCGCAATGACCGCAGTAGCCCGGCGCGGCTTCATCGAAGTATTTCAGCAGGTAACCGCGCAGGCAATCGGTGGTCGTCGCATAGAAGGTCATCAGCTTCAGGCGGTCCATCGCACGGTCGATGAGCTCACGACGCGTGGGCCCGTCAATGCCGGGCGCTTCCTCGATTCCGTTCGTCAGCAGGAACTCGCAGGTCCGCACGTCCTTGGGCGCATAGAGCAGGATACAGTCGGCCGGCTCGCCATCGCGGCCGGCGCGGCCCGCCTCTTGGTAATAGCTCTCCACATCGAGCGGCAAATTGTAATGCACGATGAAGCTCACGTTGCTCTTGTCGACGCCCATGCCGAAGGCGTTCGTGGCCACCATGATGCGCTTGCGGTCGAACACGAAGTCATCCTGGTTCGCCTTGCGCTCGCCCGCGCTCAGGCCGGCATGGTAGCGCGTGGCAGAAAAGCCCTCTTCGTTCAACATGTCGCACACGAGCTCGACGCTCTTGCGCGACGTGCAGTACACGATACCGCTTTGCCCTTCGCGTTTGCGGCAGATGGCGCGCAGCATGCTGTCTTTACCCCGCGTGCCCTGGGGTCGGCGCACCTCGAAATGCAGGTTCGGCCTATCGAAGCTCGCCACCACTTGCAAGGGATTACGCAAATCGAGCGCATCGGCAATGTCGACACGCACCCGTTGGGTCGCCGTCGCCGTGAACGCCGCAACCACCGGGCGCACGGGCAGGCTGTCTACGAACCCCGCAATGCCCATATAGCTCGGACGGAAATCCTGACCCCAACGCGAGATGCAATGCGCCTCATCCACCGCGACGAGCGCCGGTGGATGCTCGTCGCACAGCTTCGTGAATTCTGGGGCGCCCAGGCGTTCGGGCGCCACATACAAAAGCCGCACCATGCCCGCCGCCACCGCATCGAGCACCTGCAACTGCGCTGGCACCGAAAGCGTGCTGTTCACGAAACCCGCGGTAATACCCGCCTGTTCCAGCGCGTTTACCTGGTCCTTCATCAGGGATATCAGCGGTGATACCACTAACGTCCACCCGCCCAGGGCGATGGCGGGCACCTGATAGCAAATGGACTTGCCCGCGCCTGTGGGCATGATGGCCAGGACATCGCGGCCATCTAAGATGGCTTCGACGATCTGTTCCTGGTTCGGACGGAACGAATCGTAGCCGAAATAGCGCTTGAGGATGTCGTGCGGTGTGGGCATGCGTTGCTTGCTCGCCCGCTTACAGCCGCACGGGAATGCCTTGGCTGCGCATGTATTCCTTCACCTGACGCACCGTGTAGGTGCCGAAGTGGAACACGCTCGCGGCCAGCACGGCATCGGCCTCACCTTCGATGATGCCCTCGGCGAAATGCTCGAGCTTGCCCACACCGCCACTCGCGATGACGGGGATATTCACCGCACGGGCGATTGCGCGCGTGAGCGGGATATCGAAA
This sequence comes from Coriobacteriaceae bacterium, assembly GCA_015062635.1. GTDB lineage: Bacteria > Actinomycetota > Coriobacteriia > Coriobacteriales > Eggerthellaceae > UMGS1519. The sequence continues at coordinate 35,330 of SUUF01000004.1, read as the reverse complement.
CCATCTTGGCTACCGTCGCGATCCATGCTCGTGAGCAGGATTTCGCCGGCGCCACGGCGCTCGGCCTCGCGCGCCCACTCCACGGCATCGATGCCCGTGGCCTTGCGCCCGCCATGCACGTAGACCTCCCACTTGTTGGCGTTGCCCGCCACCCGCTTGGCATCAATCGCGCAGATGATGGCCTGCGTGCCGAACAGCGCCGCCGCCTTCGTCAGGATGCTCGGGTCGGCCACCGCCGCCGAGTTGATGGACACCTTGTCAGCTCCAGCCGCGATCATGGTGCGGATGTCGTCGATGTTGTGGAAGCCACCGCCCACGCAGTAGGGCAGGTGGAGCTCTTCGGAGGCGCGGCTCGCCAGCGCCACCGTCGTCGCCCGCCCTTCGTGCGTCGCCGTAATGTCGAGGAAGATAACTTCATCGGCCTTCTGCTCGTCATACCGCTGCGCAAGCTCAATCGGATCGCCCGCATCGCGCAAATTCACAAAGTTCACGCCCTTAACAACACGTCCGTCTTTTACATCCATGCAGGGAATAACCCGTTTCGTCAGCATAGTCGCAAGCCCTCCCGTCCGCTACCGCATCCAAGCAGGAACACCCTGCATGGGGTTTTCAAAGTATGTTCCGGGGGTCCGCGCAAGCGCGGACCCATGCTCGCTGGAAACGCGCCACCGGCGCGTTTCCCGGGCGCTCGCATCATCCATGCAGGGAATAACCCGTTTCGTCAGCATAGTCGCAAGCCCTCCCGTCCGCTACCGCATCCAAGCAGGAACACCCTGCATGGGGTTTTCAAAGTATGTTCCGGGGGTCCGCGCAAGCGCGGACCCATGCTCGCTGGAAACGCGCCACCGGCGCGTTTCCCGGGCGCTCGCATCATCCATGCAGGGAATTACACGCTTGGTGAGCATTGCTATCAACCTTTCTTGTGGCGACCCCGTAGCCCTCGTCGGCATGCCGATGGGGCGAACGCGATTCTGCAGGCACAAACTTCAAACATACATAGGTTAGCCGAAGCCAAGCGGGCGCTCCATCGGCATGCCGACGAGGGCGGCCAAGCGGCTAACCATCAGTTTACCCGTCTATCTCGAGAATCCCGTTGCACCCCGCGCATGGCGCCTTCGCCACCTCGGCGGCCAGTGCCTTACGCGTCAGCTCGCGGCAGCGCTCGACGGCGGCCGTCACATCGATGGCGCCCTCGTACACAGCGCGTCCGGTGATAATACCGTCGATGCTATTCGCCACCGCCCCCAAACGCTCGATGTCGTCCATCGTGGCCACGCC
>SUUF01000004.1:0-33952 GCA_015062635.1 Coriobacteriaceae bacterium | reverse complement strand
GCGCGTCCGGTGATAATACCGTCGATGCTATTCGCCACCGCCCCCAAACGCTCGATGTCGTCCATCGTGGCCACGCCGCCCGACGCCGTCACAGGCGAGCCGAACACCTCGGCCATCTTCGCGTATGCCTGCGCATCGATGCCGGTCTGCATGCCGTCGCGCGCGATGTCGGTGTACACCATGTGCCGGTATCCCAGCAGGGCCATGCGCGTGGCCAAATCGTACGCAGAAACGCCCGCGCCCTTTTCCCAACCGTCAACGGCCACCTCGCCGTCGCGGGCGTCAATGCCCGCGCACATCACGTCGCCGAAACGCTTGATGGCCTCTTCCGCCAACGCAGGGTCCTTCACCAGCACGGTGCCCATCACCACGCGGGAAACCCCGGCATCCACCAGGCGCTGCACCGTGTCCAGCAAACGCACGCCACCGCCCACCTCGATTTTCAACAGGGTCTTGCGCGCAATGGCCTCGATGATGCCGATGTTTTCGGGTACGCCGGAACGCGCGCCATCAAGATCGACGACATGCACCCAGTCGGCGCCGGCCTCTTCGAAGGCCACGGCTTGCGCCACCGGATCGTCGTTGTACACGGTCACACGGCTATAGTCGCCCTTGGCCAGGCGCACCGCCTTGCCACCCAAGATATCAATGGCAGGAAGCAGGTACATGATGGTTTCCTTTCTGAATCACTACACGTTATGGACCGCTATAGGCGGTCCCCGCGGGCAACTGGTGCTACTTGATGGTTTCGACGATGTGCACGAAGTTCGCGAGGAGCTTCGCGCCGGCATCGGATGATTTCTCGGGATGGAACTGCACGCCAAACACGCGATCGCTCACGGCAATCGCCGCGGGAATGCGCACGGAATGCTCGGTTGTCGCGATGGTGTGCGGGGTGTCGGGCACCATGAAGCTGTGCGTGAAATAGAAGTGCTCGCCTTCCGGGATGCCCTCGAAAAGCGGGGTCTTCAGGCCCTCGATGGAATTCCAGCCCACATGCGGGATCTTGTAGAGCTTGCCTGCGGCATCACGGTTGGGAATACGCCCGACGACGCCTTCCACCAAACCCATGCCCTTCACCGTGCCACCTTCGGGCGCACCCTCCACGCCATCCGAGAACAGCAGGTGCTGTCCCAGGCAGATACCCAAAAACGGCTTGCCATCGGCGATGGCGGAGCGCATTGCGTCGGTTTCGCCCAGGCTGTTCATGCTGGCCATGGCATCGCCGAATGCACCCACGCCCGGTAATACCACGGCATCGGCTGCGGCAATCTGCGCCGGGTCGCTCGTAATACGCGCATCGGCACCCACCGAACGCAAGCCGCGCTCGACCGATTTCAAATTCCCCATACGGTAATCAACGACGGCAATCACATGCCCCTCCTCAAAACGCAAGCCGAAGGACGGCGCCCTGCTCTGAAATGCCGATTACAGGCTTTCTTTCGTAGACGGCAATTGCCCCGCGATACGGGAATCGATTGCCACCGCCTGCTTGAGCGCGCGGGCACAAGCCTTGCTCGCCGCCTCGATGATATGATGCGAGTTCTTGCCCGCCAGCTGGCGCACGTGCAACGTCATGCGCGCATTGGCGGCAAGCGAGATGAAGAACTCATCGGCAAGCGTCGTGTTGAAATTGCCGAGCAGCTCGATAGGCGGCTCAAGCTCGAGATGCGCCTGTCCGCGGCCCGACAGGTCGATAGCCGCCAAGATAAGCGTCTCGTCCATGGGAAGCGCGATCGAACCATAGCGCACGATGCCGCGCTTGTCGCCGAGCGCCTGGTCGATGGCCTGGCCCAAGACGATGCCCGTGTCCTCCACCGTATGGTGCGCGTCGATCTCGATGTCGCCCTTCGCACGCACCGTCAGGTCGAACAGCCCATGGCGGCCGAATGCATCCAACATGTGATCGAAGAAGGGAACGCCCGTGTCGATATCGGTCACACCCGTGCCGTCAAGGTCAATGGTAACCGTGATATCGGTTTCCTTGGTGGTCCTCGTCACCGTTGCGCAACGCCGTGCCTCTCCCATCTTCAGCTCCTTCCATGCCGGAATGCCCCGGCAACCGCCGGTTCACTCGACGATTTCGGCGGACTCCCGCCGACGCTCCCTCATTATCTTACGAAGTCCCTTCACCAGGGCCTTGTTATCTTTCTCGGTTCCCACGCTCACGCGCAGGCAATCCTCGAGCATCGGCGTGTGTGAAAAGTCGCGCACCAACACGCCCTGCTCGTAGAGCTTCTCCCATGCCTCGTCGGCGCGCTCCATCTGCAGCAGGATGAAATTCGCGTCGGACGGATAGACGTGGACGCCCTCGGTGGCCTCCAATTCCTCCATCAGATGCTCGCGCTGCATGATAATCGAGGTGATGGCCGGCGCGAACAACTGACGGTTCTCGTACACGGTGCAACCGATGAGCTGCGAAACCGCATCCACGGAATACGGCTGCCGGACCTTCAGGTACTCGGAAATGACCTCGGCATCGCCGAGCAGGTAGCCCAGGCGCACCCCTGCACACGAAAACGCCTTCGAGAACGTGCGCAAGATGACGAGATTCTTGTGGCCCTGCAGCAACGGACGGCAGGTTGCACGCGAGAATTCGCCGTACGCCTCATCGACCATCACCAGCGCGTCGGTCGACTCCAGAAGATGCCGTATGAACGTATCGCTCACCAGCTGCCCCGTGGGATTGTTCGGGCTCGTGAGGATGATGAAATCGATGTCGCCTTTGGCCACGCGCGTGAGCACCGCCATCTCATCGATGCGATAGTTCGGCAGTCGCGGAATGTTCACCACCGCCGTTCCCGTGAGCTCCGCGTTCGCCTCATACACCGAAAACGTCGGCGGGCAGTTCAGGAACGTGCGCCCCGGACCGCCGAATGCAAGCGCGGTGTTGAAGAGCAGCTCGTCGCCGCCATTCCCCACCAGCACGTTTTCCCGTTCGAGCCCGTTCGCATCGGCGATGATGTCACGCAGCTCGTTCGCCAACGGGTCGGGATACCGGTTGTAATCGAGCCGCTTCAACCGTTTGCGCACCTCGTAGCGAATCTCGTCCGGCACGTTGTACGGACTCTCGTTGGCCGAAATCATATGCTCGGCCGGCAGGTACTTGGGGTCGTACGGCACGATGTCGGCCAAACGGGGGTTGAAACGCACGTTATCCATCCGCGCGCTCTCCTTTCTCCCCCCTATCGCCGGCAATGGTCTGCCAACGCAACTCGACGCTGCGACGATGCGCCCACAATCCCTCGCGCTGGGCGATGGCCATGATCGACTCGCCATCGGCAAGCAGGGCCTCGGGCGTGTACTGGATGATGCTGCTGCGCTTGACGAACTCATCGGTGGAAAGCGGGCTCGAGAACCGCGCGGTGCCGCCGGTGGGCAGCGTGTGGTTCGGGCCGGCGATGTAGTCGCCCACGGCTTCAGGCGTCCAATCGCCCAAGAAGATGGCGCCCGCGTGACGGATAGCGCCCACGAGGTCCATCGGATGGTCGACATGCAGCTCGAGGTGTTCGGGCGCGATGACGTTCACCGCCTCGATGGCGGCGGCCCGATCGGGAACCACGACGATAAGCCCCTGGTTGTCGAGCGAGGTACGCGTGATATCGGCGCGGGTCGACTGCGCGATATGCTCCTCGATGCAACGCTCGACCTCATCAGCATAAGCGGCATCGAAGCACACCAGGTAGCACGATGCCAGCGGGTCGTGCTCCGCCTGCGCCATGAGGTCGATGGCCACATGGCTCGGGTCGGCCGTGGCATCGGCCACGACGCACACCTCGGACGGGCCGGCAACCATGTCGATGCCCACATCGCCCGAAACCGCGCGCTTGGCGGCGGCCACGAACGCATTGCCCGGGCCGGTGATCTTGTCGACCGGCGCGATGCTCTCGGTGCCATATGCCAATGCGGCCACGGCCTGGGCGCCGCCCACGGAATAGATTTCGGTAACGCCCGCGATGCGGCAGGCCTCGACGATGGCGGCATCGAGCGTGCCGTCCTTCGTGGGAGGTGTCACGCATACGATGCGCTTCACGCCCGCGACCTGGGCCGGCAAGGCGTTCATGAGCACCGTGGAAGGGTACAGGGCACGGCCGCCGGGCACGTAGATGCCCACGGAATCGAGCGGCTGCACCTTCGCGCCCACAAGCGCACCATCGGGGCGGGTTGAAAACCAGCTCTGCTTCTTCTGGCGCTCGTGGAAATCGCGGATCTGGGCCGCAGCGTGATGCAGGGCATCGCGCAGCGGCTCGTCAAGTTGCGCGGCGGCAGCTTCGATGGCCTCATCGCTCACGCGGAAGTCGTCCAGGCGCACGCCGTCGAAGCGCTCGGTGTACTCGCGCAGGGCCTCGTCGCCGCGCTTGCGCACGTCGTCGACGATTTGCGTCGCGGCAACCAAGGCCTCGGCGTTGAAAGCGCCGGTACGGTTCAGGTAGCTGTTATCGAATGCCTCGCCACAGGCGAGCTGCACACGTCTCATGCTCATTGCTCGTTCACGTTCCTTTCAAGCGTGCGCGCCAGGTTGGTGATGCGCGGATCGGTGCGGAAGGCGCAGGCGTTTGCGAAGAATCGCGCCGTCGCGGCCATCACGTCATCGACGATTTCCAGATGGTTCTCGCGTAGCGTGGTGCCCGTCGCCGTAATGTCGACGATGCGCTCGGACAGGCCGATGAGCGGCCCGAGCTCGATGTTGCCATGCAGCTGGACGATCTCGACCTGCACGCCCTTCTTATCGTAATACGCGCGCGTGATTCGCGGGTATTTCGTGGTGACGCGGATGCTGCCCGTCCGGCGATAGCGCTCTTCGACCGCTTCGGAAGCGCCTTCCGGCTGCGCCACGACGAAACGGCAGGCGCCGAATTTCAAATCGACGAGCTCGACCACATCGAGATTCGCCTCGACGAGGGAGTCTTTGCCGCAGATACCGCAATCGGCCGCGCCGAGCGCCACGAACACCGGCGCATCCTGAGCGCGCACGATGATGTAATCGACACCCGGGTTCGAGATGATGAGCTGGCGTCCCGGATTGTCAAGCCCCGTGGTGTCGAGGCCAGCGGCCGACAGGCAGGCGATGGTGTCGCCGTTGAGCGAACCCTTCGGCACCGCAATGCGCAACGGACGCTCGCCGACGGCCCCCGAAGCGACCGCCTTCATCACCAAGTCGAGATAGAAGCCGAACCCCGCCGCCGGACGCGCTTTGCCATAGGCCGACAGCACGTCGTCATAGCGGCCGCCGCTGCCGAGCGGCGTGCCGAGACGCGGCGAATACACCTCGAAGATAACGCCCGTGTAATAGTCGAACGAGCTGATGACCGAGAAGTCGAGCATCACGCATCCGGCCAGGCCCGCCTGCTCGAGGGCGGCATAGGTCTGTGCCAGGGCGTCGATGCCGTTTGCGCACCCGAGCGGCTCGGTGAGCGCCCGCACCTGCTCGATTGCCTCGCGTCCGCCGCGCAGATCGGGCAGCTTGCGGATGGCGTCAAGATACACCGGCTTGCCGTTTCCAGCGGAGGTGAGCTCCGCAAGCTCGACGAAATTCGTCTCATGGTAGGCATGGCGCACCGCGCGCTTCCACGCCGCATCGTCAGACGCCGCATCGAGCAAATCGTTAAGCACGGCCACCGTGCCGAGCGAAATCTTGAAGTCTTCGAGTCCGCAGGTGCGCAGCGCATCCACGAGCAAGCCGATGACCTCGGCGTCCACCGCCGTGCCCGCCTCGCCGATGCATTCGACGCCCACCTGGGTCATCTCGCGGTTGCTCGTCTCGGGCTCCGTCTGGCGGAACACGCGCTGCTGGTAGCGAAAGCGGAACGGACCCGGCTGGTCGGCGAGTCGCGTCGCGCACATGCGCGCCACCTGCAAGGTCACGTCGGGACGCATGGCCAGCAAGCTGCCCGCCGAATCGAACAGGCGGAACGGCGAATCGGGAATGCGGCCGCCGCGCTCCATCACGTCCATTAGCTCGAGCGTCGGGGTTTCCACGGGCGCATATCCCCGCGCCGCGAACAGGGCCTGGCAGCGGTTGGCCAGCGTTTCGCGCAAGGCCGCTTCCTCGGGGAGGATGTCGCGGAAACCGGTTGGTGTTGCAAAGTTCATCAAGGACAGTCCCTCTTCTATATCTCTTTCAGCACGAAATGCCATTATAAGATGCAAAAACGCTTCCATAAAGGAACCCACGAAAACTTGCGCACCTGCCATCCCCAACGGCAACGCCGATACTTTAGCACACTAGAGTATTAAAGCACTATAAACGCCGATGTTCATAAGGTCTTCATGCATGGCCCACGACCAGGCGGCGTTGAAAAGCCGCCCGACCATTTGCCGGTCGGTGCGCCGGGGCCTGATTACACGGGTCGCACACGCGCCCTTGCCAGGTTCTCCACAACGTTTCGCTTTAATAGGGTGCATGGATTCTCGCCCCTCCGATAACGCCGACCGCAACTGGAGCGCCTACGAATGGGATTCCCACATCGGGAACACGGCGCCCATGCGCCCCGTTGCGCCCGGGGGTCAAGGCCAGCAGATACCGACGGCGGCTCCCGGTAACCCTTACGGATACCCGGTCAACCAAGGGCAGCCGCACGAATACGCCCGCCCCAACCCGTACGACAACTACGACGAATTCTTCTATGGACGCGGAACCTACGTCGAGCAACCGCAAAAGCGGTCGGGCTGTGGGTGCGGATGCGGCACGTTCATCGCGTTGCTGCTTGCAGTGGCGCTCGTATTCACGATGTGGCCGACCCTGCTTCCCAGCCAGGACATCATCAGGGGCGCGCAAATCGACCAGCTGCGCACATGGCTTGCCGACACCTTCGACTTCGAATGGCCGCTGCCTTCGGAAGAGGAGATCGAGGCCATCTACAATCAGGAAACCCGCGCCGATGCCGGATATCTCGCCGAAGAGCCCTCGACGCAGCTGCTGAGCGTCGCAGATGCGCTCCATTATTACCGCAACACGCTCGACAGCCACGCACAGTCGGTATATGACGCGCTCGAAGCGGGCATCCTCGCCCAGGAAGAACGCATCTCGCTGCCGGCGGGCACCACCGACGGCGAGCTGCAAACCTGCTGGCAATTCGTGCTCTACGACCATCCGGGCCTGTTCAACCTGCCCGACGATGCCCATGTCTCGTACTGGTCGTGGGGTACCGCCATCACGTTCCTGGAGCCCGACTACAAGTACGACGCCGCAACCACCGAGGAGCTGTCGGCGCAATACGAGCAGCTCGCCCTCGAGCTTCCGCTGCTCGCCGACACGCAGGAGACGACGATGGAGAACATCTGCGCATACGTGGCCGATGCCTGCGATTACGTGAACACCGACAACGACCAGTATATCGACAGCGTGTTCACCGCCCACGAATCGGTCTGCGCGGGATACGCGAAGGCGGTGCAATACCTGGCGCTGCGCCATGGGATACCCTGCGTGTACGTCACCGGAACCGCCGAGGATTTCCTCGGCACGGGCGGCAACCACGCCTGGCTTGCCGCCTATATCGACGGCGAAGTGCGGTATTACGACCCAACCTGGTATGACCAGCGCGGGTTCCACGCCACGCAATTCCTCGGCATGAACCTCGTCGAGATCAGCGCCGACCACTCCGCCGATTACCCCCAGCTCCTCCCCCGCTAGCAAATCGCGCTATGGGTCGAAGGACGTAGCGGGTTCAGGCGCGCGGTTTACTTTCGCACGAAGGCAAAGGAGAGGATGAGCAGCGCCGCGCTGCAGGCAGCGCTGAATGCGATGGCGACGTCGACGCCGAAGGCGCTCACGCTGCCCGGCTCGCCGCCGATGGACATCAGCAGCACCATGGCGCTCGTTCCCAGGGCAGCTGCCACCTGACGCAGCGTATTGCTGATGGACGTGCCGTCGGGGATGAGCCGGCCCTGGAGCGAACGGACGCTCCACGTGCTGATGGGCTGGATAAGCGAGCTGATGCCAAACGTGCGCACGCCCTGAAGCACCATGATGAGCGCAAGGTCGTCCATCTCGCCGAGCTGCATCATCGGCACCGTGCCGGCGAGCAGCAACACCGACCCGAAGCAGATGACCGGGCGCACGCCGATGCGATCCATCATGATGCCCGATAGCGGGTTCATGATAAGCGCGGCTATCGTGCCCGGAAGCAAGGCCATGCCCGCTTCGAGCGTGCTGAAACCCTGCACCGCCTGCATGCCGAGCGGCAAGACGAGCGTGACGCCGATGAATGCGCTGAACAGCAGGCAGACCATGATGGTTCCCACCGTGAAGTCGCGGTCCTTGAACGCATCGAGATCCCACAGCGGGTTGGGGATGCGGCGCTGCCGCCACAGGAAGAGCACCATGCACACCGTGCCGACCGCAAGCGGCACGAGGCATGCCGCGCTGAGCGGGCCCGCGTCGGTGGCATTCGTGAAGCCCAGCAGCACGCCGCCGAAACCGGCAGTCGAAAGTCCCACCGAAGGCCAATCGAGCGAGCGCGCCTCGCCATCGGCCATGTTCCGCGGCAGTAACACCGCCATCAGCAGCGCCGTGACCGCCGACAAGACGGCCACACCCCAAAACATGCTGCGCCATCCCCACAAGTCGGCGCAAACACCGGCAATGGTCGGGCCGATGTTGGGCGCGAAACCGAACGCAAGGCCGACGATGCCCATGATGGTGCCCCAGCGGTTACGCGGGTAATTCTGGAACACGACCACCTGAATCAGCGGGAAGCTCACGCCGGCGGCGATGCCCTCGAGGAATCGGCCGGCGAAGATGAGCGGGAAGCTGTCGGCAGCCGCCACGAGGAAGGTGCCGACTGCGAACAGCGCCGTGGAGACGACGAAGAGGACCTTCACGTCGAAACGGCGAACGAGAAACGCCACGAGGGGAATGACGATGCCCAGGCAAAGCTGGAACATCGTGACAAGCCACTGCGCCATGCCCACGGTCACGCCAGTCTCTTCCATGATGGCGGGAAGCACCGTGCTCACGGCATTCTGCAGCAAGCCCCCGAGGATGGTGCCGAGCACCATCAGCGCGAGGACGCCGTAGCCGAGGCTGCTTTTCGTGCTGTCATCTGCGATTCGCATGCCGCCCATTATGAACGAGAAAACGGCATCACAAACGGGATTTTCGCCACTTCACCAGAATTAACCCGCTTGACGGCGACGCGGTCACGACGCAGGATGGGCAGGCGGCTGCTCATCCAATTTGCGCGCGAGCACCTCGTTGATGAGCCGCGGATTGCCGCGGCCGTCCGTCGCTTTCATGCACTGACCCACGAAGTATCCGATGAGCCCCCGTTTCCCATCGCGGTATCGCGCCACCTGACCGGCGTTCGCCGCGAGCACGGCATCGACGACCGACTCGATGACCGCGATATCCGAGACCTGCGCCATGCCCCGCGCGGCAACGATGACGGCCGGATCCTCGTCATCGCGCAGGACCGCCGCGAGAACCTCCTTGCCTTGCCTCGAGGAAATGGAGCCATCGACGAGCAGCCGCACGAGCTCGATTGCCCGCGCCGGCGTGAGCGGGCTTGCCGCGAGGTCGAACGACTCATCGGTGCCAACCGCTGCCGGCACGTCGTTGACGAGCAGGTTAGCAAGCGGCTTGGCAAACATCCGCACCGAATCGCCAGCAATCGCCATCCCGGCTTCGAAGAATCCGGTTAAACCGACACGCGTTGCCAAGATGCGCGCATCGGCGTCGGGCAGCCCGTAATCGGCCATGAAGCGTTTCGCCTTCTGGTCGGGCAGCTCGGGCAATTTCGCGCGTACGCGTGCGACGAATTCATCGGAAAGGTCGTACGGCGCCAAATCGGGGTCGGGGAACATGCGGTAGTCGTCCGCCGTTTCTTTCACGCGCATCACGATGGTGTGCTTGGACACCGGGTCCCAATGCCGCGTCTCCTGACGGATGGTCCCGCCCGATTCAAGCACCGCGGCCTGACGGCATATCTCGTACGCCAGCCCATCGTGCAAATGCTTGAAGCTGTTGATGTTCTTGAGCTCGGTCTTCACGCCCAGCCCGTCGCTGCCGCGGCGACGCAAGCTGATGTTGCCATCGGCACGCAAACTGCCCTTCTCCATCGAGCAATCAGAGATGCCCAGCGCAACGAATACCCGGCGGAGTTTCTGCAGGAACAGGCGCGCCTCTTCTGGCGTGCGCAAATCGGGACGCGTGACCAGCTCGATGAGCGGCGTGCCCGCGCGGTTGTAATCCACCAGCGAATGCGTCGCCCCGGCGATGCGCCCGCCGTCGCCGCCGACATGGATCATCTTGCCGGCGTCTTCTTCCAAATGGATGCGCTCGATGCCGATGCGCGCCACATACCCGCCGTCCGCTTGAGGGGCATCGGGCGGGTCGGGACGCTCTTCGGCACCCGGGCCATCCACGTGCAAGTCGAGAAAGCCGTTCATGCAAAACGCCACCGGGCCCTGCGTTATCTGGAAGCCCTTCGGCATGTCGGGATACAGGTACCCCTTGCGGTAGAACAGCGATCGCCTCATGATGTCGCAGTTCGTGGCCAGGCCTGCCAGCACGATGCTCTCGATGGCGGCCTTGTTGGGCACCGGCAGCGCTCCCGGCAGCCCCAGGCACACCGGGCATGTGTGAGTGTTGGGCGGCGCGCCGAATTCGAGCTTGCACCCGCAGAACATCTTCGTCTGCAGCGTGGTGAGCGCGCAATGCACCTCGAGGCCGATGACCGCCTCCCAATCGCAAAGGACCTCCGACACGGCACGCATGGCTAGTCACCGGCCCGTTCCGATGCAAAGCCCGGGGCGGTGGGCGCCGGCCCATATACCGTCTCGAGCGCAGCAGCCACGCGCAACATGTTCGCATCACGAAATGCGGGAGCCACGAGCTGGACGCCTACCGGCAAGCCCGTATGAGCACCCACGCCAACCGGCACGCTCATGCCGCCATTGCCGGCGATGTTTATGGACACCGTGAACATGTCGGATAGATACATGCTCCGCGGGTCTGACCTTTCCCCGAACCGCCAGGCAGCAGTAGGCGATACCGGCCCGAGGATGCAATCGCACGCCTCGAAAGCCGTAACGTAGTCTTGCGTGATGAGCGTGCGCACCTGTTGCGCCGGATAATAGTAGGTCTCGTATACGCCGCTCGAAAGCAGGTAGCTGCCCAGCATGATGCGCCGACGCGTCTCGGGCCCGAAGCCGACGGCGCGGGACGCTTCGTATTGCCCGCCCAAATCGTCGTGACCCGCATCTTGGTATCCATAACGCAACCCATCGAATCGGCTCAGGTTGCTGAACGCTTCGCATGGGCCCAGCACGTAATAGGCGCTCATCGCCGCTTTCGCGTTCGGAAGCTCGACCTCCACAATGGTCGCGCCCAACCGGCTCAGTTGTTCCGCCGCCTCCTCGACCTTCGCCTTGACCTCGGCAGAAAGGCCTTCCGCCTCGAGAAACGCGGGCACGACGCCCACCCGCATGCCGGCCACGCCCTGCGCCAGGTTCGCCGTGAAATCGAGCGTGCATTCCTGGCTCGTGCAATCGAGCGGATCACGCCCCGAAAGCGCATTCAGCGCCAATGCGGCGTCGCGCACCGTCCGCGCAAACGGGCCGACCTGGTCGAGCGAACTGCCGAACGCCACCACGCCATACCGGCTCACCACGCCATAGGTGGGCTTCACGCCCACGACCCCGCAGAAACACGCCGGCTGCCTGACGGACCCGCCGGTATCCGACCCAAGCGCCACCGGCACCATGCCCGCAGCCACCGCCGCCGCCGAGCCGCCTGAACTGCCGCCGGGCACGCGATCGAGCTCCCAGGGGTTCCTCGTGACCCCGAACGCACTCGTCTCGGTCGAGCTCCCGAAGGCGAACTCATCCATGTTCAGCTTGCCGATCGGAATGGCCCCGACATCCAGCGTCCGCTTTACGCAGGTGGCGGTATACGGCGACACGTAGTTTTCGAGCATGCGGCTTGCGCAGGTCGTATGCGTGCCCGCCAGGTTCATGTTGTCTTTATACGCGATGGGAACCCCGGCAAGCGGCCCGAGCTCGTCGAAAGCCCCGGCCACGATGGCCGAATCGACCCGGCCCGCCGCACGCAGCGCCAACTCGTCGGTCACCTCGAGAAAGGCATGCAGGCGCACATCTTGGGCATGAACGCGGGCGAGCACCGATTCGGCCAGCTCGACCGCGCTGAAGCGACGCGCGCGAAGGCCCGCTTGGATGGAGGCGATATCCCGGCAGCCGAATTCCATCAGGCGTCCCCGCCGCCCAAGATGCGCGGAATGCGAAAACTGCCGCCTTCCCGCACGGCGGCATTCATGAGGGCCTCGTCCTGGGAAAAGCCCGGAACCTCGGCATCGGTGCGCATCACGTTTGACAAATCGCCAATGGGGTGAAAAGTGGGCTCGACACCTTCCAAATCGTACTCGGTAATGGGTTCCAGGCCGTCGATGATGGCGTTCAGCTCGACCGTCATCTGCGGCACTTCGTCATCGGCAAGCCCGATGCGCGTGTATGCGGCCATGCGCCGCACATCTTGTTCCGTAAGATGCTGAGCCATGCAACGATACCTCGGAGCCATCGATACATCGCGCGCGATGCGCCGCCATTACACGTTGAACATGAAATGCATGACGTCGCCGTCTTGGACGATGTATTCCTTGCCTTCCTGGCGCAGCTTTCCCGCTGCACGGCAGCCAGCCTCGCCGCCGAGCTCGCTGTAATCCTCGAAGCTCGCCGTAATGGCCTTGATGAACCCTCGCTCGAAATCGGAGTGGATCACGCCCGCCGCCTGCGGGGCCTTGGCGCCGATGGGCACCGTCCACGCACGGCTCTCGGTCTCGCCGCTCGTGAAGAAGCTCTGCAGTCCCAACAGGTGGTACGCTTCGCGCACCAAACGGGCCAGGCCGCTCTCCTCGAGGCCAAGCTCCTCGAGGAACATCGCCGCGTCCTCGGGGTCGAGCTCGGCGAGCTCGGCTTCGGTCTTCGCGCAGATGGGCACCGGCTGGGTTCCGTCGATGTCGGCGAAATCGGCATTCAGCTGGTCCTCGTCGACATTCGCGATATAGAGCATCGGCTTCATCGTCAGCAGGTGCAAATCGCGGATGAGCTCGACTTCCTCGTCGGTAAGACCCAGGCGCGCGGCACGATGCCCCTCGTTCAGCCCTGCCTCGACTTTCTTGGCGGTCTCCCACTTCTTCATCAGGCTCTTATCGCGGCGCGCATCCTTTTCCAAACGCCCCATCGCCTTCTCGAGCGTGCCGAGGTCGGCCAAGATAAGCTCGGTCTTGATGGTCTCGACATCGCTTTCCGGGTTCACGCGACCATCGACGTGCACGACATCGGGATCGCTGAAATAGCGCACCACCTCGCAGATGGCATCGGTCTCGCGGATATGCGCGAGGAATTGGTTGCCCAGGCCCTCGCCCTGGCTCGCGCCCGCCACCAAACCGGCAATGTCCACGAACTCCACGGTCGCCGGCACGATCTTCGCCGGGTTATCGATTTCCGCCAGGCGATTCAGACGCGCATCGGGCACCGGCACGATGCCCACATTGGGCTCGATGGTGGCAAACGGGTAATTGGCCGCAAGCCCGCCCTTGTTGGTAAGCGCGGTGAACAGAGTTGACTTGCCGACGTTGGGCAAACCGACGATACCGATGGAAAGCGACATGGATGGCTCCTCACTTGTTGACGTAACCGTGTCATTCTAGCACCGCGCCATGCGTTTCACGAACAGCCCATCGACCATGAGGGCTCCGGGCCGAGGGAAACGCCCGCAACAGAAAGGGGATGGGGCCGGCGAGGCCCCATCCCCCACGCAAGCGCCGCTGCGCGATATTAGAACTTGAAGAAACCGAACTGCGCGCCGACGTATGCGACGAAGATGATGGCAACGAGCACCGGGCACACATACTTGATCATGAAGACCCACAGCTTCTCGGCCTTGAAGGGGCTCGACTGCTTGATTTCCTCGATGAGCACATCGGGCTTGATGATCCAGCCCACGAATACCAAGGTTAGGAATGCAACGATGGGCATGAGCACTGAATTCGACACGAAGTCGGCCAGGTCGAGCAGCGAACTGCCAGGACCGAGGGGTTCGAGGAACGACAGGCCGTTGTAGCCGGCGTTGATGAAGATGCCTGCGAGGACGACCCAAGCCATCACCGCGATGAGCGACTTACGGCGCGACCAGCTCAGACTGTCGGAAACGAGGGAGACAAGCGCCTCGGTGAGCGAGATGGCGCTCGTAAGGGCTGCGAACAACACGAGCAGGAAGAAGACGAAGCCGATGACGCTCGCCGCACCGCCCATCTGGTCGAACACGCCGGGCAGGATGATGAACATCAGCGAGGGTCCGGAGTTCTCGGCAACCGCTTCCGCGGAACCCAGGGCCATGAAGGCAGCCGGGACGATCATGAGGCCGGCGAGCATCGAGACCACGAGGTCGGCACCGCCAATCCATACGACGGACTGGGGCAGGTTCTCTTTCTTATCGAGGTAGGAACCGTAGGTGATCATGATGCACATGGCCAACGACAGGCTGTAGAACATCTGGCCCATAGCCGCGATGAGCAACTCGGGCGAAAGCTTGCTGAAGTCGGGGGTCAGATAGTAGGCGATGCCCTCGGCGGCACCGGGCATAGTGCCCACGAAAATGGCGATGCCGATGGCGAAGATCAGCAACAGCGGCATCATGATGAGGTTGGCCTTCTCGATGCCGCCCTTCACGCCCAGCGATACCACAAGGAAGACGATTGCCATGAACACGAGCATCCACAAGTAGCTCACATCGTTGCTTGTGATGAAGTTCACGAAATAATTGCCGCCATCGGCAAGCGCTGCGGTTGACGTGGTGATGTACGAGAAGCAGTACTTGGCCACCCAACCGCCGATGATGCAGTAATACGGCGTGATGATGAACGGCACCGCCGCCGCGAGGATGCCGATGAACTTGTATTTCGAGCCGAAACTCGCGAATGCGCTGATGGCAGATTGACCGGTCTTACGGCCGAGCGACGTCTCGAGCAACAGCATGGAAACGCCGAACGTGAACACCAAGATGAGGTACACGAAGATGAACGTGCCACCACCATACTTCGCATCGAGATACGGGAAACGCCACATGTTTCCCAGTCCGACGGCAGATGCGGCTGCTGCCAAGATGAACATCCATTTGCCCGACCACGAAGCGCGGGCGCCTTGTTTCTGCGCCATTTAAATCCTCCCATGGCGATGGACTGCGAAAAAGCCCAGTCCCCTTCCTACAAAACGAACCGCAAGTATATCGAAACTCTCACGCTCTTCTTCTTAGAAAACGCGTTTTGTGTGATTATCCCTGATGAAAGGCCGCTTATACTTTAGCGGTATGTAGCGCTAAAGTAATTAACCACCACGACAGATGGGAAACGAAAACCAGAAGAAATACTCACTTTGATGATTATGACCGCATATCGTGCACGATATTATTCAGGCTCTTTATCGAATATCCACTAACCTATAGAGATGCCAATGGTTTAATACTCAAATTCATCCTCGAATTATCGTACAGTCTTAGCCACTGCAAGTGAGCATGGAAGGATTGCCGATGGAACCGCTGCAACGTTCGACCCGCACCCATTCCCGCACCATCATCCTGGCAGCGGGTGCCTTCACCGCCATGGGAACTGGCGCCATCTACATGTGGAGCATCTTCAACAAGCCCCTCATGGCGCAGTTCGGGTACAGCGCATCCGAGGTTTCGCTCGTGTATTCGCTGTTCATGTTCATGTCGCTGGTGGGCAGCATCATCGCGGGCTGGCTGCAAAACCGCATGGAATCGCGCCGCATCGTGCTCGGCAGCGGCATGCTGTTCGGCCTGGGATGGTTCCTCACGGGCTTCGCCGACAACCTGCCGATGCTCTACCTGTGCTTCAGCGGCCTGGCCGGCCTGGGCAACGGGTTCCTGTATAACACCATCGTGGCCGTGGTCATCAAGTGGTTCCCCGACCGCCGCGGCTTTGCAAACGGCATTTGCATCGGCGCCATCGGTATGAGCTCCATCATCTTCGCGCCGCTGGGCAACTTCCTCATCGAGGCGTTCGACGTGCAGATGGCCTTCCATATCGTGGGCGTCATCTGGATCGTCATCTACCTCGTGTTCTCCAACCTGCTGCAGACGCCGCCCCCGGATTGGGCGCCGGGCGGCAAGGCCGCAGGCACCCCGGACGCCGCAGCAAGCAACGCGCCCGCCCCCACGCGCCAGGTGAACTATTCGGCAGGCCAGATGGTGCGCACGCCACTCTTCTACTGCCTGTTCCTGATGTACATGACCGCCGTGACAAGCGGCCTCATGATCACCGGCCATGCCTCGAACATCGGCCAGGAGCTCGCCGGGCTCACCGCGGGTGAAGGCGCCATCATGGTGGCCGTGCTCGCCGTCGGCAGCACGCTGGGACGCTTCGGCTTCGGCGCCGCATCCGACCATATCGGACGTTTCAACACCCTGCTCATCGCGCTCGGCCTGAACGCCATCGTGATGTTCCTGATCATGCCGCAGGCCACGTCATTCGTTCCCTTCCTTGCGAGCGTGTGCGTCGTGGGCGCCTGCTTTGGCGGCACCCTCACCGTCGTACCCGCCATTGTGGGCGATGCGTTCGGTTCCGCGAATTTCGGCCAGAACTACTCGTTCGTCTATGCGGGCTACACCACCGCGTCGTTCATCGGCCCGCTCGCCGCAGCTACCGCCATCGAGACGGCCGGCAACTACCTGCCCGCATTCACGACCGCCGGCGCCCTATCGCTCGTCGGCATCGCGCTCGTCTTCGCCTGCAAGCATTTCTACAACAAGCTGGGGTAATACACTTTGGGGCGGCGTATGCCGCATCCGGAACATTCAAAGCTGTTTAAGCCAAACGGTCAACCGCCACGGCAGTGATGTGGCCGTCTCGCGTTTCGAACAGGCAGATGTGCTTGGACTCGTAGAGCAGGCGAAACGTCGCAAGCTCCATGGGCTCACGCGGTGGCTCCTCTTCCACGAGCTCGCCCTCGAACAAGGGGATATCCTCCCAGTGGGACGGCGCGGACGCGCCGAAGGGATGCGCGTAGTCGCTGGGCTTACGCATCCTTTCCACCCTTTCCAAACAAGCCGCGGAAGAATCCGCCCTTTTCGGCCTTCTGCGCTTTCTGGGCCTTGGCCGCACGCGTGGCCGCGGAATCGCGATGCACCTCGAAGCTGATGGAAACCTCGCCTTCAGCCGGCTGCGGGTCGGCGGGCTTGATCTTGCGCGTGCGCGGCGCCGCCGGCATGGCCGGTCCAGACACCTCGTTCACCCGCATCGAGCCCTTCGGTCCCGGCCGGTTCGCGGCCTCGATTACCGCTTCTGGCAGCGGCGCAGTCAAAACAGACTCGGAAAACCCCTTATCAGAAACCGTTCCATCACGAGACTCCGTTTCACCACGCCTCTCTTCGCCTTTTTCAAGCACATCGATGGCAGCCTCAGCCACCAGCACATCCTGACGCGTTATCCCTGAGTCGGATTGGGGCATCTCGGTTTTGCCCCGATCGTTCGCAGCATTGTTCTCGCCCCCAGGACCGGGGGAGGGGATGTCACGCGCAGTTCCGCAGCGACTGAAAGCGCCGGCGGCGCTTTCACCAAGCGAGGACTGTTTGAGCATGACATCCCCTCCCCCGGTCCCCCGGGAAAGGTTGTCAAGCTCCAACGCCCCGTCACGCTCATAACAAGGCACCCCACCGCAATACGAAACCCGCCAAAAGACGAGCCCGCACGCCGGCGCGTTCTCGCCCGCCGCACGCCTATCGCACGCCTGCAGCACCTCCTGCACCCACACGGGCTCGCGCAGCCCCGAGCCCACCATCACAAGCGTGCCCACGATGGAGCGCACCATGGAATGGAGGAAGGCCGTGCCCGTCACGCGGATGCTCAGGGCATCCTCGCCCATCACGTTCACCGGCACCACACGCACCTCGCGCAGCGTGCGCACCGTGTTCTTGCCCTCGGCCGATGCCGCCAGGCAGAAGCTCTTAAAATCATGCTCGCCCACCAGGTACGACGCCGCCTCGTTCATGGCGTCCACGTCGAGCTCGCGCCGCGCATCCCAGCACCAGTCGCGCAGGAACAGCGGATGGCGCCCGCCCGGCATCACAAGGTAACGGTATTCGCGCTCGATAGCGGAGAACCGCGCCGAGAAATCAGGCGGCATCACCGCAAGCGTCTGGATGGTGATGTCGTCGTCGGTGAGCGCCTGGAAGGAACGCTTCAGCTTGAACAGGTTGCGCCCTTCAGCCTCATCTCGCGTAATGGGGAAGCTCACCACCTGGGCACGCGCATGCACGCCGGCATCGGTCCGCCCAGCGCACACCACTTCCACCGGCCGGCGCAACGCGAGCGAAAACGCCTGCTCGAGGTTGCCCTGAACGGTA
Source organism: Coriobacteriaceae bacterium (assembly GCA_015062635.1). Classification (GTDB taxonomy): domain Bacteria; phylum Actinomycetota; class Coriobacteriia; order Coriobacteriales; family Eggerthellaceae; genus UMGS1519. The sequence goes on along the minus strand of SUUF01000004.1, from coordinate 15,573 downwards.
CGCTGCCCCGGTTGACGCGCATAGCCGGAAAACGACGACCCGTCATACGACAGCACCACCGCCAATTGCGCATCGATGCCCGTCGTATCGACGTGCATGCTATCTATGGCAGCAGAACCGTTCACCAGCCGTCCTTTCCGTCGGTATTACGCCAGGTGCGGGTCGGGGGTGCACCCGCGACCCGCGCTTTGCCCCGCCTACGATGCCGAACGCCACTGCGTCCCGCCGAGCAAGCTCGAGATCTCAGACAGCAGCAGCGGGTTATGGGAATCGACCGCCATCGGAAGCTCCGCGCGGAAACGACGGCCGTCGCTTTGCGTGACGAACAGCTCGGCACCGTCATGCCCGGGGTACTTCTTCAAGATACGGCTCAGGTTCATCGACACGTTCTGGTTGAAATCACGTGCGGGAATCGAGATCTTCAGCTTATCGGGCGCGCGGTTCGCATCGGCTTCGGAAAGCTCGATGGGGTTCACCTCGTATGCCACGATCTGGCTGCCGCGGTCGCTCACCTCGAACTTGCCCTTGATCGACACGATCGCGTCTTCCTGGATAGCCTCGGCATTGTCGTCGTAGTTGAAGCAGATGCATTCCACATGGCCGGTCGTGTCTTCGAGCGTGAACATCGACATCTTCGTGTTGCGTTTGGTCATACGCGTGGAAACACCCGATATCATGCCCGCGAACGTGCCGTTCTTCACGTCCTTGCCGCGCGCGACCAGTTCGGCGAGGCTGTTCTTCGCCAAACGCGCGAGCGCGTTCTTGTAGGGGTTCAGCGGATGGTCCGACACGAAGATGCCGAGGATTTCCTTCTCGAAGGCGAGCAGCGTGCGGCGCTCCCACTCCACGCCATCGGGCGGCGGCACTTCTTCGCCCATGCCCGAGTCGATGCCCTCATCGGCGAACATGTCGAAGATGCTGCCCTGCCCGGACATGCGGTCGCGCTGGCGCTTCGCCGCCGACTCGAGCATCGTCGTCTCGTCGATGAAATACATCAGCTGCTTGCGCGTGTAGCCGGTCGAATCGAACGCGCCGGCCTTGATGAGCGCTTCAAGCGTCTTGCGGTTATACACCTTGGAATCGAGGCGCTCGACGAAATCATGCAGCGAGGTGTAGGGGCCGTTCGCCTTGCGCTCGGCCACGATGGCCTCGACCACCTTCTCGCCCACGCCGCGCACGCCGGCCAAGCCGAAACGCACGCCCTCGTCGGTGGGCGTGAATTCCAGGTTCGACGAGTTGATGTCGGGCGGTAATACCGGGATGTTGCTGCGGTTGCAGCTCGACACATATTGGGTAAGACGGTCGTTGTTGCCCATGTAGCTGGTGAGCACCGCGGCCATGAACTCATAGGGGTAGTGCGCCTTCAGGTAGGCCGTGCGCATCACGAGCACCGCATAGCATGCCGAATGCGATTTGTTGAACGCATACTCGGCGAACTTCTTCGCGTCGCTCCAAATCTTCTGCGCCACCTCGAGCGAATAGCCGTTATCGACCGCACCCTGGTTCCAGTCGTCTTCCAGGGCGTTCATGATGTCGATCTTCTTCTTGCCCATGGCCTTGCGCAGCTTGTCGGCCTTGCCCGGCGAGAAGCCCGACATCGCCATCGAAATCTGCATCAACTGCTCTTGGTAGACGATGGTGCCGTAGGTCTCCTCGAGGATGGGGCGCAAGCGCTCGTCATAGTAATGCGCCGGCTTGCGGCCCGACACCACGTCGACGTAGTCGTCCACGAAGCCGTTCTGCAGCGGGCCCGGACGGTTAAGCGCGATGGAGGCGACGATATCGCTGAACTGCCGCGGCTTCATGCGCGCGAACAGCGTCACATACAGGGCGCTTTCCACCTGGAACAGGCCGTCCATGTTGCCGCCGCACATCAGGTCGAACGCCTTCTGGTCGTCAAGCGGGATGTCGTCGGGGCGAATCTCGATGCCGAAGCGCTCCTTGATGTTGTTGCAGGCACCGGTGATGACGCCCAGGGTGCGCAAGCCGAGGAAGTCCATCTTCAGCAAGCCCAGGTCGGGCGTGTAGTGACCATCGTATTGCGTGATGATGCCGCCGCCCTTCGTGTCGCGCTTCATGGGCACGTGCTCGCTCATCGGGTCGCGGCAGATGATGGTGGCACAGGCATGCACACCCTCGTTGCGCACGTTGCCCTCGATGGAACGTGCCGCGTCGATAACGGCGGCGATCTCCTCTTCGGTCTCGTACGCCTGCTTCAGGTCGGGATTCTTCTCGATTGCCTGGTCGATGGTAATACCCAGGTCGTTGCCGATCATCTTGCAGATGCGGTCGCCCACGCTGTAGGGCTCGTCCATCACGCGCGCGGCATCGCGCACCGCATTCTTCGCCTGCAGCTTGCCGAAGGTGATAACGCCCGAGACATGGTCTTCGCCGTACACCTCGCGCACGTGGTCGATGACGTCCTGGCGGTGCTTATCGTCGAAGTCGACGTCGATATCGGGCATCTCGACACGCTCTTCGGAAAGGAAGCGCTCGAACAGCAGGCCGTTCGGCAACGGGTCGAGGTCGGTGATGCCCATCGCGTATGCCACGAGGGAGCCGGCGGCCGAACCACGGCCCGGCCCGACGCCGATGCCGTTGTTCTTCGCCCACATGATGTATTCCTGCACGATGAGGAAGTACGCGGGGAAGCCCTGCTTGATGATGATGCCGGCTTCGTGCTCGTACCGTTCCTTGACTGAGATGCCGTTGATGACCACGTTTTCCCAGTCTTCGCCATACCGGCGCACGAGACCTTGCTCGATCTGGTATCTGAACCAACTCTCCTCGGTCTCGCCTTCGGGCAGCGGGAATTTCGGCAAGATGGAGTCGCGCTCGAGCACGACGTCGCATTTATCGGCAATCTCGACCGTCGTGTCGCACGCTTCGGGGAAATCCTTCAGCGCCTCGCGCATCTCCTCTTCGGTCTTCATGTAGAACTCGTCGTTCGAGAACCGCATGCGGTTCGCATCGTCGAGCTTGCTGCCGGTGCCGATGCACAGCATGAGGTCCTGCTTGCTCGCGTCTTCGCGATTCAGGTAATGGAAATCGTTCGTGGCAACCGTCTTCAACCCCGCCTCGGCGGCGACCTTCGACAGCTGCACGTTCAAATCGTGCTGCGTCATGCCCGAATCGGTGATGATGCCCTGGTCCTGCAGCTCGATGTAGAAGTCGCCCGGCTCGAACACGTCGGCAAACTTGCGCGCCCACATCACCGCATCCTCGTATTGGCGGTTGTCGAGCAGGCGCGGGATGATGCCCGCGACGCACGCGCTCGTGGCGATGAGGCCCGCGCTGTACTTCTGCAGCATCTCGAAGGTCGTGCGCGGTTTGTAGTAGAAATTGTCCACATGCGATTCGCTCACCAGGCGCACGAGGTTGTGATATCCCTCGTTCGTCTTCGCGAGCAGGATCATGTGGTACAGCGGCGGCTTGCCCTCGCGTTTGAGCTCGCTGTCGGTGGTGAAGTAGATCTCGCAGCCGTAGATGGGCTTCACGCGCACGCCGGTCTTCTTCTCGACCTTTTCGACGGCATCGGCGAGCTCGGGCACGCCCGACATCACGCCATGGTCGGTGATTGCCACCGCCGGCATGCCGCACTGCGCTGCCTTGAGCACCATGTCGTACACATGGGTCGCTCCGTCGAGCAGGGAATACTCCGTATGGTTGTGCAAATGAACGAATGCCATGCCGTGCCTTGCCTATCGCTTGGGCACCCGAAACCTCGTGCGTTTGAATGATGTGCGCTTCTGGATGCTGTTGTTTGCTCGACTGGTATCTTACCAACACCCCACCCACGGCGGTAGCGAACATACTGTGGAGAATACGAGGGCGCACGGCACACGGAGCCAAATCATGCCATGTGCCCGGTCGCACGCATGGCGTCCACGGCATTCGGCTGCCCTATTGGTAACGCAGGGCCTCGACCGGGTCGAGCTTGGCGGCGCGACGTGCGGGATAGTAGCCGAATGCGATGCCGATGGCGACGCAAATGCCAGCGACGAGCAGCACCGATTGCGGGTCGATGACCGGGACGACCGCCGTTCCCTCCTCGCCGCCGAGGGCGCCGCCGGCAACCCCTCCCAGGGCATAGGCGCTCACATAGCCCAATGCGATGCCGATGATGCCGCCGGCAAGGGTCAGGCACACCGATTCCAACAGGAACTGCCGCGTGATGTCGCGGCGCCGGGCTCCGAGCGCCTTGCGCAAGCCGATCTCGCGGATGCGCTCAGTCACGTTCGTCAGCATCATGTTCATGATACCGATGCCGCCAACCACCAGGGAAATCGAGGCCACGGCCGTCATGAGCACCTGGAAGGACATCATCGTGGCGTTAAGCTCGTCGATGATCGATTGCATCGTCTGGACGTAAATCGAGTCTTCGCGTTCGTCGTCGGGAATCTGGAACCGCTTTGCGAGCCAATTCTCGGTGCGCTTCGCCACGGCCTCCATGTCGGAATCCTCTACCGCCAAACCGTATACCTGGTCGACCTGCGACCAGGTGTTGAGGCGCTGCGTGCAGGTTTTATACGGGACGAAGAAGCTCACCGTGTCGCCGCCCCACGATACGGATGACGTTTCGACGACGCCCACGATGGTGTATTCGACGCTACCGACGCGTATGCCCTTGCCCACGACCTGTTCATCGGGCTTCCCGAAGAGCAGCTTCACGGAATTCTGGTCGAGCACCACGGCAAGCGCCCCTTCATCCGCCTCTTTCTGGCTGAAGAAACGCCCCTGCACCAGATTCAGGTTCATGGCCTCGGCATATTCCGGATACACGCCGATGCATTGGCCGTCGGCTTTCTCGGTGCCCGATGACACCTCTGAGCTGCCGTAGACGATGGGAATCACGAAATCGTAATCGGCATCGAGCTCGTTGCCCATAGCCTGTACGTCATCGAGCGTCATATCGCGGCCATAATACACGCTTATGCTCACCAACCGCGCCTGCGAGAGGCCGAGCTGCCCCACGAGCGATTGCTTCACGCCGCCGATAAGCGACACCATCGCGATGACCGCGCTGATGCCGATGACGATGCCGAGCACGGTGAGCAAGCTGCGACCGCGATTCGCATCGAGGGCCGATACCGTTTCATATGCAAGATCGGCAATCCTCATGTGCGGCCTCGCATCCCCGTTGCCAGAATCTCTTGCTCCTGCTCATCGGTGAGCAGGCGCCCATCGCGAATATGCACGGTGCGATCCGCCCAATCGGCTACTTCCGGATCGTGCGTGATGAGCACGACGGTCTTCCCCTCTTCGCTGAGCCGCTTGAACGTGCGCAGCACCATCTGTCCCGTCGCGGAGTCGAGGTTGCCCGTCGGCTCGTCGGCAAGCACCACGGCCGGGTCGTTCACCAAGGCGCGTGCGATGGCCACGCGCTGCATCTGACCGCCGGAAAGCTCGTTCGACCGATGGTCGAAGAAGCCTGCTGGCAAGCCCACGGCCGCCAGCGCCTCTTCGGCGCGCTTGCGTCGTTCAGCAGGCGGCACATCGGTATACGTCAGCGGAAGGATGACGTTGCGCAGCACGGTCGCCCGCGGCAGCAGGTTAAAGCTCTGGAACACGAATCCGAGCCGGGTGGCACGCAGTTCCGCCAGTTCATCATCGTCAAGCGTCGATATGTCGAGCCCCTCGAGCTTATACGTCCCCGAAGTCGGAGTATCGAGGCAGCCCAGCAGGTTCATGAGCGTCGATTTCCCCGAGCCAGAAGGTCCCATGATGCACAGGAACTCGCCGCGCTCCACACGCAGCGTGATACCGCGAAGGGCATGCGTGTAGCCCGCCGCCGACTCATAGATGCGATGGACGTTGCGTATGTCAATTACCGGAACCGACACGCGCTACCCCTCGAACCCTTCCATGAGCTCTCCGTCGTCCATATCATCCATGTCGCCGCCATCGGAGCCATACACCAGCACCATATCGCCCTCATTCAGGCCCTTCTTGATAACCGCCTCAGACGACGATTGCGCGGCCACTTTGACCGTCTTCGTCTTCGTCTCGAGCGTCTCCTCGTTCACCACCACGTCGACCGTATAGTTGCCGTCTCCATCGTCGGTAAGGGCCGCGGCGGGAATCACCAGGGCATTCGGAATATCCTGCGTCAGGATGTCGACCGAAGCCGTCATGCCGAGCTTCAGCCGCGGGTCAGGCTTGTCGATGACGAGGTCGACCTTGAAGGTGACCACGCCGCCGCCTCCGAAATCGCCTTCTTCGGAACCGCTCGCCACCGAGCCGATATCGGCCACCTTGGCTTCGAGCTCCAAATCGGGGAACGCCGAAAACGTCACGTTCGCACGCTGCCCCTTCTCGATGTTCGAGATGTCGATCTCGTTCACCTCGACGTTCACCTTCATCCGGGAAAGGTCGGCGATCTGGGCTAGCGATCCCGTGGGCCCCGACTCGCCGTCCCCCACGCCTGCACCGACAACGGCATCGAGCGAGAGCACGGTACCTGCCTGCGGAGCCCGCACCGTGCACTTATCGAGCTCGGCAACGGCCTCATTGTAGTCTTGCTGGGCGGAATCCAAGGTGCTCTGAGCGGACGTGACCTCCGATTTCGCGCTGCTGATCTGCTCGACGTACGACGCATCGTCGAAGGGGTCGACCTCGGGAATCTTCACCGTGGCATACGCCTTGTCATATGCCTCCTGCCCCGCCTCTTTCGCCGCCTTGTCGGCAGCCTTTTCGAGCTTCGAGCGCTGATTCTCGGTCGCATCTGCCGGAATCTTCGCGATCTCGGCGGCATACACCTTGTCATAGGCTTTCTCGTAGGCAAGCCCGCCCTTTTCCTCGGCCTTCGCGATAGCCGCATCGGCCTTTGCCTTCTGGGCTTTGTAGGTCTTCTTCGCCTTCGAATAGGCCTTCTGCATGCTGCTCACCGCCGCGCGCGCCGACCTCACCCCATCTGCGGCTTCATCTACGCCCTTTGCGGCCGTATTCACCGCCTTCTCGAGTTCGGGGCTGCGCATCGTGAAGAGCACATCGCCTTCCTCGACATAGCTGCCTTCCGACGTCATGACCTCCTGGATTGTGCCGTCCACCTCGGGGGTCACCACCACCGATGAGGCAGGCTGCAACGAGCCCGAAGCGGAAATGCTCGTGGAGAAGTCCTCGCGCATGGCGATTGCCGTCTCGGGGCCGCTCTCCTCCAGCGAATCCTCGTTCGCCTGGGCATTCATAAACGCCCATATGCCGATGCCCGCCGCGATAAGCGCCGCACATACGCCGACCTTGATCGCGCGGGAGCGGCGTTTCCTCTTGCGCTTCTCCTCAAGGTTTTTCAGCGCGATAAGCGCCTCGGAATCATCGGCATCGAACCCGGTGGACGCCACCGGTGTTGCAACGGGAACCTGGTCGTCCATATCGTGCGTCGCCGGCATCGTGGCGTTGCCGTCGTCCATGCCGTCCCTCCCTCGGATTTCGTTTGCTTCCCAAGGTAGTGATTCTCCCAGATTTCGCATCGTGTGTAAAACCGCCCATCGACGTTCTGGGAAGTCCCACGATTCATCGGGCGAAATGAAGGCGCCCCGTTGCCGGGGCGCCTTGATGTGGATATCTCAGACCGGGTATGGGCTTGCACCGCGACTAGATGTGTGCGGCGTTTCCGGCCTGTTCTTTCACCTTGCGGCGAATGTTCACCCAACGCAGCTTGCGCTCGAGCACCTTCTTCTTGATGCCCTCCTCTTCAGCCGCGATACGCTGGTTAAGCGACGCCTCTTCCTCGCGCAGCTCGTTCTCGTCGATATCCTCGGCGAGGCAAGCGCGGTCGGCAAGGACGTAGACACGCGTGCCGGAGCAAGTCGCATAGCCGCCCTGCGTGGCGATTGTCTTCACCGTGCCATCGTTCAGGTGCACGCGCACCGCTCCGCTCCTGAGCTTGGACACCAGCGGCACATGGTTCTCCATGATGCCGGTTTCGCCCAACTGACCCGGGACGACGACCATCTCGACGTCCTCGCAGCGGTAGACGCGGTCCTGCAAGTGCACGATGTCGCACGTGAGCTTAGACATTAGTTCTCCTCTTGCAGCTTGGCGTAAGCCTCGTAGACCTCTTCGATGGCGCCCTTGTAGCGGAAGCACTGCTCGGGAATGTGGTCGCACTCGCCGTCGAGGATGACCTTGAACGAACGGATCGTGTCCTCGAGCTTCACGTACACACCGGGGTTGCCGGTGAACTGCTCGGCTACGTGGAACGGCTGGCCCAGGAACTGCTGGATCTTACGGGCGCGGTTCACGATGAGCTTCTGCTCTTCGGTGAGCTCGTCCATGCCCAGAATCGCGATGATGTCCTGGAGGTCGTTGTAGTTCTGCAGGATCTGCTGAACGCGAACGGCCACGTTGTAGTGCTCCTCGCCGACGATCTGCGGGTCGAGGGCGCGGCTGGAGGACTCCAGCGGGTCGACGGCCGGGTAGATGCCCTTGTCGGCGATGGAACGGTTCAGAACCGTGCGGGCGTCCAGGTGGGTGAACGTCGTGGCCGGCGCCGGGTCGGTGAGGTCGTCAGCGGGAACGTAGACGGCCTGCACGGACGTGATGGAGCCGCGCTCGGTCGAGGTGATGCGCTCCTGGAGCTCGCCCATCTCGGTGGCCAGCGTGGGCTGGTAACCAACGGCGGAGGGCATACGGCCCAGCAGAGCGGAAACCTCGGAACCTGCCTGCGTGAAGCGGAAGATGTTGTCGATGAACAGCAGCACGTCCTGGCCCTGATCGCGGAAGTACTCGGCTTCCGTCAGGCCGGCCAGACCGACGCGCAGACGCGCTCCCGGGGGCTCGTTCATCTGACCGTAGACCAAGCAGGTCTTGTTGATAACGCCGGATTCGCTCATCTCGAGGAACAGGTCGGTGCCCTCACGGGTACGCTCGCCCACGCCGGTGAACACCGAGGTGCCGCCATGCTCTTGGGCCAGGTTGTTGATGAGCTCCTGGATGATAACCGTCTTGCCGACGCCAGCGCCGCCGAACAGGCCGGTCTTGCCGCCGCGGATGAACGGCTCGATCAGGTCGACGACCTTGATGCCAGTCTCGAAGATCTCGGCGCTCGTGGTGAGCGTGTCATACGCCGGAGCGGGACGGTGGATGGGCATCCACTCTTCCACGTCGGGCATCGGCTGGCCGTCAACCGGCTCGCCGAGCACGTTCCAAATGCGGCCCAGGGTCTGCGGGCCGACGGGCATGCACATCGGGCTGCCGGTGTCGAGCACCTTGATGCCGCGGGTCATGCCGTCGGTGCTGGTCATGGCGACGCAGCGGACCATGTCGCCGCCGAGGTGCGACTGCACCTCAAGGATGGTGTGGACGTGACCGATAGCGGTATCGGCGTCCACCACCAGGGCGTTGTAGATCGCCGGCATCTCGGTCGGTGCGAACTCGACGTCCACAACCGGGCCGACGATACGGACGATGCGCCCATATCCGCCCGGGTTAGCACCCGGGGCGTGGTTGGTTGTAATCTCTTCAGCCATTTAATCCTCCAATGCCGCCGCACCGCCAACGATCTCGTTGAGCTCGGTGGTGATAGCACCCTGACGGACGCGGTTGTACAGTCTGGTCAAATTGGTCTGCATCTCGTTAGCATTATCGGTCGCAGCCTTCATGGCGTTACGGCGTGCGCCCTGCTCGCCGGCCGCGGAGTCGATGAGCGTGGCGTAGAACATCGTGCGCATATAAGCAGGCAGCAACGTCCAGAGGACCGATTCCTGTTCGGGCTCGAAGACGACCTCGGGCGAAACCTCGGTCTCTTCTTCCTCTTTCTCGGCGCTCTCGCCGGTGGCCAGGGTCTCCTGAAGGTTGTTCAGGTCGACCATCGACACGAACGCGCTCATCGGGGCAAGCCAGTTCGGAATCGCCTTAGAGGTGTCGACGAACACGATGCGGCGAACCGGGAGCAGATACTCGGCGCGCAACACCTGATCGCCAGCGTTCCTCGCGTGGTTGTAAACGAGAATGACCTCATCATACGTACCGTCGACATACTTTTCCATGGCGTAGTTACCCAGCTGGATAGCCTCGCCCATGGTCGGGTCGGCCGACAGGTCCGTGAATTCCATGATTGGAGTGATCTTGCGGTACTTCCAGAACGAGATGGCCTTCTTGCCGCAGGCGATCACATCGGCGGTGATGCCGTCAGCGGCCTTCTCCTTCATGATCCGCTCGGCCGCACGCAGCACGTTGCCGTTGAAGCCGCCGGCCAGGCCGCGGTCGGACACCACCGTCACGATGAGGATGTGCTTCACCTCATCGTGAACCCGCAACAACGGGTTGGCGGATGCTCCGACGCGGTCGATGATGCCGGTGACGGTCGAGGCCATTCCCGCGGTATACGGGATGGTGCGCTCGACACGTTCGCGGGCTCTGCGGATCTTGGCAGCCGAGATCATCTCCATGGTACGCGTAATCTGCTTCGTCGATTTGACGGAGTTGATACGCCTGTTGATGTCATGAAGTGTTGCCATTGTCCTCTTCCTTAGCTAACGGCAAATTGGCTCTTGAAGCGCTCGATGGCGGCCTTTGCGTCAGCCTCGATCTTATCCGTGAACTTGCTCTCCTTCTCGAGCTCGCTGAAGATCTCGGGAGCGGAGGTGCGGAGGTTCTGGAGCATCTCGGTACGGAAGCGAACCACATCCTCGACCGGGATGTCATCCAGGTAGCCCTGGTTGCCGGCGAAGATGGCGATGGCCTGCTCCATGACGGGCATCGGAGCGTAACGGCCCTGCTTCAGAAGCTCGGTCATGCGAGCACCACGGTTCAGCTGCTGCTGGGTAGCCTTGTCCAGGTCGGAACCGAACTGGGTGAAGGCCTTCAGCTCGCGGTAGGTGGCCAGGTCGAGGCGCAGCGAACCAGCCTGGGACTTCATGGCCTTGCGCTGGGCGTCGCCACCGACGCGGGACACCGACAGGCCGACGTCGACAGCAGGGCGCTGGCCCTGGAAGAAGAGGTCGGTCACCAGGTAGATCTGACCGTCGGTAATCGAAATGACGTTCGTCGGGATGTAGGCACCGACGTCGCCGGCCTGCGTCTCGATGATCGGCAGGGCGGTGATGGAACCGGCACCATTCTCGTCGGACAGCTTGACCGCACGCTCGAGCAGGCGGGAGTGCAGGTAGAAGATGTCGCCCGGATACGCTTCGCGTCCCGGCGGGCGACGCAGGGTCAGCGACATCTGGCGGTAAGCCACGGCCTGCTTAGACAGGTCGTCGTACACGCACAGAACGTTGCGGCCGCGGTTCTCGGCGTTGGCCGGCTGGCCATCCTCGCCGGTGAACATGAAGTACTCTGCCATGGCAACGCCGGCCATCGGGGCGATGTACTGCAGCGGCGCCGGATCGGAAGCCGTTGCGGCGACGACGATGGTGTACTCCATCGCGCCGAACTTCTCGAGGGTCTCGACGATGTTCGCGACCGTGGAGGCCTTCTGGCCGATTGCCACGTAGACGCAGATCATGTCCTGGCCCTTTTGGTTGATGATGGCGTCGATGGCGATGGCGGTCTTACCAGTCTGGCGGTCGCCAATGATAAGCTCGCGCTGGCCGCGTCCGATGGGGATCATCGAGTCGACGGCCATGATGCCGGTCTGCATCGGCTCCTTGACGGGCTGGCGCTCGTGAACGCCCGGTGCCTTGAACTCGACGGGGCGGCGACCCTCAGCGTTGATGGGGCCCTTGCCGTCAATCGGCACGCCAAGCGGGTTCACGACGCGGCCAAGCAGGCCCTTGCCGCAGGGCACCTCGACGATGTCGCCGGTGGTGCGAACCTGGTCGTTCTCCTTGATAGCGGTGAGATCACCCAGAAGAACGGCGCCGACCTGATCCTCTTCGAGGTTCTGGGCCATGCCGTAAACGATCTTGCCGTCGGAAGCGGTGAACTCGAGGAGCTCGCCTTGCATCGCGTCTTTCAGGCCATCGATGCGTGCGATACCGTCGCCGATTTCGACGACCGTACCCACCTCGCGGGCCTCGACGCTGGTGTTCAGCTGCTCGAGTTGACGACGCAATGCCTCGTCAATCGCCTGAGCGGTGATTTCAGTCACTTGCTTTCACCTCCATTGTGTGTTTCTTGAGCTCGATACGCGCCTGGTTCATCTGAGCGCGTACGCTAGCGTCGATTCGCTTGCCTTGCACCGTCATGACGATGCCGCCAAGCATGTTCTTGTCGATGCGCTCACTCAGGATCGCATCCTTGCCGAGTTCGGCTTTCACCTTGTCGATAATCATCTGACGCAGATGGTCATCGAGCTCGACGGCGGTACGCACGTCCACGGCTACCACATTGTGCTTCTCGGCGATCTGCCGGTCGAATGCATGCAGCACGCGGGGAATCAGATGCAGGTCCCGATTCTCGCCCATCACGGCGGCGACATCCGCGAACACCGAGTTGAACCCATCGAGCACTTCGTGAACGATCTTGTTCATTTGCGCGGGTTCAAGGTTGTCCTGCCTCATAAGTTGCAGGAACTTGGGATTCGAGCGGAGCTGCCTGATGATAAGGCGAATCTGATTACGTACTTCCACCAGCTCGTCGCGACCATAGCGCTCGTACACGTTATCGACCAAGGCCGTAGCGTATGCGTCGATTTTCGCGTTTACGACAAGACGATTAGTTTTCATTGAAACTCCCCGCCTCGTTGATGTAGCGCTCGATGATCGCGCGATGCTCGGCGTCGCTCAGGTCGTTGCCGATGACCTTGCTCGCAACGGCGATGGTCATGTCGGCGACAGAACCCTGAAGCTCCTCCACAGCCGCCTTCTTCTCGTACTCGATGGCGGCGCGAGCCTTTTCAATCATCTCGTCGGCCTGCTTCTGAGCGGTCGCGGTGATATCGGCCTGCAGGGCCTCACCCGACTTCTTGGCGTCGGCGACGATCTGGGCAGCCAGTGCCTTCGCTTCAGCAAGCTGGTCTTCATGCTCGGCCATGGCACGCTCGGAAGCCAGACGTGCTTCCTCGGCCTTCGCGAGGGCATCCTTGATGGTGTTCTCGCGGCGCGTGAGCATGTTCTCGAAGACCGGCCAACCGAACTTGGCCAGGACGAACCACAGGATCAAAAAGGCAATGAGCATCGGGATGAATTCGTCCATCTGCGGCAGGATGGCGTTGATGCCGGCCTCTTCCTCCGCAGCGAGGGCGGTGAAGGGCATGGCTGCGGCCATCGCGCCAGCGGCGACGATCCCGTAGGAGAGTTTCTTCGCGACGTTGTTAATCTTCGCTGTCAACTCTTTTGCCTCCTTTTCTTGTCTTCGTGGTTTCTTCTTACCGTAGTGCGTTTACGCATTAGGCAATGAAGAAGAGGACAAGGCCGAGGAGTGCGAGAGCCTCGGACATAGCGGCGCCGATGAAGAAGTAGCCCATGAGCTGACCCTTCATCTCAGGCTGACGAGCGGCCGAAACGCACAGGCCGTACGTGGCGATGCCGATGCCGGCGCCAGGGCCGATGGCGGCGAGACCATAGCCGACGACCTTCATCGCAGCGAGCGTCAAAGTGATATCCACAATTACCTCCTTTGTTGAACCCGGAGCCCATCTCCGGCATTCACCTTACATAACCCCAGCAGGAACTCCCGCTGAAAGTACCGAAACTTGATGCGGGATTCGCACCCGCGACTTCCTTGATCAGTGAGGATGGATGGCCAGGCCGATGTAGGAAGACGAAAGGATCGTGAACACGTACGCCTGGAGGAACGCAACCAGCGTCTCGAGGGCGTACATGGCGATGAGCAGGACGAACCACAGGATGCCGACCGCACCGGTGACGAAGTCCATCTGGAAGAACGCATACTGGAAGAACACGGTGGTCGCGAGCGAGAACACGGCCAGGATCATGTGGCCCGACAGCATGTTGCCGTAGAGTCGGACGGCCAGCGTGAGCAGACGGATGACCATCGAGAGGAACTCGAGGAACCACACGATGGGAATCATCGGGCCGGGGACGCCCGACGGCACGAGGCTCTTGATGTAGCCGCCGAGACCGAGGGTCTTCAGGCCCCAGTAGTTGAAGTACACGAAGGACACGAGGGAAAGCGCCCACGTGACCGAAATGGTGCCGGTTGCCGTCTTGAAGCCGGGGATGAGGCCCAAGATGTTGCAGCACACGATGAAGAAGAACAGCGTGGCCAGGAACGGGATGTGCTTCTGGAAGCCCGCGCCGATGACGTCTTCGCCGATGGAGTGCTTGACGAACGTGTAACCGAACTCCACGGTGTTGTAGAACTTGTTCTTGGGAACGAGCTGCAGGTTGCGGGAAACACCCAGAATCAGCAGCAAGACGAGCGCAAGCCCGATGAACATCCAAATCGTATACTGCGAGACGTTCCAGCTTCCGATGGAGAACACCGTCGCCGAAAGGAACGTGTCATACAGACCTTGTGCATGCTCGACAAATTGAGCGAGCGCATCACCTATTGCTTGGCCCATTAACCTACCAGCCTTTCTTCCCCGCTTGCCTACTTCCGCTTCGCAAGGACGTTCTTATACACCACGTAAACCGAGATGCTGGCGACGAGCGCGACGATCTCGGCGCATCCGAACGGCAGCAGCACATCGTGCGCATAGTTCGAACACAGCAGCAGCCCGATAACCGCGAGCACCAGCGATACCGCCGTGCCCAGCAAGGCATTCGTCGCAGATGCAAGCATCCGCACCGAGGTCACCCTGCGGGAAATGCGTATTGCAGCGAAAAGCGGAAGAAATGCGATAAAACCGGCCACCGCGCCCAGGAGTATGCCGAGTGCGATACCCAATTTAACGAATCTGTCCCCTTTCCGTGCTTGAAATCATTCCCTTTCGGTCTGATTTGGGGCCAAAAAACGGTGTTTCTCGCCTTTTGGTTTACCCATTCTTCCGAAATTGTCCTAATTTCAGGCATAATCGAGCAGAACCACGGAAATCTTAACACCGGACTTGCGGGTTTTCCCCCAGAACCAGGGAATTGTTAGAATTTCCTGCGAGCGGAAGAAGCTGACAAGCATCTATTCTTAAAGACAATAAATGCAGGCCATACCTATCGAACGGCTCGATACCGTCTCATGCCTACTTCTGCTCGGGTTGATACACGCGCAATTTCACGTCGGTTTCAGCGAGCATCTGCTGCCCGAGCTCGTCGGGATACGGGTTCGAGTAGACGATTTCGACGATACCGGCGTTGATAAGCATCTTCGAACACGTGACGCACGGCTGCGTGTTGATGTAGATGGTGGCGCCCGAGATGTCGATGCCGTACTTGGCCGCCTGGATGATGGCGTTCTGCTCGGCATGCAGGCCGCGGCAGATCTCTTGTCGTTGGCCCGAAGGGACACCGAGCTGCTCGCGCAGGCACCCGACCTCGTTGCAATGGCGCATGCCCACCGGCACGCCGTTGTACCCCGTGGTGAGGATGCGGTGGTCCTTCACGATGACAGCGCCCACCGCCCGACGAAGGCAGGTGGTACGGCTCGCCAC
This sequence comes from Coriobacteriaceae bacterium, assembly GCA_015062635.1. Taxonomy (GTDB): domain Bacteria; phylum Actinomycetota; class Coriobacteriia; order Coriobacteriales; family Eggerthellaceae; genus UMGS1519. The sequence goes on along the minus strand of SUUF01000004.1, from coordinate 137 downwards.
CTGGTCGGCGAGGGTCATGAAATACTCATCCCAACTCGGACGTTCCCCAGTACGCGTGAGTGCCATGGTCGCATCTCCCATTCAAAGTGTACGAGGGTGAGCGCAGGCGCTCACCCATTCTCGCTGGAAACGCGCCA
>SUUF01000182.1 GCA_015062635.1 Coriobacteriaceae bacterium | reverse complement strand
GACATGGAAGACAAGGTGACGGCGTTCGCCAGGGAGTCGTTCCCCCAGATGAGCGAGGAGGAGCGCCGGGAGGCGATCAGGTCGCTCAGGAAGCTGATCGACGAGGAGATGTTCGCGATGGCCGCGGGCGACGGCGGCGGCGAGGACCCGCCGCCGGGCAAATGCCCCAGGTGCGGCCATTGGCACGTGGTCAAAAGGGGCAAGGACGCCGACGGCGGGCAGAGGTACCTGTGCAGGGAATGCTCGCACACGTTCAGGGCGTCGACGCTCAAGGTGTTCGCGACGACCAAGCTCGACCGGGCCACCTGGATGCGCTACGCGGAATGCCACGTCGACCTGCTCACCCTGCGCGAGGTCCAGGACAAGTGCGGCGTGAGCCTGAAGACCGCCTGGTTCATGCGCCACCGCGTGCTCGAGGCGATCTCGGCGTCGATGCCGCCCTTCCGGAGCTCGTCCGGCGACGGCATGCAGGTCGACGAGACCTACCTGCGCGAGAGCTTCTCGGGCAACCGCAAGCACGCCGAGTGCGGCATCCCCAGGGATGCGCACAAGCGCCACGAGCGCGTCGACAACCGGGAACAGATATGCGTGCTCACCGGCGTTAACGACGCCGGCGACATGTTCTTCGAGATCGCGGGCCGGGGCAACATCGACCCCGGGCGCGCCGCCGAGTTCCTCGAGGGCAAGGTCGCCAGCGGCGCGATCGTCTCCACCGACGGCTCGAAGGCCTACCCGCAGGTGCTCAAGGCCCTCGACGTGCGGAAGCACGACGTGAGCCCGTCCGAAGCACACGGGATAAACGTGGTGAACAACCTTCACAGCCAGCTGATCGGGTTCCTGGGCCACTTCAGGAGCGTCGCGACGCGCAGGCTCTGGAACTACCTCGCATGGTTCAAGTGGATCTGGACCTTCAAGGCCGGCAGGTCCGCCGAGGCTGTCGCCGACATGGTCGTGAAGCACGCGGGCGCCAACGTGTACAAGACCACGTGGCGCGGATGCAAGAACACGCCCTACCCGTTCTACGACTACTGGGCAAAACAGGCCGGCTGGGACGAAAAGGCGCGGGCGGCGTTGCCGCTGGCTGCATTGGGGGCGTAGGGATGGCTTGCGTAGAGGGAGATCATGCCCGTATCAATTTAGGGTTAACACCTCCGTTGTGTGGTACACGCATATCCGCCTGGAACCATGACAATGTCCTCATCAGGAAAAAGGAGGCAATGACATGGAAGACAAGGTGACGGCGTTCGCCAGGGAGTCGTTCCCCCAGATGAGCGAGGAGGAGCGCCGGGAGGCGATGATACCGCTACCATAAATTTCGACAGTTGAGCTACCGCATCGCATCAATCGCGCTACTGCAGTTTCGACAGCGGCGCTACCGTTCTTTCGCCAATCGGACTACCGGCAATATGCTTGCTTCCAACCGGGCAACCGTTGGAAGGAGCGCGATTGGAAAGGAACGTGATGGGAGAGCTGAACATGTACCGGCAGCTCGGCGTGAAGCCCAACTTCACGCAGATCGGCAAGAAGTACGGGCTGCACAGGCAGACGGTGGCGAAGTACTGGAACCAGGGTGAGGAGATCGAGGACCACAGGCGGGACAAGGAGAGCGCGTTCGACGGGTTCAGGGACGTGATAGAGCAGAAGGCGGTGATCCCGGGCGTCACGAAGAAGGCGATCCACGAGTTCCTGCTCGACCGTTACCCGGAGGCGGGGCTGCCGAAGTACGGCTCCTTCACGAAGTACTGCCGCTCTCGCGGCATAGAGTGCGCCGACGCGCCCGAGCCGGAGGCGCACCCCCGCTTCGAGACGCCGCCGGGGCGCCAGCTGCAGTTCGACTGGAAGGAGAACCTCGAGCTCGTCGACGTGAACGGCGAGGTCTTCGAGTTCAACGTGTTCTCGGCGGTGCTCGGCTACTCGCGTGCGCACCGCTTCGTCTACTCGCGCACGCGGACGGAAGACGACCTGCTCGCATGCCTCTTGGCGACCTTCGTGCGCTTCGGCGGCATCCCCGAGGAGGCGATAACCGACAACATGTCCGCCATCGTCACATTCTCCGGCGGCAAGCGCGTCAAATCGGAGCGGGCGTGGCGGTTCGCGCGCGAGGCCGGCTTCGAGCTGAAGCTCTGCAGGAGGCAGACGCCTCAGACCAAGGGCAAGGACGAGAGCGCCAACCGCTTCGTGAACAGGCTCAAGGCCTACGACCACGACTTCGAGGGCGAGCAGGGCATCATCGACGCCATAGCGCGCATCGAGGCTCGCTCGAACGCCGAGCCGAACGAGACGACGGGGCTGCCGCCGGCGGTGCTGTTCATGAAGGAGAAGGAGCTGCTGCGGCCCATCGGCAACCTGCGCATGCTGCAGGAGATGATCGGCGGCGTGGACGACCAGGTCGTGCCGCCCACCATGCTCGTGCGCGCGGCCGGCCGCCAGTGGTCGGTGCCGCGCTCCTGCATCGGCAAGAAGGTGAACGTCGTGACGATGCCGTCGGGCCAGGTCCGCGTGACCCTGGACGGCGAGGAGGTGGCCGTGCACGACGCCGCATCCGCATCTGGGCCCATCGTCTACGCCGAGGACCACTACGTCGAGGCCATGGAGGGCAAGTCGTGGTTCGCCGACGCGGACATCCGCGAGGCGGCGCGGGCGAACCTGGAGCTCCTGGACCAATTGGGAGGTGATTGAGGTGAAGGTGATGGACGAGTCCAGCCCCTACATCAGGGCCCAGGCGAACCTGTCCGAGCTGAAGCTCGACGAGATGAGCGCGGCCATGCCCGACTACGTGCGCATGGTCGGCG
>SUUF01000181.1 GCA_015062635.1 Coriobacteriaceae bacterium | reverse complement strand
TCCTGGGCGAGCTCCTGGGTGGCGAAGGGCATCTGGATGGCGACCTGGGCGGTCGTCATCATGCGGGACACCTCCACGTGGTTGTGCCCGAGCGGCAGCACCGAGTTCATGCCCTGGCGCTGGCGGTAGTCGAGCGTCCCGATCTCGATCGAGTTGCGCCTGCCGGTGGAGACTATCTGCAGCACCTGGTCGTCGAGCTCCTTGCGCGTCGCCGCCCAGGTGAACACGAGGCCCGTGTATACGAAGAGCCGCTGGTTCTTGTTCTGCAGGTGGTCGAGCAGGTCTTCCGCCTCTTCTTTTGAGTACTTGAGCTCGCTGGGCAGGATCTGGAAGTCATAGCCCTTCTTCACCGCGCTCATCTGCTCGTCGATGATCTCCTTGTCCATCCACGCCAGGCGCTTCTTCACGAACGCGACGGCCTTCGCCTTGTCCATCGCCTGGATGTGGAGCGTCACGTTGAGCGGCATCGGCAGGTCGATCACATCGGCCAGGCAGCGGTCCGTGAGCTCGCTGCCGAACCTCGTGAACGCCAGCACCTGGCACCATGCGCCCTCCGAGAGGTAGCAGGTGCCCAGGCCCTCCGGCTTGAAGTCGAGCGACGTCGGGCAGACGAAGTCCTTCGTGCGGAGCCCCGATTTCGGGCCGAGTTGCTCCCACGAGAACGTGAACGGCTTTCCGGGCCTGAGCACCGAGTTGATGGCGCGCAGCCGCTCCTCGCCGTCCAGCACGCGCGCGCCGCTCCTGATCTTGTTCAGCGTCTGGATGGCGTCCGTGCGCATGCGTGCGAGCTTGGGCACCGCCGCGTCGACGTCCTTGGCGCCGGTCGCGAAGGTGAGGTAGCGCTCGCGTACCAGGTTCGAAACGCCCTCGCGCATCTTGTCGTTGAGTATCCGGTTGTACTCGCGCGCGTATTCCTCGGTGTCCGCATCGTCGGTCGGGAAGAACATCTTGCGGCCGATCTCCGATGCCGGTATCGGGGTGTTCACGACGGAGAGCTGCACGCAGCTCTCGGCGCCGAAGTAGTCGAAGAGCTGGCAGTAGGCGGAGAAGATGGCCTGCTGGTTCTCCTCGCGCGCCGACTGGTAGCTGATGTCCTCGAAGGCGATGGTCTGGCTGAACAGCCCCTCCTCGACCTGGCAGATGCCGTCCCTGTACATCGCGTCGAACCCGATGGCGTTGTAAACGTCTTTCGCCGCGGCGCGCTTGCGCCTGCGGGACTCGTTCAGGGTGGAGAGCTCCTTCTCCTGTTCCCTGATCTTTCGGTCGAGCGACGTCCTGGAAGGCCTCCTCGCGGGACGTTTCTCCTCGCCGTCGGCGTGCCTACTCTGCTTTGCTCGGCTCATACAGCTCCGCCCCCTTCCGTTTCGCCTTCCTGCGGGATTTGCGGTCGGGTTTCTCGGGCAGGGATTCGAGCAGGCCGCTCGCCTCGGTGGTGAATCCCGTCGAGTAAGCGAGCTTCCCGTCCCCGATCATGTGGCCCAGGTAGAGCGGGATGAACTTCTCGGCGACTAGCCCCTTGGGCCTCCAGAAGCCCGCAAGCCAAAACGGCATCGAGCAGGCCATCACGGGAAGCGTCGCGTCGGCGACGGGAATGCCGAGGCCGAAGTAGGTCACGGCCGCCGCCCCAACAGCAGCGCCGAGGCCGCCGACCGTGCAGGCGAGCGTGCGGGCCGATAGCTTGCCCACAACCTTCTCGGTGTACTCGCCGATGTCCTTGTGCACTGATACGCTAAGCATGCCGACCCCCTAGGCCGGGAGCCAGGACGTGTCGAGCATGCCGAAGTAAACCGCCGCCGCCACGATGATGGCGCCGCCGGCTATGGTCGAGATGGCGCTGGCTATCTGAGCGCCGCCCTGCTGCTCGCGGATCGCGAGGCCGAGGGACACGGCTCCCCACACGATGAGGAATCCGCCGAGGAACGTGACGCACCCCGACACGAGGCTGATGATGTTTGCAAGCATGTTTTCACTTGCCTCCTTTGCATCTTCGGGCGGGTTTGGATGTGGAAGTACCGCCCTTGCTGGTAGAATCGTTTTCGGAGCCCCTACGGGGCGCTCCTTTGCATCTTGGGACGGCAGCCTGAGGGAGGGTGGAAGCTCCCGACGGCCTCTAGGCGCTTCGCGTGGCCGTCCCGTCCTTCTCATTGCTCCTCGCTCTTTCCCGGCTCGTACGGCTCGCAGATAGCGCCGTCATGTCCGGGATGCACCTCCTTCCATCGCGGATGCCTCTCGATGTCGTACTTCCTATCGCGCAGCGGGTCGGTGCCCGCTATGAGCACGATCGCCTCGTCGCGGGGCATCTTCCCGACCTCGGCCGACTGGATCAGGTCGCGTTCGACGACGTTCCAGTTGCGGGTCGACGAGTTCATGGTCCCGCGGCTCTCGTTGAACGTGAGGATCGAGACCGTCTCCTTGCCGGCCATCTCCGAGATCTCCCGGTTGGTCTCGTTCGACTTGCCGCCGAGGAACAGCGTCGTGTCGCAGCAGTCGACGATGGTCTGGGCCGTCTCCTCGCTGTAGTTGGCCTTCAGCTGGGCTATCGACTGCAGCACGACCGAGATCGACATGTTCCGGCTGCGGACGACCGCGGCCATGGACTCGATGTCGGGGATCTTGCCGATGTTGGCGAACTCGTCGAACAGGAACGTGACGGGCCTGGGCAGGCTCCCGCCGTGCTCGGCGAGCGCTTTGTCGCACAGGAGGTTCATCGTCTGCCACATCATGATCGCGAGCAGGAAGGAGTAGGTCTTCCTCGTGTCGGACATGATGGCGAAGACCGCGATCTTGCGGCCCTCGTCGCC
>SUUF01000057.1:11284-12588 GCA_015062635.1 Coriobacteriaceae bacterium | reverse complement strand
GAGCTCGCATTGGGCAAGGTGACCATCTACAAGGGGAACTATTCCGCCTACCTGAAGGCGCGCGACGAGCGCCTCGAGCAGCTCGTGGCCTTGAAGGAGAAGCAGGACGCCGAAATCGAGCACATGGAGGCCTTCATCAAGCGCTTCCGCTACAAGGCGACGAAGGCGAAGCAGGTGCAGGACCGCGTGCGCAAGCTCGAGAAGATGGAGCGCATCCAGATTCCCGAGCAGAAGAAGGCCGTGCATTTCAACTTCGCGCAACCGCCGCGCACGGGCGACATGGTGTGCGAGCTGCGCGGCGTGCACAAGGCCTATGGCGACAACGTCGTGTACGATGGGCTCGATTTCACGCTGTACCGTGGGCAGAAAATCGCGCTCGTGGGGCCGAACGGCGCCGGCAAGTCGACGCTCATGAAGATGATCGCGGGCGTGCTGCCCATCGACGCGGGCACGTTGCGCTATGGCACGAACGTGTCGCACTCCTATTTCGCCCAGCATCAGCTGGAAGAGCTGCACCCCGGCAACACCGTGTACGAGGAGCTCGACCGCGTGGCGCCGCAGTGGTCGATGTCGCAGGTCAGAAGCCTGCTTGGTGCATTCCTGTTCAAGGGCGACGATGTCGAGAAGCGGGTGAGCGTGCTTTCCGGCGGCGAGAAATGCCGCTTGGCGCTCGCGAAGATGCTCGTGCAGCCGGCGCCGCTGCTGTGCCTGGACGAGCCCACGAACCACCTGGACATCCAGAGCGTCGACGTGCTCGAGCAGGCGCTGCGCGCGTTCGAGGGCACGATCGTGCTCATCAGCCACGACCGGCATCTCATCCGTGCGGTGACGAACGAGGTCGTGGAGGTGCGCGGCGGCAAGATCACCGCCTACATGGGCGATTACGAATACTATCTGCAGAAGACCGGGCAGGTCGATGGCAGCGTCGAGGATGAAGCGCGCAAGCGACTGGCCGATGAGCGTCCCGAAACCGTGCGAAAGGCGGCGGAGAAGAGCAACGCATCTGCCTCCGCGGCAACGTCGGCGGACCCATCGCAGATCACGGCGCCGAAGGGCAGCGCCCCCAAGACCAAGGAGCAGAAGCGCCGCGAAGCCGAGGCGCGCAACCGCGCATATGCGGCCTTGAAGGGCCATCGCAAGCGCATCGCCGAGCTCGATGCGGTCATCGAGGCCGACCAGAAGCGCCTCGACGAGTTGAACGCGATCTTCGCCGATCCGACGTTCTACACGCGCGAGGATTCGACCACCGACGTGATCGCCGAGCACGCGCAGGTGAAGAAGCGCCTGGCCGCGAACGAGGAGGA
>SUUF01000057.1:2508-11184 GCA_015062635.1 Coriobacteriaceae bacterium | reverse complement strand
CCGGGGCGCCGCAGCCTGAACCTCGCCAATTCGGTTGCGATTGCGCTGTATGAAGCGCAGCGCCAGCTGGGCTTTCCGGGTTTGGCCTAGCGCCGGGTTCGCGCGGCGCCGGCTTTGGCGCGCGACGATGCGCTATACTGTGTCGCCATGGACTCGCTCGGTCAAATAAGCTACATCCTCATCAGCGCGCTGTGCTTCGTGCCGGCCATCGTGTTTCACGAGGTGGCGCATGGGGTGGCGGCGAATGCGCTCGGCGACCCGACGGCCAAGGTGGCCGGGCGGCTCACGCTGAACCCGCTTGCGCACATCGACACGTTCGGCACGGTGGTGCTGCCGCTTTTGATGGCGATGATGGGCGGCCCGGTGTTCGGCTACGCGAAGCCGGTGCCGTATAATCCCGCCTACTTCGCGAACAAGCGCACGGGCGATTTGATCGTGGGGCTGGCCGGCCCTGCGGCGAACTTCGTGATGGCGATTATCGGCGCGCTTCTGACCTGGGCGTTGGTGTGGAGCATGCCCGCATGGCAAGGCGCCTATGCCGCAGGCGGCATCGCGGCGGCGGGCTTCGAGTTCCTGTTCACGTTCCTGCCGTCGTTCACGGTCATCAACTTGTACCTGATGTTCTTCAACCTGCTGCCGATACCGCCGCTTGACGGCTCGTCGATATTCGCGGTGCTCGTTCCCGAACGGCATCTGGGCGCCTATTACGCGATCGAGCGCTATGCGATGCCCATCTTCCTTGTCGTCGCGTTCGTCTTGCCGTACGCGACGGGCTTCAACCCCTTCGCCTGGTACCTGAACGCGACCGCCGGCGCGCTCGCGGGCGTCATGCTTCCGTAGGCTTTGCGGCCTGCGAGCGGCGGCGCAGCGCGTAGATGCCGCCGGCGATGAGGGCGACGACGGCGGCTGCGGCGATGCCGAGTTCCGCCGTGCTGAAGGTGCGCCGCAGCGGCGCGATGAACACGCCTTCCTTCTGGGGGATCGGGATGTCCTGGTAGTATTCGAGCTGGTGGATGCGGTCTTCATGGACATGCGCATGCAGCTCGACGTCGTGCGACGTGCCCTGATGCACCGAATCGATGCGCGCACCCAGGTACTCGCTCGTGTACCAGCCGTCGAATACGTATCCCGCGGGCAGCAGCGGGTCGTGCACGTCGAAGGTCTCGGTATCGAAGAGGAAGGTCTTGGGATCGGTGGTCGAGGAGCCCATCGGCAGTCCCAGATGCCGCAGGTCATATTCGGTGTACACGTAGCGCACGGCGAGCTTCTCGGAGCTCTTTTCCTCGACGACCCTGGTCTCGGGGCTGTACCGCACCTTTTCCTCGAGGTAATAGCCCGAGAAGCGCGAGCCGTCGATGTCGAGGTCCTTGTTGTTGCGGCGGTACACCGCATAGTCGACCGTCGCGTTGGGAATCGGCTTGTTCTGCTGCATGCCCGGCCACGACTTGGCCATATGCGATTCGAAGATCGTGTAGTCGGCGCCGGGATATTTCAGGTTCGAGATCTCGGTGCCCGTGTAAATGAAGATGTGCGTGCGGCGGCCCTCGGTGACGCACGGCTTGCCCACCAGGACGTCGCCCGGTTGCAGCGTGAATCCGTCGCCGGTGCCCGAGCGGCGATGCCAGTAGGCGTTCGAGCCGCCGACGCGGTCCCATTTCGAGGAGCCGGCCATATAGCGGGCCTGGGCGACGGTGTTTGCGCCGCAGAAGCCGTCATCGACGCCCGACCACCAGATGGTGAGCGCGACGGTGGCCGAACAGTCGGTGTAGAGGTTGCCCACCGCATGGTTGGGGATGGCGGCCATCACGCGGTTGTACACCGTCCAGTCGCCGTTCTTGCCCACATCGGGCGGCTTGGTGTGACGGCGCGCGTTGGCGGTCGCGGCCGACGGCCCCACGAGCCCGCCGGTGCGCCCATAACCCGATAGCGCCACGGAGGCCACCGCGATGGCCGTGCCCGGGTTTTGCGGGGCGGCCTTTTCCTGGTGCGTCGCGATGGTCTCGACGTCCTCGTATTCCCAGTGGCCGCGGGCATCCGCCTCGGCCTCGGCCTGATCGTCGCGAGCCTCCTCGACCGCTTCCTCGCCCTTGATGTCCTTCAGGTACTTCTCGGCGTTGCCGCCATCGGTGACGGGAAGGAATTCATCGGATTCGGCATCGGCTGCGCTTGAGGATGCGGCGGGTTCGGCCCAGGCGCGTTGCATGGCGTCGGGTGCGGGAGCCCACGCCAACGCGACGAGCGCGATGGCCAGCGCAAGGACGGCTGCAACGCCGTGCGCGATGGCACGACGGGTGCCGGTATGTGCCGTTTTTCGCATCGTGGTTACGCCCCGTTCCCGATTGAGCTTCGCATGAAGTATAGTTGCTTGCTGAAGCATACGCCTTTGAAATGGAGGAGACATGGCGAGTTATCCAGAGGATGTACTCAAGCGGTTGCAGGCCACCGAGCTCGAGATCATCGATGCCGTGGCCGATGTGTGCGCCCGCGAGAACCTGAACTGGTTCCTCATCGGCGGCACCGTGCTCGGCGCGAAGCGGCACGGCGGGTTCATTCCCTGGGATGACGACATCGACATGGGCATGCTGCGGGCCGATTACGATCGGTTCCTCGAGATCGCCCCGGCGGCGCTGCCCGAGGGCTTCGAGCTGCTCTCGCCGATGGACACGCCCGGTTACGCCCCGATGTTCGCGAAGGTGTGCAAGACGGGCACGCATTTCTGCGCGCAGGAGGCCGTCGATGCCGGCGTCGACATCGGCATCTTCGTTGACATCTTCCCGCGCGACCGCGTGGCCGCCGACCCGGTGCTGCAGAAGCGCCAGTATCGCGCGGCGCGCACCTACACGCGCGCGTCGTACCTGTACCATTCCGACCACATCACGCGCGTGCCCGCCGGCCTCTACGGCAAGCTCGCGCGCAAGGCGTTCCCGCTCGTGCACCGCGTGTTGCACGCCGTGGGCGACGAGGACGAGATCCGGCGCCGCTTCCGCGAGCAGACGGTGGTGTCGGAAAACGCCCATGCGACGGAATGCGCCTCGTTCACGAGCCCGAGCATGAAACCGCTACCGCTGGCCATGTTCGAGCATCCCGAGCTCGTCGAGTTCGAGGGGCGCATGTTCCCCGCGCCGAGCCCGGCCGAGGAATACCTGACGGCCGCCTACGGCCCCACGTGGGGCGAGGTGCCGCCGCCCGAGAAGCGCAAGTCGCATGCACCGGTCATCCTCGATTTCGGCGATGGCGTGAACGTGATGGAGGGCCTGCAATGACGGTTGCGCGCATCTGCCTTTCATCGGCGTATTACCCGCCGCATATGGGCGGCGTCGAGGTGTTCACGCAATCGCTTGCACGCGAGCTCTCGAGCCGCGACGTCGACGTGACGGTGGTGACCGACGCGGTCGCCGGCGACAGCGGGGTCACCCGCGACGGCAACATGCAGGTGTACCGGATGCCGGCCGCCGACCCCAGCGGGCGCTTTCCGGCGTTGCTCGGCACGCGCGAGGCGCGCGATTTGTGGGAACGGCTCACGCAGCAGCCCTTCGACGGCATCGTCGTGAACACGCGTTTCTACCCGATCTCGCTGCGCATGTTCGAGCTTGCGCGCGCACGGGGCACGCGCCCGGTGCTCATCGAGCATGGCTCGAGCTACCTTTCCATTGGAAACAAGCAGGTCGACCAGGCGATACGCGCATACGAGGACGGCATCGCGCGCATCGTGCGCAACGCCGACCCGCGCTGCTACGGCGTTTCGGCCGAGGCGGCGTCGTGGCTCGGGAACTTCCTGCTCGTGCCCGATGGCGTCATCCACAACGCCATCGACGCCGCGGCGTTCCGGGCCCAGGCGTCGGGACGCGATTTCCGTGCAGAGGCGGGCGCTGGCGCCACTACCTGCATCGTGGCGTTCACGGGCCGGCTCATCGTCGAGAAGGGCGTCTGGACACTCGTCGAGGCGGCACGGCAGCTCGTGGACGAGGACATCCGCTTCCTCGTGGCGGGGGAGGGTCCCGAACTCGACCGGCTGCGTGCGAACGCCCCGGCGAACATGCGGTTGCTCGGGCGGCTCGACCGCCCCGATGTGGCGGCCTTGCTCGCGCAGGCCGATGCCTTCTGCTTCCCCAGCGTGTATCCCGAGGGGCTACCCACCTCGCTGCTCGAAGCGGCGGCCTGCGGCGCGTATATCGTCACCGCGCCGGTGGCGGGCGCGCGCGAGGTCGTTCCCGGCGAGGCATTCGGCACCGTGCTGCATGCGGCGCAGCCGGCGGCGGTGCGCGAGGCCCTCGAGCGGGTGCTGCGCGACCCGATTGCCGCGCGCGAGGCGGCGCAGAACTGCCGCGACTATGTCGAGCGGGACTTCACATGGGCGAAGTCGGCCGATGCGGTAATGCAGGCATGCGGTCTACCCGCGCATGCAGTATAGTGGTGCGTGCATTGTTGGACCGAGGGTGAGGGTTGCCGGTGAGGGCGCTGTTAGTGATACCCGCCTATAACGAGGCGGACAACATAGAACGCGTGGTCGACGAGATCATTCGCGATTACCCCGCATACGATTATGTCATCGTGAACGATGGCTCGTCGGATGCGACGCCCGACATCTGCCGCAAGAACGGCTACCGGTTCCTCGACCTGCCCATCAACTTGGGCTTGGCAGGCGCGTTCCAAGCGGGCGTGAAGTATGCGGAAAAGCATTCCTACGACTGCGTCATCCAATTCGACGCCGATGGCCAGCATCTTCCCGAATATCTCGATGCGATGGTGGCGGGGCTCGCGCACGCCGATATCGTGCTCGGCAGCCGCATGTCGAAGGAAGACCAGCCCACGGGCATGCGCGGCGTGGGGTCGAAGCTGCTCACCGGCATGATCAAGCTCACCACCGGGCAACGGCTTTCCGACCCGACATCGGGTTTCCGCGCCTATAACGCCCGCGCCATCCACGAGCTCGCGTTCGGCCCGAACCTCGGGCCCGAACCCGACACCATCTCGTACCTGATGCGCAAGAAGGGCCTGCGCGTGGCCGAGGTGCCCGTGCGCATGGCCGAGCGCACGGCGGGCGAGAGCTACCTTAACTGGAAGAGCTCGTCGGCCTATATGGCGCGCATGTCATTGTCGGTTTTGCTCATCCAATTCTTCCGCTAGGGGGCGCGCATGTCTTTGGGTATCCGCATCGTCTTGCTGCTCGGCGCGCTCGCCATGACGGTGTTCGTGCTGCGCAGCATCAAGAAGTCGAAGATGCGCATTGAGGATGCGCTCTTCTGGATCTTCCTGTCGCTGTTCATCCTGCTGCTGAGCATCTTCCCGGCCATCGCCGTCATCCCTGCGGGGTGGTTCGGTTTCCAGGCGCCGGTCAACTTCGTGTTCCTGCTGTTCATCGCCATCTTGCTGGTGAAATGCTTCACGATGAGCCGGCACACCTCGCAGCTCGAGACGAAGATCAAGGAACTCACGCAGCAGATCGCCGTCGACCGGCTCGACCACTACGAGCGCAGCAAGCGGCAATAACCGGTTTCTATCTGGGACGGGCGTATCGGCTTGTAATACCCCGGTACTATGCCGAGTCGAGATTGAGCGCATTCGCGCTGATGGTGCCTTAGGCGGTTTGCATTCACCGTATAGTCGAAGCTTCAGGGGGCGACGACGGAGGGTGACGTATGCGCAAAAACGCGACGATTCTAGCTGCCACGGTGATAACCGCGCTCATCTTGTGCGCGCCGATGGCCGCGTTCGCCGACGGGGTCGAGCTTCCCGAGGGGGAAACAACGAAGGCTGCAGCCTTGCTTTCCGGCGATGAGCAGTCGGAACCAGGCGATGGTGCCGATTCCGCGGTGGCGCCGGAGATTGAATCGCCCGCGGTTGAAGGCGTTGATGCCGATGCTGGCGTGATCGAGGGGGCTTCGGGCGAGACGGCCGGCGAAACCCCGGTTCAGAACACGGGAATCGTGGAAGCCGATGCGGTCGCCGGGATGGAATCGACTGACGATTCCGGAACTGTCGACAACGCGCCCGATGCCGATACCCCCGGGGTGAACGCGGAGGCGGGCGACGTTTCGGCCCCGACCGACGCAAGCGAAGCGCCGGGCGAAGGCGCCGCGGAAGGCGACGCCGTGGACGATGCGGCGGACGATGCGGCGACCGTCGAGATCGGCATCCCTGCTACTGAAGAAGCGACGGCGCTTGGGGCCGCGACGGTCACGGCAACCGCCGCGCGTGCCGCCAACCCGTATGCGAAGGAAGACGCGAAAGCCGCGGCATCGAAGGGCGCGTTGGGCTCGGGCAAGTATGTCATCGTCGCCGGCACGGCGCGGGGGAAGGTCATCCAGACCAAGGGTTCTGCTAAGACCGCCGGTGCTGCCGTCTGCCTCATCACCTACGACAAGAAGGGGAAGGCCCAGCGTTGGACCATCTCGTTCGATTCGAAGGGATACGCGAGCATCGTGAACGTGAATTCCGGCCTCGCGCTCGCCGTCAAGGGCGCTGCGAAGGGCGGAGCCGCCGTCGTGCAGGCGAAACGCAGCAATGCGCGCAGCCAGAAATGGATCGTCACGAAGAATTCGAACGGCACGTTCCGGCTCGAGACCGCGCTGAAGGCGGGGCTCTCGCTTGCCGTGAAGGGTGCGTCGGGCAAAGACGGCGCGCTTGCGGTGCTCGCCGCGAGCAATTCCCAGAAAGCGCAGCGGTGGTCGCTGCAGCGCACGACCGCGAAAGTGCGCGCGAGCGACAAGGTGAAGTCGGGCTGGTACACCATCCAGTCGAGACTTGCCAGCGCGTTTTCGCTGTTCGTGAAGGGCAATAAGAGCGACTTGGGAACGCCCATCCAGCTGAAGAAGGGCTCGGCTGCCGCCGGCTTCGCCTTCAAGCTGAAGAAGGCGGGAAGCTATTACCGCATCGTCGCCGGCGTTGCCTTGAAGGCCGCGGCCGATGTGCGCGACGGGAACATCATCCCGGGCACGAAGGTCGACATCGCCAAGGCGAAGGGCAAGCCGACCTTGTTCTCGCTGCAATACGATGTGGCGACGAAGGGCTATAAGCTCGTGAATGTCGCGTCGGGGCTCGCGGTCACCGTGGCTTCCGGCAAGGCGAAGACGGGCGCGAAGATCACCGGCGAGGTGCTGCGCGATGGCGCGAAGGCCCAGTCCTTCGTGTTGAAGCAGCGCGCCGGCTTGGTGCTTCCGGGCATTTACGCGATGAAGACCACCCTCAAGGGAAAACGCGCGGTGTCGGCATATGGCGTCAAGGCGGAATATTCCAGCTATAACGGCGACCTCGAGCAGAAATGGCTGGTGAGCGCTGTAGCCGGAAAGGCGAACACCTACACCTTCGAATCGCTGGCCACGGGCAAGCGCCTTTCCGGCGTGGCGAATAAGCAGCTGACGCTGAAAGGCGCGTCGAATTCGACGAAGCAACGGTGGACGGCCGTGTGGACGGGTAAGGGATACGCGTTCAAGAACGTCGCGACCAAGCGGGTGATGACGGCAAGCGGAAGCGCCCGCGAGGCGGCGTCGGTCGTGAACAAGAACGTATCTGATACCGCGGCGAAATCGTTTACGCTGAAGAAGGTGCGCGCGGTCGATTCCGGCACGTACGAGTTGATGAGCACGCAGAACACCGCGTTCGCGGCCGATGTGGGCGATTGGAGCACGAAGAGCGGCGCGAAGGTCATCATCTGGGATTCCACGGGCAACGCCAACCAACGGTGGGTGTTCAACGCCTCGAAGGGGACGCTCTCAAATGCGAATTCGGGATTGCTGCTTACCGTCAAGGGCGGGAAGGCGAAATCGGGTTCCGGCATCGTCCAGGCGAAGGCAACCGGCGGCAACGACCAGAAGTGGAGCTTCCAATATGTCGGCGGCGGGAATTTCAGGGTCGTCTCGGGGCTCGGTGCGAACCTCGTGCTCTCGGCTTCCGCGACAGAAGAGTACGGAAAGCTCACCGCATCGACGGGCACCTCGTCCAAGCTGCAGCAATGGCGCTTCTCGCCTGCGGGCGCCGATACGACCTACCATGGGTTCAATCTCATCAAGTCGATCGTCTCGAACGGGCACGGGAGCCTGAACGCGAGCTATATCGTCATTCACGAGACCGCGAACCCGGGCGCGACCGCGAAGAACCACCGCGACTATTGGAACAACGACGACACCTATGCGGTTCACTACACGGTCGATTGGACGGGCGATTGCTATTATTGCGTGCCCGAGAATCGCCTGTGCTGGCAGGTGGGCAACGGCAACGCGTATGTCATCGGCATCGAGCTGTGCCATGCAACGAGTTCGGCGAAATTCGCGCGCGTGTGGAATGCCGGCGTGGAATGGGCGGCCTGGCAGCTGAAGAAGCACGGCTGGGGAATCAACCGGCTGATATCGCATAACGAATGCCGCGCGAAATGGGGCGGCACCGACCATACCGATCCCGACGATTATTTCGAGAAATTCGGGCGCACGTGGGCGCAATTCAAGGCAGCCGTGAAGGCGGCCCTTTCGTGATGGTGGATGCAAGGAGGAAGACGATGAGCAAGACCCTGGCGGAACGCATGAACCACGCAGCGTTGCTTGCGTGGCTCGTCGTGGCGGTGTCGCTGTTCGCGGTGGCGCCGGCAGCGCTTGCCGATGAAGTCGAGGGCGCAACGGGCGCTTCCGATTCCGTTGCGGCGGAAGCGGTGGATGTGGCGGATGGCGTTGTTGAAGGCGCCGC
>SUUF01000057.1:0-2408 GCA_015062635.1 Coriobacteriaceae bacterium | reverse complement strand
ATGGCACTGGCGATGAGACGGCTGTCGATGACACCGTGGTTTCCGACCAGCTGTCTGGCGATGCTCCGGCGATGCAGGATGCGGAAGCACCCAAGGCGGCGGATGCCGCTACGGCCGTCTCGGCTGCGGGTGCGGCTGACGCAACGCCGGCAACCGCGGTGGCTGCCGTGACCGCGTCGCCGGCAACCGTCAAGACGGCTTCCATCAGCTCGATGGCAGTCATAAAGACGCAGGCTACTGGCGCGTCAAGCGCCACCACTGCGCCGGCGGCCGGCTGGTATACCATCAAGACGAAACTCAATTCCGCATTCGTGCTGCAGGTGAACGGCAACAATTCGCGTGCCGGCACGAGCATCGTCCTGCAGAAGAGCGGCAAGGCGACCGGCCAGGCCTTCAAGCTCGCCAAGACTGGCTCCTACTATCGCATCCTCGCGGGCACCGGTTTCAAATCGCGCATCATCATGAACGCCGATGGAACGGTGGCGCTCGGGCAGTCGACCGGAAACGATTCGAAATACCGCCTCGAGGTCAATGCCGATGGGTCCGTGCGCTTCGTGAATGTGGCCACCGGTCTCGTGCTTTCCATTGATGGCACCGCCAGCGCAGGAGCGCGCCTGTGCGGCAAGGCGTTGGCGACGGGTTCTACCTCGCAGGCGTTTTCGCTTGCCGCCCGCAGCGGCATCGTTGTCGACGGCGTCTACGCCATTCGCACCGGCCTTTCCGGCAAGCGCGCCATCAGCCTGAAGGGCGCGAGCCTGAAGGCGGGCGCCGCCCTCACCATTCAGAAGTACGCGAGCAAGCTGTATCAGAAGTGGCAGGTGAAATCGGTCGCCGGCCAGCCCAATTACTACACGATCGAGAGCCTTGCCACCGGGTACCGCATCACGGGAACCAAGGGCAAGCCGGTTCGCGTGAAGGCATCGACCGGCACGTCGAAGCAGTGGTGGACGCCGGTCGGCGCACATGGCCAGGTGTTCTGGAAGAACGTGGCAACGGGCCAGATGCTCTCGCTGTCGAATGCGAGTTCCGCTGAGGGAACGGTCGTGAAGTGCCTGGCGTCATCGACGAAGGCGAGCGCGCGGTGGACGGGAAAGTCGGTGAAGGTGCTCGGGTCTGGTTTTTACGACATCCAGAATGCTGTGAATCGCTCGATTGCCGTCGAGGTGGTCGATGACAGTTCTGCTGACGGTGCGAACGTGCGCCTCGCGAAGGACGCGGGCGATGCCAACCAGAAGTGGTACTACGATGCTGCAAAGAAGACCTTCACGAACGTTTCGTCGGGCAAGATGCTCACCGTCGTGAACGGCTCGACGGTATCGGGCGCGAACATCGCGCAGCAGACCCCGGCCAACACCGCCCAGCAGAAGTGGGAGGTCAGCTACGCCGGCAAGGGCAATTTCATCATCGCCTCGAAGCTCGGATATTCGCTCGTGCTGAGCGCGAAGGGATGCAAGGCCGGCAAGAACGTGTGCGATATCACCTATAAGGGCGCGGGCCGCCAGAAGTGGCATCTTGTCGAGACCACCGGGGAAGACGCGACGACCATCGCGCTGCAGTTCACGCTCGATCAGATGGCGCGCATGCAGAAGAGCGGCAACGAGTATTATTCCACGACGACGTTGAAGTACCTGCGCAGCGTGCTCAATCCCAACAACGGGTCGAAATACAAGTTCGTCGACCTGCGCAAGAACACCGGCGTGTCGGGTGCGCTGCTCGACAAGTTCATTGCAACCAACGGTTCGACCGGCAAGATGGCGGGCCTTGGCGATGCATTCGCGAAGGCGTGCAAGAAGCACAACCTGAACGAGGTGTACCTGGTCGCACATGCGATTCTCGAGAGCGGTTGGGGTAAATCGGAACTTGCGTCCGGTTATAAGTACGGTGGAGGCTACATCGACGGCACCTACTACAAGAAGGGCACTTACTACAACTTCTTCGGCATCGGCGCGTATGACAACAGCCCGCTTTCGGGCGGCCGTAAGAAGGCTATCATCGAGGGATGGAATTCTCCGTCGAAGGCGGTGACGGGCGCCGCGAAGTGGATCGCCGAGAACTACGTGTACCGCTCGTCGTATGCGCAGCCGACGCTGTATGCGATGAAGTGGGACTATGCGTACACGAAGGCGACGGGCACGCGTGGATGGCATCAATATGCCACGAGCACGACCTGGGCCGATAGCATCGGCCGGCTGATGGAGCAATGCTACAGCGCCGTGGGCTTCAAGCCGACATTGTCATACATCAAGCCGTCATACAAGCAGTAAGGGCATCTGGCCTCCTGCCCGCCCCGGGCTGCGCCTTTCCTGGATGATGCGCTTCACCCCTCGCGAACGTTGTGGTCCGTTGGGGACATACATGTGGCGACCGGGGACATACATGTGGCGACCGGTGTATGTCCCCGGGCGACC